>NZ_JBEXSJ010000019.1:0-32015 GCF_040613535.1 Kribbella sp. NPDC006257
GCGGTGCCTTGCGGCGGCAAGCGGCCCGCCGCGCGGGATGCCGCCCCGGGCGCTTCGCCGAGCTAGCCCGCGGAGTGCGGCACCTCCACCCCACGCTTTCTCTAAACCTGCGCCTGACAGCGAGACCCTGCCAGGGGTCCGTATTACGGGATGGATGTCTTGGGATTCGGACTGGGGCGGGGCGGGTTGGATGGGTGCGGGAACATGGGGGAAGTGCGGCTGGTTGTAAGTCGTACTGCGAAGTTTCCCGTTGACGAGGAGCACCCGTGCAACTGCCACCGCTGGTCGAACCGGCCGCTGAGCTGACGATCGACGAGGTCCGCCGGTATTCGCGGCACCTGATCATCCCCGAGGTCGGGATGGCCGGCCAGAAGCGGCTGAAGAACGCGAAGGTGCTGGTGATCGGCGCCGGCGGTCTGGGCAGCCCGGCGCTGCTCTACCTGGCCGCGGCCGGCGTCGGCACGCTCGGCATCGTCGAGTTCGACACCGTCGACGAGTCGAACCTGCAGCGCCAGATCATCCACGGCCAGTCCGACGTCGGGAAGTCGAAGGCGCAGTCGGCCAAGGACTCGATCCTGGAGACCAACCCGAACACCAACGTCGTGCTGCACGAGGTCCGGCTCGACAACGACAACGTGTTCGAGATCTTCGAGCAGTACGACCTGATCGTCGACGGCACCGACAACTTCGCCACCCGGTACCTGGTGAACGACGCCGCGGTGCTGCTCGGCAAGCCGTACGTCTGGGGCTCGATCTTCCGCTTCGACGGCCAGGTCAGCGTGTTCTGGGCCGAGCACGGCCCGTGCTACCGCTGCCTCTACCCGGAGCCGCCGCCGCCCGGCATGGTCCCGTCCTGCGCCGAGGGTGGTGTGCTCGGCGTACTGTGCGCGTCGGTCGGTGCCGCCCAGGTGACCGAGGCGATCAAGCTGCTCACCGGCATCGGCGACCCGTCGCTCGGCAGGCTGAACATCTACGAGGCGCTCGACCTGAACTGGCGTGCGCTGAAGGTCCGCAAGGACCCGAACTGCGCGATCTGCGGCGAGAACCCGACCGTCACCGAGCTGATCGACTACGAGAGCTTCTGCGGCGCGCTGACCGAGGAAGCCGCCGACGCGGCCGTCGGTTCGACCATCTCGGTGAAGCAGCTGAGCGAGTGGATCAAGCTGAAGGACAACGGTGAGAAGGACTTCGTCCTGGTCGACGTCCGCGAGCCGAACGAGTACGAGATCAACAAGATCCCGGGCTCGGTGCTGATCCCCAAGGACCAGTTCCTGACCGGTGTCGCACTCGAGAAGTTGCCGCAGGACAAGCAGCTCGTCTTCCACTGCAAGTCGGGTGTCCGCTCCGCCGAGGTCCTCGCGATCGCCAAGGGCGCCGGCTTCTCCGACGCAGTCCACGTAGGCGGCGGTGTCGTCGCCTGGGTAGACCAGATCGACCCTTCGCAACCGTCGTACTGATCCACCAGCAACCGTCGTACCGATCCACCCAGCAAACGTCGTACTGATTTGCTCAGCAACCGTCTTGCTGATCGACGGGCAACCGTCGGAACCAGTTGCTCAGCGACCCCTCGGTCCATCCCCCCGCGGCCGAGGGGTCGCTGCGTTTCAGAACGGCATGCGGCAGGTGGCGACGGCGTCGGCGCCCTCGGGTTGGCCGTCGAGGAGGTCGACGACCGGGTTGTCGTCGCGGCCGGAGAGGGTGCGCATGTAGGCGACCGCGTCCGTGCGGACCGTGGCGATCGGCGGCCCGTCGCCGAGGCGGTAGGTGCCGCCGCCCTGGCCGGTCAGGATCAGCTCGACCGGGAGTCCCTTCCAGAACGGGCCGTCCTGGATGTCGAGCATGACCTGCGCGACCAGCTCCTCGGCGTACGGGCCCGCATCGAAGGAACGACCGAGTGCCTGGCAGACGTCGTCACGATGCATCCACAGATCGCGCGCGAGCAGGATGTCCTGGATGTAGCCGAGAGTGAGTTTGTCGAAGCCGGGGACACCTTCCACCTTCACTTGCATCCGCCGGATCAGCCCGGGATTGCGGCTGATCGTGCGCGTCGCCTTGCCCCACAACCTGTCGAACTTCTGCTGCAGCTCAGCGACCGGCGTACCGCGGTGCTCGTCCGCCTGGACCAGCATGTGCGCGTCGAGCAGGCCGACGTCGGGGTAGACGCGCTTGGCCTTGCGGTCGCGCAGTGGGAACGACCATGGCCGGTTGACGTCCTCGGCTTGCCCGATCAAGTGGCCGACGATGTCCGCCACGTCCCACTCGGTACAGACCGTACGCCGGTGCCAGTCGGCCTCGTCGAGCTCCTGCATCAAGTCGCGCCAGGCCCGGATCTCGGCGTCGCGGTGCTTGCGGGTGGTCGCTCGGTCGGCTCGCGGTATCTCTCGTGCATGCAGTGTGGTGGTGCTCATTTCTTCCCCCTGGTTGGCTTGTACCGCTCGTAGAACATGTCGAGGATGACGGGCATCAGACGGGTGAACCGGCCGTTCTCGTACGTCGCGTCGGGCTCGTTCGCCATCTGCTGCGACAGCACGCCGGCTGTCATCGCCGTGTAGAGGGCTAGGCCGTCGTCGCTCGCCGCGTCCGGGTGCAGCAGGCCTGCCGCCACGGATTGCTCCAGATAGCTGCGCAGATCTTGCAGTCCGTCGACCGCCGGCGCGAACGCCTCCGGGGACGGTTCGAAGCCCGGCACCGTGCGCCAGAAGAGCAACTGGCTGAGGACCTGGTTCTGGATGCACCACCGGCTGAAGGCGGTGATTCCGACCAGGCCGAGTTCGCGCTGGTCCGTCGTGGTCGCCTCGGCGCGGGCCTTGCGCTGGGCCTCGAGGACCTGTTCGGCGCCGCGCTGGAAGAGGGCGTCGTAGATCGCCATCTTGGACGGGAAGTACTGGTACAGCGACGGCGGCTGCATGCCGACCTTGCGGGCCACGGCCGACAGGCTCAGCGCGGCGACACCTTCGGCCTCCATCAACTCGACGGCGACGTCGAGGATCTCGTCGATCGTCTGCTGACGACGGCGGCCACGGCGGTCCAACTCCTGCGCGGTTGACATGGTCTGAGGAAAACCTAATGGCATTAGGATTGTCAATAGGTCATAGGCTGAAAGGGTTGTCAAAGCTTCGAAGACTGTCCCTGCTGGGACGTACTGTCGGAGCATGTGCAGAAACATCACCGTTCTCCGTGGACTCGAGCCGGCGGCGACCTCCGAAGAGGTGTACGCGGCGGCTCTGCAGTACGTGCGCAAGGTGACCGGGGTCGGCTCGCTGAGCGCGACCACCCGCGGCCCGATCGAGCGCGCCGCCGCCGAGGTGGCCCGGATCACCGAGGAGCTGCTGGCCGAGATGCCCGAGCGCCGGGTCCCGCCGCAGACCGTCCCGCCACTCCGCAGACCCGAAGTCCGAGCCCGCCTCGGCCTCGACTGACTGCTGCTGGACGCCCGGCGGCACCCACGTCCTACCGATGCGACGAGGGCTGATCGAGGCGTTGCTCGGCGAGGTCGAGCCAATGGTCGACTTGGTCTGGGGTGAAGTGGCGGATGGTCCAGTCGGTCATTCGCAGGCTCATGTGCGCCCAGAGCGGTCGTAGTACGTCGGGCGGGAAGCTGTCGAGGATCTCGTCCAGCCTGTTCTCGACGCCTCTGTCGACGCGTGCCGCCGGAGCGAGGTGCGGCGGGTAGGGGTGGGCGCCGAATCGCAGCGTGACCAGGTCGAACCGGCGGTCGCCGCGGGCCGCGCCGTCCCAGTCGATGACGCCGGTGAGCTTGCCATCCTGCGCGAGCAAGTTGCCCGGGTGGAAGTCGAGATGCATCGCGTCATCGCCGGCGAACCGCTCGGGGTAGCAGGCGCCGACTTCGGCGATCCACTTCTCGAGTCTCGCCGTACGACGGCTGTACTGACGAAGCGGGCCGTGCAGGCAGAATCCGGGTCCGTCCTCGACGAGATACAGCTTCGCGTTCGGGACGTCCTGGTGCTCGGTGAGGATGCCGGCCTGCAAGTCGTTGAGGGCGAGGGCTTGGTCGAGAGTGGACTCGTTCAACAGGTTGACGGTGGTGCCGGGGAGAAGTTCCTGGATCGTCACGACCGCATCGCCGACCTGGGCGGCCAGCTCGGTCTCCGGTGCCGGATAGCCAACGGACCGGAGTACGGACACGACCTTGAGGGGACCCGCCTGCATGTCCTCGAGCGTGGTCTGCGGGCGCCACTTCAGGATCGACCGATGGCCGTCGTCCCATCGGACGTAGGCCGCGCCGACCTCGCCGCCCGGGCACGGTCCGTCGACAATCACCCGTACGCCGGTCGCGTGCTCGAGGTCGGCCGCCATCCGCTCGGTGTCGAGCCGCTCGACAGGTTTCCAGTCCTGCGGTGAAGTGGTCACCGAGCCGATTATCGCCAGCTGACGAACTGCTTTGCCAAGTCTTTTGCGCGGTAGTGTTCGAGGTGGCCGGAAAGCCTTTACCCAGGAGGAACTGCGATGCGGTTTGCGATCAAGACCAGGCCCGAGCACACGACGTGGCAGCAGTTGCGCGACGTCTGGATCGCGGCGGACGAGTTCGAGATCTTCGAGTCGGCCTGGCACTGGGACCACTTCTACCCGCTCACCGGCGACATGGCCGGCCCCAACCTGGAAGCCTGGACGACACTCGCCGCACTGGCTCAGGCGACGCAGCGGATCCGGGTCGGCTGCCAGGTCACCGGGATGATCTACCGGCACCCCGCCGTACTGGCGAACATGGCCGCGACCACCGACATCATCTCCGGCGGCCGGCTCGAGCTCGGCATCGGCGCCGGCTGGAACCAGATGGAGTGCGACGCGTACGGGATCGACCTGCCGCCGTTGAAGGAGCGCTTCGACCGGTTCGACGAAGGTGTCCAGGCGATGATCGCGCTGCTCACCGAGAAGTCCGCGAACTTCGACGGGCAGTACATCAAGCTCACCGACGCGTACTGCGAACCGAAGGCCGTCCAGACCCCGCACCCACCGATCACCATCGGCGGCAAGGGGCCGAAACGCACCTTGCGCGCAGTCGCCCGCTGGGCCCAGCACTGGAACGTCATCGTCGCGAGTCCGGCCGAATGGACGCCGCTGAAGGAGATCCTGGTCGGCCACTGCGAGGACCTCGGCCGCGACGTCAAGGAGATCACCTGCTCGGTCAACGTCCGCATTGACCCCGACGAGCCGCTGGACAAGGCAGTCGCCGACGCCACGGCGTACGCCGAAGCCGGCGTCGACCTCGTCATCATGAACCTCCCCCTGGACGCCCCACCCTCCGTCCTGGAACCCCTAGCCACGGCTCTCGCCCCTCTAGCCTGAGTGATTTGCTGCCGCCCGCTCCGTCTTTCTGTCGGAGCGGGCGGTTACCGTTTCCCTCGTGGACAGGGAGGAATACGTAGAAGCGGTCCTGCTCGCCGTCGAGTCGATCCCGCCCGGCAGCGTCGCGACGTACGGCGACATCGCCACCTACGTAGGCCACGGCGGCCCCCGTCAGGTCGGCGCGATCATGCGCGAGTACGGCGGCGGCGTCCCCTGGTGGCGCGTCATCCGCGCCAGCGGCATCCCTGCCGACGAAGTAGGCGACACCCAACTGGAACTCCTCCGAGGCGACGGCGTCCGGGTCACCAACGGCAAGGTCAACCTCAAGGAAGTCCGCTGGGACCCTGACGACTAACCCACTGTCGGAGGGAAGCGGTGCACCTCTTGCGGCCAATCGAGCGCAACAGCCATCCGTCCGGCCCAGTACCGCGCAGCCGCGTCATCGGCGACGTCGATCACACAGAACCCACCCAGATGTTCTTTGCTCTCGACATACGGCCCGTCGCTGAACACTGCCTCCCCGTCGCGCGCCTCAACACTGCACACCACGGTCTCCGCATTCAACGCCCCGTTGCCGAACACGAACGCCCCCACAGCCTCCATCTCCGCAACCACAGCCCGCCCGGAGACCGCCTTCGCCCGGATCTCCTCCTCCGTATGCTCCGGCACCCACTCGTCATTGAACAAAATCAAATACTGGCCCACTGCCGTCTCCTCTCAGCTCAGTGCGACCGCCGCACACCAACCCCACGAACGGCAACGCCCCGATACGACACCATCCCAGAAATCAGTTCCCCGGCCCCCTGGGCTCGACCCGCTCGCCTCCGCCGGGCCACAACTCCGCACCGAGCATCCGCCGCCGGACGTCCTCGCTCAGCGGGGCCAGGCCGATCGCGGTTCGCCGGCGGTCGATTTCGGGCAGATCGGCCGCGCCGGTGAAGACCGGCCGGCCGTCGACGACGGAATAGGCAGAAGCCAGTACTGCGTACTCGGGCGGCTCGCCGAACCTCTCGTGAAGGTTGTCGGCGATGTGCGCCAGATGGCGAGGATGCGCTTCGCCGGCCCGCACGGCGTGCTCGAGGAGCGGCAAACAGGATCGCTGGAACGCGAGGTTCTCCGGCGTACCAATAGTCGGTACGCCGGATCCGCAGTGCTGAAGGATCAGCCACGCAGCATCGGCCCCATCCTCGCCAACCAGCGAGCGCCCCGGCCATACGCCGTACTGGGCGATGAGTTGCCGCAATCGCGCGGTGTTCTCGCGCACCACCTCAAGCACCCGCCGGACCGAAGCAGGTGCCGTCTCCTCAGGCACCCACTCCAGAAGGCAATACGGCCAAGGAACGCCGGTGGACCCTGTGAACGCCCCGCGATACTCCTCAGCCGACCCCACGAACGCCACCACCGCCTCGCCGTCCGCCACCATCCGGCCCACCAACTCAGCCCGCAGATCCACCACCGAAGTATCTCCTCAACCGCCGCACGTAGGGAGCGCGTTCGTCGGGTGTGGCTGGGGTTTCGAGGTGGCGCGTGTTGTAGAGGTTGTCGTCGGGATAGCGCGGAAAGACGTGCACGTGCAGGTGCCAGGCGTCCTGGTAGCCGTCCGGCTCGTTGTGCTGGCGAGTCGAAACACCGGTGCAGCCGTACGTCGACCTGATCGCGATCGCCACCTCTCGAACGAGATCGTGTACTGCGTGCCCGTCCGCAGACGGGAGGTCGTACAGGTTCTCGTGGTGTGCCCGCGGAGCCACCAGTACATGACCGCGGTTGTTCGGCCACCACCGCGACGCCACAAACGCGAACGCCCGCTCCGACTCCAGCACCACATCGTCGTCACCCGAAACCACCAAACAGAACGGGCACCTGTAGCCGGCCGGCTCATGATTGAACACCCCGACTCCCTTCTCCAACCAACAAGCCGCCACCTTTCCACGCCCCCGCACCGCCAGGACATCAGTACTGCGCGAGCAGGTGGACCGACGCCGGAAGCCAGGCGGCCCGGGTGGCCCAACGCCTTCGAGAACCCAACGAATTCCGGTCTACTGCTGTGCTGGCGGTCCACACCGAAGCCCATCCCGCGCCCGCGCCCCTCGCCCTCGCGCCCCCTCGCGTCCACACCTCGCACCCGCACCTCGCCCTCGCCCTCGCCTTCGCACCTCGCCCCTCGCCTTCGCACCTCGCACCTCGGACCCTCACTCGCACCCTCACTCGCACCCTCGCCGCACCCGCACCCGCACCCGCGCCCTCGCACCCGGCACCCAGCACCTCCGCAGCCCATCGCCGTGGTGCGTTGTTGTCCGATTGGTAAGGGCGTCGGGGAGGCGTCCGCATTGCGGGAAGGTTTGCAAGGTGTGGCGGGTGTCGGCGGGGATTGTCGGTGGGCTCTGATGGGATGGGGTGGTGGTCAGTCGAACAGGGTCCCGGTATCGGTTGGTGAGGCCGGCGGGGCGGGGAGTCGAGAAGAACTCTGCGCCCGTGCTGGATGCCGACCAGCAAGCCGTTGTCGACCACCCAGGCGGTCCGCTGCTCGTGCTCGCCGGCCCCGGCACCGGTAAGACGACGACCCTCGTCGAAGCCGTCGTCGATCGCGTCAGCAACCGAGGACTCAGCCCCGACGAGGTTCTCGTGCTGACCTTCGGACGCAAGGCAGCGACCGAGCTTCGCGACCGCATCACCGCCCGCCTCGGCCGGACGACGAAGGTCATGCCGTCGATGACCTTCCACTCCTTCTGCTATGCACTCCTCAGAAGGTTCACCCCCGCCGACGCCTTCGACGTACCACTCCGACTTCCCTCCGGCCCCGAGCAGTCCCTCAGACTCAGCGAAGCGCTCGCCGGCAGCCGCGAGGTCGGCATGACGAAGTGGCCGAGCAGCCTCCACCCAGCCCTCAAGACGCGCGGCTTCACCGACGAGGTCCAGGCCGTTATCGGCAAGGCCCGCCAGCTCGGCCTCGACCCCGAGGACCTCTCCGCGATCGGCCAGTCGGCGAGCCGTTCCGAGTGGGTCGCGGTCGGCGACTTCTTCGAGGAGTACCTGCAGATCCTCGACCACGAGCAGGTCCTGGACTACTCCGAACTGATCCACCGCGCGGTCATCCTGGCCCAGCAACCCGAAGTGCAGGCCAAGCTCCGCGAGGAGTTCAAGGTCGTCTTCGTCGACGAGTACCAGGACACCGATCCCGGTCAGACCAAGCTCCTGCAGGCGATAGCCGGCGACGGCCGTGACCTGGTCGTCGTCGGCGACCCCGACCAGTCCATCTACACCTTCCGCGGCGCCGACGTCCGCGGCCTGCTCCGCTTCACCGACGAGTTCCGTACGGCGTCCGGCGACGAAGCAGCCCAGATCGCCCTCGCCACCACCAGAAGATTCGGTACGACGTTGTTGCGCGTCTCCCGCAACGTCGTCAACCGATTGGGCGTCCCCGGCACTCTCGACCGCGACACCTTCGACCGCTTCCGCAACCCCGATGCGAGCAGCTGTGTCTACGGACCGGGCAAGGTCGAGGCCAACCTCTACTCCACGAGCGGCGCCGAGCTCGAACACATCGCCGACCTGCTCCGCCGGGCCCACGTGCAGGACGGCGTCGGCTGGCACGAGATGGCCGTGCTGGTTCGCTCCGGCACCTGGTCGATCCCACCGCTCCGACGCGCCTTGGCCGCGGCCGGCATCCCGGTCGACATCGCTGGCGACGAGCTGCCGTTGTCCCGGGAGCCCGCCGTACGGCCCATGCTTCTCGCGCTGCGAGCAGTCGCGGACCCAGTCACCCTGACCGTCGATGTGGTTCGTGCGCTGGCCTTGTCGCCGCTCGGCGCGATGGATGCGGGTCAGCTCAGAAGACTTGCCCGCGTACTGCGTAAGCGCGATCGCGAGGCAGCCGGTGGGCAACGGCTCCCGCGTTCGTCCGACGAACTGCTCCGCGAAGCTCTGCTCAACCCGTTGCTCCTCGACGAGCAGGCGTCCCCGGCCGAGGCGAGGTTCGTCGCCCTCGGGGAGAGGTTGCTCAAGGCAAGGAATATCCTGATCGCCGGTGCCGCGCCGGACGAGGTGATGTGGTCGTTGTGGTCCGAATCGCCCTGGTTTCGCAGGCTCCGCGGCCAGGCGAACAGCGGTGGCGAGACGGCGCGCGCGGCGAACCGGGATCTGGATTCACTCTGCGCGCTGTTCGACGCGGCGAGCCGGGCCGAGGAGCAGGTCGGGTTCAAGGGTGTCTCGGCGTTCCTCAGTGAGCTGGAATCGCTGGACATCGCGGCCGACAACCGGTTCGACGCGACGTACCGGGAAGCCGGTGTGCAGCTCATGACGGCGCACCGATCCAAGGGTTTGCAGTGGCGGCTCGTTGTCGTGGCGAGCGTGCAGGAAGGGCAGTGGCCCGATCTCCGGCGCCGAGGTTCCCTGCTGGAGCCGGACCGGCTCGGCCCCGACGGACTTGTCGAGCCGCTGTCGGCAGGCGCGATGCTGGCCGAGGAGAGACGGCTGTTCTATGTGGCGATCACCAGAGCCCGGGAGCGGCTGATCGTCACCGCCGTACAGGCACCGGAGGCCGACGGCGATCAACCATCCCGCTTTCTTGCAGAGCTCGACATTCCTGTGAAACTCGTCGCCGGACGGCCGCGGCGCCCCTTGTCGTTGCCCGGATTGGTGGCCGACCTGAGGTGCGTGCTGTCCGATCCGGCGTCGTCGCCCGCGTTGAAGCGGGTCGCGGCGGACAGGCTGGCGCAGTTGGCCGACGCGGTCGACGAAAGGGAGTATCCGCTGGTCCCCACCGCCGACCCGGAGCGCTGGTGGGGCGTGCGCGAGCGGACCAAGTCGGAGCGCCCGATCGCGAACCCGGACAAACCGGTGCCGCTGTCGGGGAGCGCGCTGACGACGATCGTGGACTGCCCGTTGCGCTGGTTCCTGCAGCGCCGGGCGGGCGGCGAAACACCGAGTACGTCGGCGATCGGCTTCGGCATGGTGTTGCACACGCTCGCGGATGCCGTCGCCACCGGCGCGCTGCCGCCGGAGATCAACGAGCTGAACGGGTGGCTCGACAAGGTCTGGACCCAGCTGGAGTTCGAGTCGACCTGGATCTCCGATCGCGAGCGGGTCGAGGCGGAGGAGGCGCTGCGCCGGTTCGTCGCCTGGCACAAGGGCCGGCCGGACCGGACCCTGCTCGGGACCGAGGTCGAGTTCGACATCCTGCTGCCGGACGAGAACAAGCCGGCCGTCCAGGTGAAGGGCCGGATGGACCGGCTGGAGCAGGACGGCGACGGCGAGATCCGGGTCATCGACCTGAAGACCGGTCGCAACATGCCGACCAAGCCTGCGCTGGCGCGGCATGTCCAGCTGGCGATCTACCAGCGCGCGATCACCTCCCGGCAGATGAAGGCGCTCGGTGACGATCCGCGCAGCGGCGGTGCCGAGCTGGTCCAGCTGCGCCACGACGATGTCGGCCTGCCGAAGGTCCAGGCTCAGGCACCGCTCGAAACCGACGACGACGGCCGCACCTGGCTCGACGAAGCGGTGGAAGACGCCGAGTCGATGGTCCGCTCGGAGGAATTCGTTGCCAAGCGCAACGACGGCTGCGCCCGCTGCGACGTCCGCGGCCTCTGCCCCATCCAACCCGAAGGCCGAGAAATCGTCTGATGCGCCCCGAGATCATCCGAGCCCACCCGTCACGCAGTACGAGAACCGTCTGCCTCGCCGAGATCGTCCGAGCCGACCTGTCACGCAGTACGGGAGCCGTCCGCCTCGCCGTGCCCCTTTCCTCCCGCGCTCCCTCACCGGACCGCCCGGCCGAACCCACGGTTTGGGGGGTTATCCCCTCAAACTGTGGGTTGCCTGCGTGCATAACGGGTGCCAACCCACGGTTTGAGGGGATAACCCCCCGAAGCGTGGGCGCTGTCCAGGGACGGGGGATCCGGTGACTCGGGCGAAGCTCACGACTACTGCTGAGCTCTGCGATCTGCTGGGGATTCCGTTCAGTGATCAGCAGTTGCAGGCGATCACGGCACCGCTGGCTCCCGGCGTGATCGTGGCCGGCGCCGGCTCGGGGAAGACGACGGCGATGGCGGCCCGGGTCGTGTGGTTGATCTGCACCGGGCAGGTTCAGCCGGAAGAGGTGCTCGGGCTGACCTTCACCAAGAAGGCCGCGAACGAACTCGACGTACGGATCCGCGACGACCTCACCAAAGCCGGCGTCCTCGGAACGACCCTGCCACCCGATCAGCACCCGATCCTCGCAGCGCACCTGCGGAGCAACATCGAGGCCTGGCAGACCGAGGAGTCCGGCGAGCCCGTCGTCTCGACGTACCACGCCTTCGCCGGCACCCTGATCGCCGAACACGGCCTGCGCCTCGGCCTCGAGCCGGACGTCCGGGTGCTCGCCGACGCAACCCGGTTCCAGCTGGCAGGACGCGTCGTACGCCGGTCCGCCGGCCCGATCCGGTTCGCTTCCCACCACGTGCCGACCCTGGTGAACAGCCTGCTCTCGCTCGACGGTGAGCTCGCCGACCACCTGGTCAGGGCGAACGACGTACGGGCTCATGACGAGGCAGTCCGGGCCGAGGTCGCCGCGGCCCGCAAGCAGACCGTGGACGTGAAGAAGCTGGCCGAGACCGCGCTCAAGCGGAACGAGATCCTGCAGCTGGTCGAGGAGTACCAGGCATACAAGGTCGAGCGGGGCGTGGTCGACTTCGCGGACCAGATGGCCCTCGGTGCGCGGCTGGCCGAGGAGTGCCCGGAGGTTCCGGTGATCGAGCGCGCGCGGTACAAGGTCGTGCTGCTCGACGAGTATCAGGACACCTCGGTCTCGCAGCGCCGGATGCTGACCGCTTTGTTCTCCGGCGGCGGGTATCCCGTCACGGCCGTCGGCGACCCGTGCCAGGCGATCTACGGTTGGCGCGGTGCCTCGGTGGCCAACCTGGACGAGTTCCCCGAGCACTTCCCCAACGCGGACGGTACGCCGGCGCGGCGCTACGTGCTGAGCGTGAACCGTCGGTGCGGCAGCAAGATCCTGGCCGCGGCGAACCAGCACGCGACCGAGCTGTATCAGCAGCACCCCGGCGTGATTCCGCTGGAGGCGCCGGAGAACGCGCCGGAGGGAGCGATCACGGTCGGCCTGTTCGAGACGCGTTCGCAAGAAGTCGAATGGGTCGCGGACGCCATCGTCGCCGCGCACAAGACGACCAACCGCCGGTGGAAGGACATCGGCATCCTGATGCGGACGAACACCGACCTGAGCGCGGTCCACGAGGCGCTGATCGCGCGCAAGGTGCCGGTCGAGGTGGTCGGGCTCGGCGGGCTGCTCGCGCTGCCCGAGGTGGTCGACGTGGTGGCGACCCTGCAGGCGGTCAACGATCTGACCGCGAACGCGGCGATGCTCCGGATCCTCACCGGGCCGCGGTACCGGATCGGTCATCGCGACCTGGCGCTGCTCGCGAACCGGTCGCGGATCCTCGCGGACGCCGGAGACCGCCCTGCCGCCGATGATCTGGTCGCCGCGCTCGACGCTGCCGTCGCCGGGATGGACTCGACCGAAGTGATCTCGCTGGCCGAGGCCGTCGACGATCCAGGCCCCGCTGGCTGGGGATACTCCGCCGAGGCGCTGAGCCGCTTCCAGGAGCTGTCGACCGAGCTGCGCGAGCTGCGTGCGCACGCCGGCGAACCGCTGCTCGATCTGGTCCGCCGAGTGATCAGCACGATCGGGCTCGATGTCGAACTCACTGCCACGCCGGATCATGTCGACTCCGGCCGGCGCGATCACCTGGCCGCGTTCCTCGATGCCGTCGGCAACTTCGTCTCGACCGAGTCGGACGGCTCGCTCGATGGGCTGCTCGCGTATCTGGCGGCCGAGGAGGAGTACGCGGCCGGCCTCGACCTCGCCGTACCGAGTGAAGCCGATTCGGTGAAGCTGCTGACCACGCACCGGTCGAAGGGACTGGAGTGGCCGGTCGTGTTCGTGCCGACGCTGGTGCAGAAGGTGTTCCCGTCCGATCGCGGCCGGGACAAGTGGACCACCAACGCGAAGGTGCTGCCGTGGCCGTTGCGCGGTGACGCCGACACGTTGCCCGACTTCCACGACCTGTCGAACGCGGGGCTGAAGGCGTTCGCGGACGAGTGCAAGGAGGTCAATTCGCTGGAGGAACGCCGGCTCGGGTACGTCGCGTTCACCCGGGCGAAGGAGCTCCTTGTCGCCACCGGGCACTGGTGGGGTCCCACGCAGAAACGCCCGCGCGGCCCCTCGCCGTACCTGGAAGTCCTGAAGCAGCACGCCGGGGAGCGGATCATCGCGTGGGCTCCGCAACCGGAGCTGTCCGAGGAGAATCCGGAGCTCGCCGAGCAGACCCAGGCGCCGTGGCCGGCCGCGTACGACGCGGACGCGTACCAGCGGCGACTCGAAGCGGTGGCTCTGGTGCAACAGTCCCGCGCGGAAGGACCGTCGCAGGACGCGGAGGATTCGCTGCTGCTCGACGAGCAGGCGACGGTGGCGCGCTGGGACTCCGAGCTCGAACGATTGTTGTCAGAGGCAAGGGAAAGCCGGAGCCGGAAGGCGTACGACGTGGAGCTGCCGGCCTCGTTGTCGGCGACCCAGGTGATGCGGTTGGCGAAGGACCCGGACGGGCTCGCCTCGGAACTCGCCCGCCCGATGCCGCGCAAACCCAACCGGGCGGCGCGTTTCGGCACCCGGTTCCACGCCTGGGTGGAGAGCTACTTCGGCCAGCAGTTCCTGATCGACCCGGACGACCTGCCCGGCGCGGCCGACGAGGGCATCGTCGACGACACCGACCTGACGGAGCTGATGGACGCGTTCCGGGTCGGCCCGTACGGCGAGCGGATGCCCTACGAGATCGAGGCTCCGTTCGCCCTGTCGATCGGCGGCCGGGTGGTCCGCGGCCGTATCGACGCCGTCTACCAGGTGGTCCGCCCGGACGGCTCCCGCGGCTACGAGGTGATCGACTGGAAAACCAGCCGCTCCGAAACCGCCGACCCCCTCCAGCTAGCCATCTACCGAGTCGCCTGGGCAGAACTCCTCGGCATCCCGCTAGACCAGGTCACCGCCGCCTTCTACTACGTCCGCACCGGCGACGTAGTCCACCCCGAAAACCTCCCCGGAAAACCAGCCCTCATAACCCTCCTCAACGGCTGAGTGTTCGGTGTCAGCGCCTGTTGTTCGGGCAGGTGAGACTCGCTGGGATGATTCGCACCGGAAACGGAAGCTTCGCGTCAAAGGCGTCAGTGCCTTTGGTCTGGGCTCGCTCGACATAGCGCCCACCGACCAGCTCCAGGTCGGTGAGCAGCGCTTCCGCGGGATCAAAGATCCAGTACGACGGAACCCCGGCCTCTGCGTAGATCTCTCGCTTGAGGCTCAGGTCCCATATCCGGGTAACGGGTGTGAGAACCTCGACGACCAAGTGGCAGTCGACCGACGCTCGATCGACGGTGTCCAGTACAAGGACATCGGGGAGTAGTGACCGTTGTGCGGTCGGCCGAAAGGCCAGCGCAGGCAACACCTCGAGATCGTTCGGACAGGCCCTCGCAAGACGAGTGACGAACTGGCCCACAGCCCGCTGATGTATCACCCCCTGTGGTCGGGAGATCGCCAGCATCCCGTCCACGAGCTCGTACCTCAGACCGTTCTCCGACACGGAGTCGATGTCGCGCGTAGTGAACTCGCCCCATTCGCCAGTGCGGGCAGCCACAATCGCGCCCGGGTCGATCATCTGAGCAACTGGAATCTTTTCAGTGGTCACCCACCTACTGTTCGTCGAGCCGTCGCCTGGTGGGGAGGGCAGATCCGGATCTGCCCCTAGCTGCCCGATGATGCCCCATCAGGTGAGCAGTTCTGCGGGGGAGAAGGTGAGGGCGAAAGGGGTGGTTGTGGTGAAGGGTTCTTCGGATTGGGTGACGGAGTGGCAGGTGTAGGTGTGGTCGGTTAGGTGGAGGACTGTCAGCTCTTGGATGGCTGGGTCGAGGAGCCAGTAGGTGGGGATGCCGTATTGCTCGTAGCGGGTGCGTTTGAGGACTACATCGGTGACGCGGGTGGTGGGCGAGATGACCTCGACGGCCAGGAGTGGCGGTGGTACTACGAACTTCGGGCCGGTCTCGTCGCGTCCGGTGACCATCAGGTCGGGGCGGAGCGAGACACCCTGGACCGGGCGGAAGTCCAGGGAGCCGGCGGTGACGAGCAGGCCGGGTGGGCAGGCCTGTTTGAGGCGGACCAGCAGGCCGATCACCGCGGCATGGTGAATCGGCGGTTGGGCGCCTGTCACCAGGAGCTTCCCGTCCACCACCTCGTAGCGATGCCCACCCCGCGCCGGGGCATCGCCGCTCACCACCGGCGTCGCTGGTAGTCGCTGTCTCATCACCCGACAAGCTTCGCGGATTTCCACCAACCCCCGCGGAAGTTATCCACAGCACAACTCGTCCGTATCCTCCGGGCGGTCGTGAACGTCGGGACAGGTATGACGGTTCAAGATGTAGTGGTGACGACGGAACTGGATCTGCCGGCTGTGCGGGCCGCGCGGCGAGCGCGGAAGGAGTTCCTCGACCGGCTGGAGCCGCTGCGGAAGGATCTCTATGCCTTCTGCCGCCGCCTGGCCGGCAACGCGTACGACGCGGAGGACCTGGTCCAGGAATCGCTCGCGCGCGCCTTCAACCAGGCCGCGCAGGCGAACGCCCCGATCCAGAATCCGCGGGCCTGGCTCTTCCGGGTCGCGACCAACACGTACGTCGACGGCTACCGCAGGCGACTCCCTGTGCCAGCAGAGCTCCCCGAGCAAGCAGCGCCGCCCACTGCCGACCCGGTAGAGGTCCGTGACGCCTGGAGGGAACTGGTGACGCTACTTCCACCGCAGGAAAGAGCTGCACTCGCACTGAAAGACCTGTTCGGCTTCAGCCTTGCAGAGACTGCTGACGTACTCCGGACAAGTACCGGTGCCGTCAAAGCCGCCCTGCACCGCGGTAGGGGCCGACTCGATGCGCCGGACCGAGCAGTGTCACTCCGAGGCCGGGTGGAACCGGACCGGCGACTCCTGGACGCCGTGGCCGACGCGTTCACGGCATACGACGTACCGCGGCTGACTGCTCTTCTCCTGGGGGACGCGGACAGCGAGATCCTCGGCATGCTGAACGAGTACGGCGCCGACCAGATCCGGGACGGCTCCATCGAGCACACCCTCGACCTGACCAAGCCGTACCGGTACACCGCCGAGGTGGTCGACCTGTGGGGTGAGGCGGTGCTCGTGGTCCGCCTGGTCGACAGCGACGGCAAGGCCTCGGTGAACGATCTGATGCGGCTCGTCACCGAGGACGGCAGGGTCCGCTCGATCAGCTGGTACTACTTCTGCCCCAACTTCCTCACCGAGGTAGCCGCCGAGCTGGGCGAACCGGTGATCCTCAACGGCCACCGCTACCCCGACGGCGTCCACTGAGCCTGCGTAACAGTCTTGCGGAGGATGCGGTGAGTAGTCCGCACGGTTGACGACCGGTGAGCCGGGTCGGACCTACGTTGGACGACATGTTGATTGCGGAAGACCTGCTGTTGCTGCTGTACGACGACGAGAGCGGCAAGCCGATCACCGGGAACCCCGGGCTGGACTACTCGCTTGCCGGCGCCGTACTGATCGAGCTGACTCTGCTGGGCAAGGTCGACATCGCGGCAGCGGGGGATGACGTCAAGGAGGGCCGGCTGAAGGTCCTGGACACCTCGTCGACCGGTGACGCGATCCTGGACGAGCGGCTCGCGGTACTGGCGGAGAAGGGTGGCCAGAAGCCGAAGAACCTGCTGAACAAGCTCTCGAAGCACCTGCGCGACCAGATCCTTGCGAGGCTGGCAGAGCGAGGCATCCTGACTGCCGACGAGGACAAGGTGCTCGGCTTGTTCCCGGTGACGCGCTGGCCTGCCAAGGACGCACGGCACGAAGCAGAGGTCCGTACGGCGCTGGGCAGCGTGCTCAAGGTCGGTACGCAGCCGGACGAGCGGACCGCCGCGCTGATCGCGTTGCTGAGCTCGCTGAACGTCGTCCCGAAGGTCATCACGGATGCCGTGGACAAGAAGGCTCTGAAGAGCCGGGCGAAGGAGATCGCGGAGTCCGAGTGGGCTGCCGCAGCCGTTCGCAAGGCCGTCCAGGAGGTTCAGGCGGCCGTCACGGCAGCCATCGTGGTTGCCTCGAGCGCAGGCGGCGCCGGCAGCTCCTGACGCCGGCAGCCGCTAGGCCTGATCAGGCAGCTCCTGGTGCCGCTAGGCCTGGTCAGCCACGCGCTGGCCGGGCGCTCGCAGTACGGGCAGAGCGGGAGGTGGAACCGATACGGGGTAGCGGTTCCACCTCCGGGGTCACTCAGCGGTGCAGTTGGTCTTGCAGAGCTTGTCCATCAGGCTCAGGTGCGCGCCCGGCTCCTCCGTGTCGAGCTCGGCCGAGTAGTCGATCTGCCAGTCGCCGGCCGACATCTGCGCGGCGGTCTTGCCGCTCTGCTTGGCGAACCAGTCGGTGATCTCCTGGCTCTGCCCGATGTGCGCGATCTCCAGCGCCTGCGGCAGCACCTTGGCGATCGCTGCCGACGCGGTCGCGATCGGACCGGCGGAGTGCAGTGATACCACTGGCGGTCGCGGGTGGTCTCCAGTGAGCACCCAGACCGACGCAGGCCCCGAAGTACAGATGGCGTACGTGCCGTCGCTGCTGCACTTGTAGCCGGCAGCTGTGAAAGCTGACACGACCGCAGCGGCCTTGATCGGCGTCGTCGAGGTAGCACCGACGTCAGACGCCTTCGCAGTCGGCTGGGTCGAGCCGGAGGCAGCAGGCTTGTCCTCCGGGGTTGACGACGAGCTCTTGTCGCTGGAGCAGGCAGCGGTACCCACGAGCAGAGCAGTGCTCAGCAGGACGGCGCCCCAGCGGTTCAGACCGGCACCCCGATCGCCGCGTCGAGGGCGATGGTGATCATCTCCGAGAAGGTGGTCTGGCGCTCCTCGGCGCTGGTCTCCTCCTTGGTGATCAGGTGGTCGGACACCGTCATGATGCCGAGCGCCCGGCGGCCGAACTTGGCAGCCAGCGTGTAGAGCGCCGATGCCTCCATCTCGATCCCCAGTACGCCGTACTCCGCTGTCCGCGACACCAGGTCGGGACGGTCGTTGTAGAACAGGTCGCCGGAGAACACCTGGCCGACGTGGACGTTCAGTCCAGCCGCCTCGGCACCGTCCACAGCGGCCCGGAGCAGCTGATAGTCGGCGGTCGGCGCGTAGTCGATGCCGTGGAAGCGCAGGCGGTTCATCTGCGAGTCAGTGCTGGCCGACATCGCCACGATCACGTCGCGGATCTTCACCTTCTCGGTGAGCGCGCCGCAGGTACCGACCCGGATCAGGGTCTGTACGTCGTACTCGGCGAACAGCTCGTTGGCGTAGATCGAGGCCGATGCCTGGCCCATCCCGGAGCCCTGGACGGAGATCTGCTCACCCTTGTAGGTGCCGGTGAATCCGAACATGTTCCGGATCTCGGTGTAGCAGGTGACGTCGGACAGGTAGGTCTCTGCGATCCACTTGGCCCGCAGTGGGTCACCGGGGAACAGTACGCGCGGCGCGATCTGCCCCTTCTCGGCGGCGATGTGAATACTCATGCCTGGGATCCTCCCATGGGCACCGGTCGAGATACGTTGAGGACGTGGCCTACTCCATCACTCCTGGTTCCCTGTCGCTGTCCCGTTCCGTTCTAGACCGTGCTGCCGACCGACGGCGCGACACGGAGTGGCTGGAGAAGGCATGGGCCGCTCCTGACACGCAGGTGGCGGTCGTAGCCGGTGACAAGTTGGCAGTGGACGGTGACCGTACGACGTTGCGTCTGGTGCCGCCCGCTGCTGCGCCTGAAGGACTGCGGATCTTTCTAGGCATCGACCGGGTCGCTGGAGCCGGGCAGACGGCTGACGGGCGCGCTGTGTTCGCAGTACTGGTTGAGGGAGACCCAGACGAGTCGTATGCCGGGCTGCGCGAGCTGGGCGCTGTCCTGGACGACCGGGAGGCGGGGATCGCGGTCAACGTGGTCGGCCTCGCCAACTGGCACGGCGTACACACGCACTGCGCCAACTGCGGGAACCACACCGAGGTGGTGGACGCAGGTCACGTACGGCACTGCCCGGTCTGTGGGCTCAGCCACTTCCCGCGGAGCGACCCGGCGATCATCGTGCTCGTCACCGACGACCAGGACCGCGCCCTGCTCGGCCGCAACGAGGCGTGGCCAGAGGGCCGCTACTCGACCCTCGCCGGCTTCGTAGAGCCCGGCGAGTCCCTGGAGGCCGCCGTACGCCGTGAGGTCTTCGAGGAGACCGGCGTCGTCATCGGCGAGGACATCCAGTACGCCGGAAGCCAGCCCTGGCCGCTCCCGTCGAGCCTGATGCTCGGCTTCTACGCCACGGCCACCGGCTACGACATCAACGTCGACCAGGACGAGATCGCCGAAGCCAGATGGTTCAGCCGCGCCGACCTCGCCGCCCTCGTCGAAGCCGGCACCATGGCCCTCCCCGGCAACATCTCCATTTCCCGCCGCCTCATAGAAGGCTGGTACGGCAAGGAACTAACCGGCAGTTGGTAGCCGCCGCTGCCAGGTGATGGGGCCGACAGAGATGCGTTGCTGGGATGAGCCGGTCCATTCGACCGGGAGACCTTGGGCGCGGAGGGCGGTCTCGACCCGGCGGCCGACCTCCTCGTCCTGCTCGGCGACCTGCCCTCGGATCGGGTCCAGGGTGCCGTAGGCGAGGAAGAGGTGCGCCGGTTCGTCGCCCAGCCGCTCGCTGTCCTGCTGGTGGAAGAACACATAGCCGGTCGATACCCGGTCGGCGGGGCGCTCGTCGTCGATTTCCGCGACTCCGCACGTCTGGCAACAGGTGAAGTTCATCCTCGCGACCACTCCGCCCGCATCGAGCTCCGCGAACGCTGCCGCGACCCGATCCGCGTCGGTCTGCTCCGGCCACGCGCTCTGCTCGGCCAGCCGCGCCTGCCAGACCCCGTCGACCAGCAACTCGACCTGGCGATCTGTCAGCGCCCACTCCGCACCATCGCGGTACTCCTGCGCAGCAGCCAGCACCTCGTCACGAGGCGTGAATCCGGGATGCACCCACACCCTCACGTGGCTCCGCAGTTCGCCGAGCACGTCTGGATCGGCCGCGGACTCTGAACCGCGGCGGTGAAACTTGTCGAAGATCCCCACGCGCAGACCTTAGACAAAACCACCGACAACTGAAGCGCGCGGCGCCGCCGGGCAGAGGCGGCGCCGCGTACGGCGTATTAGGCGACTAGTTTGTCGGCGATCTGGGCGATGCTGGGGTTGGTCATCGCGGTGCCGTCGGGGAAGACGACGGTGGGGACGGTCTGGTTGCCGTTGTTGACCTTCTCGACGATCTTGGCGGCGTCCGGGACCTGCTCGATGTCGACCTCGGCGAACTCGATGCCGGCCCGCTTCAGCTGGCCCTTCAAGCGGTGGCAATAGCCGCACCAGGGGGTCGAGTACATCGTGAATGCCGCCATCGCAGGCTTGCTCCGTCTCTCGTCGACGCGGGCCTGCGGATTCTGTCCGACGGCCCGTCTAGGGTGGCTCTACCTTGTATCGAAACCTTCCGAGTGGGAGTGCTGTTCCCGCATGTCTCAGTCCGTGAGCAACATCACGCGCGCCGTCGCCGGCAAGTCCGCCGACGAGCTGCTCGAGGCCCTCGACCCCGAGCAGCGAGCCGTCGCGACCGCGCTGCACGGACCCGTCGTCGTGATGGCCGGAGCCGGCACCGGCAAGACCCGCGCGATCACCCACCGGATCGCGTACGGCGTGCGCACCGGCACCTTCGACCCGGCCAGAGTCCTCGCCGTCACGTTCACCCAGCGCGCGGCCGGTGAGATGCGCGGCCGGCTCGCCCAGCTCGGCGCAGACGGCGTCCAGGCCCGCACCTTCCACTCCGCGGCGCTCCGGCAGGCACGCTACTTCTGGCCGCGGGTCTTCGGCGGCGAGCTGCCACCGATCATCGACCGCAAGTTCCCGCTGCTGACCGAGGCGTCGAACCGCTGCCGGGTCCGCGTCGACACCCCCGCGCTCCGCGACCTCGCGGGCGAGGTCGAGTGGGCCAAGGTGAGCAACGTCCGCCCCGACGACTACGCGAAGGTCGCGCCGCAGTCCGGTCGCGCCCTCGCCGCGTTCGACCCGGCGACGATCGCGCGCGTGTTCGCGGCGTACGAGGACGTGAAGATCGAGCGCGGCCGGATCGACCTGGAGGACGTGCTGCTCTGCGCGGTCGCGCTGCTGGCCGAGGACGAGCGGGTCGCCGCCGAGATCCGCCGGCAGTACCGGACCTTCGTCGTCGACGAGTACCAGGACGTCTCGCCGCTGCAGCAGAGCCTGCTCGACCTCTGGCTCGGCGGCCGCGAGGACGTCTGCGTGGTCGGCGACCCGGCGCAGACCATCTACTCCTGGGCCGGCGCCGACCCGGAGAACCTGGTCCGCTTCGCCCAGCGCCATCCGTCGGCCGCGGTGATCAAGCTGATCCGCGACTACCGCTCCACCCCGCAGATCGTCGAAGTGGCGAACAAGGTGCTCGACGCGGCCGGCCCGACCGGCCTGCCGGGCCGGGTGACGCTGCGCTCACAACGCGACGCCGGCCCGGCCCCGACGTACCGCGAATATCCGGACGAGGTCGCCGAGGCGGATGCCGTGGCCCGCGCGATCGCTCGCTTACAAGACTCCGGTACGGCGCTGCGCGACATCGCCGTGCTGTTCCGTACCAACGCGCAATCGGAGAACTTCGAGCAGGCGCTGGCCGAGCGCAAGATCCCCGCCGTACTGAAAGGTGCCGAGCGGTTCTTCGAGCGGACCGAGATCCGGCAGGCGGCGATGCTGCTCCGCGGCCAGGCCAAAGCCGGTACGGCGGCCGGCGTCGACCTGGTCGAGACCGTCACTGGCATCCTGGGCGGCGCCGGCTGGAAGGCCGAGCCGCCGGAGGGCAAGGGCGCGGTCCGGGATCGCTGGGAATCGCTGAGTGCGCTCGTCACGATGACGTCCGACTTCGCCAAGGCGCATCCCGAGGCGACCTTCGCCGACCTGATGGCCGAGCTGGACCGGCGCGCCGCGATCCAGCACGCGCCGTTGGCCGAGGGCGTCACGCTGGCGACCCTGCACGCGGCGAAGGGTCTGGAGTGGAGCTGCGTCTTCATCGTCGGCGCCCACGAGGGGACGCTGCCGATCACCTACGCCACGACGCCGGCTCAGGTCGAGGAGGAGCGGCGGCTGTTCTATGTCGGGGTGACCCGGGCGAAGGACCAGCTGTCGGTCAGCTGGTCGACCTCCCGCTCACCCGGCGGCCGCGGTACCCGTGGGCCGACCCGGTTCCTGGACCCGATCGGGGTCCGTACCTCCCGGACCAGCGAGTGGGAGCCGTCGTCACGCCCGAGCGAACCACGGTCGATGCGCTCGGACAAGCCGATCCCGAAGTGCCGGGTCTGCGGTCGCGGCCTGCTCGAGGCCGCCGCCCGCAAACTCGGCCGGTGCGAGGACTGCCCTGGTTCGATGGACCAGAAGCTGTACGACGCCCTGCTCGAATGGCGGTCCGACCGGGCCGCCGAAGAGGGGATGCCCGCCTTCGTGATCTTCACCGACGCCACCTTGATCGCGATCGCCGAGACCCGCCCGACCGACGAACGCGAACTGCTCCGCATCCCCGGCATCGGCCGAACCAAGGTCACCAAGTACGGCGAACCAGTCATCAACATCTGCACCCGCTGACGCATCCAGTAGCCGTCGCCAACCTGCCCGCGAACTACCGGCCCCGGACGGCAGCCCATGACCAGCCAGTACTACCACCCGGATCCGCGCGACCGCCGACCGCACCACGGCACCAGCTTTCACCGACATCGAGCTCCCGCACGGAGAAGCCAAGGGCATCATCTCCGGCTCGGCGGACGCCGATCTGTCCTGGCAGGACTCCGCCCCCGCCCACCAGCTCTGGGGCATCGACCCCATCACCTGAGCTGACGGCCGGATCGCCAGACCATCAGTACTCGGGCCCGGCACCCGCCGCCACGCTCAGCGCCGCCGCTACCGGCGCCGAGAAGCTGAGTACTGATGGCCTGGCGATCCGCCCCACCGCGCCTGGCGATCCGGCCACGCACCAGGCGATCCGCCCCATCGCACCTGGCGATCTGCCTGCCGGTGCGACCGCGGGCCCGGTGGCGCGGACGGTCCTGCCGCAGCTACTGAGCCGCGACCAACTGTCGGCCGGGATCGAGGGCGAGTGACCGGGCGGCCGGTCGCGGGCGCACCTGGCGGGTGCGCCCACCCAGCCGGCCGGATCGCCAGACCATCAGTACTCGGGCTCACCAACTGCCGCCACGCTCAGCGCCGCCCCTACCGGCGCCGGGAAGCTGAGTACTGATGGCCTGGCGGTCCGCCCCACCACACCTGGCGCTCCGCCTGCCGCACCTGGCGATGTGCCCCGTCGTACCAGGGGCCTCGCCGGCTTCGGCGGTTGCCCGAAAGGGCGGTGGTGGGGGGCGATGGGGGTGCGGGGAGGTAATTGCGTTGCTGGGGTGGGTGGGGAGGGGGCATGGTTTAGATGTCTTGTTCTGCTCAGGGCAGATGTGGCAATTAGATGACAGAGGCAACGATCCCGGAGGGTGCCGGGGGCGTGCCGGAGCGTGTAGATCGGTGTCCGGGAAGCAAGATCCGGACCTCCCGGCGGCAACTTCCGGCCAACTTCGCAAACTGACGTTAAATAGTTTGCGGGCCCCGACGAGGTCGGCGTACTGTTCTTTCTGCGGCCGATGTGTGGCCGAAAACTTCAAACCATAGCGATCGAGCTAACCGCCCGCTTCGCCTCACAACGAGAAGGAGGTGCCTTGGAAATGATCACCATCACGAAGAAGCCTAACGGCGTCAGCGCGCTGCTGCCGTGCGCCCAGATCCAGGGTGCCGTCCCGTCGCGTCTGCACGCGACCGTTGTGCTCATGGCCATCGGTTTCGCCCCGGTTCAGGGCGGAGCTGTGGGTGATGTGGAGTACGGCGGTCAGGGTTCTCGAGCATGGAGTCCACCGGTCTGACAGGAATGTCAGCCGGCACCTCCAAGGCCGCGGAACCCTCACCAGGGTCCCGCGGCCCTTTTGTTTGTCCGACACAGATTTGTCGGCCACCAATCCGGGTGGTCGTCGAAGACAGCAAGAGAACAGCAAGACAGTCACTAGGAGGTGACCGGAATGAGCGTTAGCTTCCTCGATGCCTTCACCGAGGTTGCGACGTCGCAGGACCTGCCCTGTCGGTCCTACGCGCCAGAACTCTTCTTCGCCGAATCGCCGGCGGACGTCGAGTACGCGAAGTCTCTTTGCACCACCTGCCCGCTGATGGCGGAGTGCCTGGCCGGAGCGCTCGAGCGCGCCGAGCCGTGGGGAGTGTGGGGAGGACAACTGTTCGTCCAAGGTGCAGTGGTCGCTCGTAAGCGGCCCCGTGGGCGTCCACGTAAGTGCGACACCGTCACCGCCGCCTGAACGACCTTCATCCATCCCGAATCGAGACTACGAGCCATGAAGACCCAGACTTCACCCAGGAGAGTTGAAATGCATTTACTTCAAGAAGATCTCGCTCGTGCTCATTGTCGTTCCAAACTGAACGACGCGGAGCAGAACCGGCGCTTCCACCTGGCGAACCAGATCGCCAAGGCTCAGAAGCAGGCCGAGCGGGCCACCCGTCGCGCGGAGAGGGCCAGTGCAAAGGCACGCCTCACCCTCGCCCGGCTGGTCTGATCTACCAGAAAAACCTCCGGCACTTCTGACCAGGCGCCGGACTCACTGAACGACCAAGGGGCGGCATCCACCGAGGATGCCGCCCCTCGGCACGTCCACGACAAGATCACGCCGATACGCCAGTACGCCAGTACGCCGGTACGCCGGTACGCGGCTCACCCGGTACGCCGGTACGCGGGTTCACCCGGTACGCCGGTACGCCGGCTCACCCGGTACGCCGGTACGCGGGTTCACCCGGTACGGCGGTTCGCCGGGTTCGCCGGGACGCCGGTACGAGGGTTCGCCGGGTACGCCGGTACGAGGGTTCGCCCGGTTCACACCGGGTACGCCGGTACGCGGCGCTCGGGTCTGCTCAGCGCACTGCCCGGCTGCCCGGCGTACAGACTCGGCGGGTTTCCTCCAAGAGGAGGGCCAGGTACGGATTGGTGCTCTGGCGGGGCCAGATCAGCGCCAACTCGTTCGGCGCCGCGTCCACCAGCGGCAGCCAGACCAGCCTCGGATGCGCGAAATACGTCACCGTCGAGGCCGGAGCGATCCAGCACCCGTGCCCGGCGGCGACCAGGTGAAGACACTCCTCCGGCGTACGGGCCTGCGGACCGAAGACCGCCCGGCTCCCGTCCGGCCGCGGGTCGATGAACCAGAAGTCCACCACCGCCGCCGGCATCCCGTCGCGTGGCCCGATCACCGGTACGCCGGCCAGATCCGCGATCGTCAACGAGGTCCGGCCGGACAGCGGATGCCCCGGCGGCAGCGCCACCCAGCGCTCCTCCGCGAGCAGCGGATGGATCGTGAACCGCGGGTCGTCACCGATCGGCAGCCAGAGGAAAGCGGCGTCGGCGCGACCGTCGAGCAGCGCGTCGAGCTCGTCGGGCAGCGTGTGCACGGCGACCGGGCGAACCTCCAGCTCCGGTGCCTGCCGACGCATCGCGGCCTCGACCTCGGGCATGAAGTGCGCCGTGCTCTGCGCCTTGAACGCGATCCGCAACGGCTCCGGACTGGTCGCGGCCGCTACCCGCGCCTCCGACACCATCGCCTGGGCCGACAGCAGCAGCGCCTCGCCCTGCTTGAGCACGACCTGACCGGCCGACGTCAGCTCGATCCCGGTCGACAGCCGGTACACCAGCGGAGTCCCGACGACCTTCTCGAGTTGACGGATCTGGCTACTGACCGCCTGCTGGGTCAGATTCAGCTGCCGGGCGGCACGAGTCATGCTGCCTTCCTCGGCCACCGCCGCCAGTGCCTGCAGCAACCGCAAGCTCAGATCCACGCCGTCCATCGTGCCACAACGAACGGTTGTGACCTCCCCAAGAGATCTCTGTTTCCGCTCGTTCCGATCCGGGCGGACGATCGTAGCCAAGCCACGTGATGGGAGAAGGTCAGTATGGCGATCAAGGGAAAGACGGCGCTCGTCACCGGCTCGTCGAAGGGTCTGGGCCGGGCGATCCTGCTCCGGCTGGCGGCCGAGGGCGCGAACGTCGTGGTGAACTACTCGCGCGACGAGTCCGCCGCGAACGAGGTCCAGGCGACCGCCGAGGCACTCGGGGTCAAGGCGATCAGCGTCGCCGCGGATGTGTCCACGGTGGACGGCATCGAGAAGGTGTACGACGCGACGATCGAGGCGTTCGGCCAGATCGACATCGTGGTCGCCAACGCCGGCATGGAGAAGGTCAACATCCCGGTCACCGACGTCACCGAGGAGGACTTCGACCTGCTCTTCCGGGTCAACACGAAAGGCCCGTACTTCGTACTACGCGAAGCGGCCCGCCGGATCGCCGACAACGGCCGGATCATCACGATCTCCTCGAACACCACCACGGTCCCGCAGGTCGGCGTCGGCCTGTACGGCACCAGCAAGGTCGCCACCGGCTACCTCGCCCGGGTGCTCGCGCTCGAACTCGGCCCGCGCGGCATCACCGTGAACACCATCGTCCCGGGGCCGATCGACGGCGCGGGCATCTTCACCGACCCGGCCAACGACGAGTACAAGCAGAGCCTGATCGCGATGGTGCCGATCGGCCGGCTGGGGACCACCGAGGACGTGGCGGGCGTCGCGGCCTTCCTGGCCGGCGACGACGCGGGACTGATCACCGGCCAGCAACTGGTCGCCGACGGCGGAATGCACTGAGGAGCAACACGATGACAGGAACTATGCGCGCGGCCCAGGTCCAGCAGGCCGGCGGACCCTTCGTACTGACCGACCTGCCCATCCCGGAGCCGAAGCGCGGCCAGATCCGGGTGAAGGTGTACGCCTGCGGGATCTGCGGTGGCGACGCGATTCCCCGGAACGCCTTGTTCGGAACGGTTCTGCCGCGGGTTCCCGGGCACGAGATCGCCGGAGTCGTCGATGCGGTCGGCGAGGGTGTCGAGGTCTGGGAGGTCGGCCAGCGGGTCGGCGTCGGCTGGTCCGGTGGCGTCGACTTCACCTGCGAGTACTGCCGGCGCGGTGACTTCACGAACTGTCTCAGCCGGACGATCGTCGGTACGTCGTACGACGGTGGGTACGCCGAGTACATGGTGGCGCCGCAGGACGCGGTCGCCCGGATCCCGGAGGGACTCACCTTCGAGGAGGCGGCGCCGCTGATGTGTGGCGGGATCACCGCGTTCAACGCGCTCCGGCATTCGAAGGCCGGCCCGGGAGACCTGGTCGCAGTACAAGGTGTCGGTGGAGTCGGGCACCTGGCGATCCAGTTCGCGGACAAGATGGGGTTCCGGACCGTCGCCATCAACCGTGGCCGGGACAAAGAGAAGCTGGCTCGCGAACTCGGTGCGAACGAGTACATCGACAGCACCGAGGGCGATGCGGGTGAAGCACTGAAGGCACTCGGTGGAGCGTCCGCCGTACTGGCGACTGTTTCCCGGGCAGAGCTCCAGAGCGATCTGGTCAAGGGGCTGCGGCCGAACGGTCAGCTGATCGTGCTGGAGGGCGGCGACCCGATCCAGGTCACCGGCCACGACCTGGCCGACGGCCGTCTCTCGGTCTCCGGCTGGTACAGCGGCGTCGCCCAGGACAGCGAGGAGACGCTGAACTTCTCCGTACTGAAAGGGATCCGGCCGATCATCGAGACCTACCCCCTCGAACAGGCCGAGGAAGCCTGGCAGCACCAGCCCAAGGCCAACCTCCGCATCGTCCTCCAAACCCAGCCGCAGTAGCTGAGTCCGCGGGCCGGCCCAACCCCTCCGGGCCGGCCCGCGTCAGGCAGATGTGAGCAGCACCTGTTGCAGGCCCACCAGCGTCATCCCGTGGACGATCTCCTGGCGCGCGATCATCGCCGGTACGTCGGCCAGCGGGATCCATTCGATCCGGTCGGACTCGTTCTTCTCGACCGGCTCACCGACGTACGCCGCGCTCGTCGCCCGGAACACGTGATGCGTCGAGTCCATGATTCCGGACCCCGGCTGCGACCGGATCAGCGCCGTCAGCGGTCCCGGCTGCCACCCGGTCTCCTCCTCGACCTCGCGGGCGGCGGCGTCGATCGGGGCCTCACCCGGTTCGACGATGCCCATCGGCAACTCCCACGCCCAGGTGTCGGTCAGGAACCGATGCCGCCACAGCAGCAGCACCCGTTGCTCGGCATCCGTGACGACCGCCGCGGCGACGTCGCTCAGCCGGACCGCGTCGTACGGGACGCGCCTCCCGTCCGGCTGCTCGACGTCCAGCCGGCAAACCCTCAGCCAGGGACTGCTCCAGACGACTTCTTCACCGTGAATCAACCACCGCATACTGACACCATGCCTATCTGCTCATTCTGCGGCCAGCAGGCCGAAACCGACGAGGTGCCGTTGACCTGGGTGACGTCGGTCGAGAACGGCCGCAAGCTGCTGTACTGCGACCAGTGCGCGCGCGAGAACGTCCGCAGCATCGAGGGAAAACTCGACAGCGCCTGGTGGTGAGCCGGCGTACGGCGTACCGGCTTCTACTCTGCTGCGAAGCCGGGCAGGAACTCTTCCAGCACCGAGCGGAACGGAGCCTCCGCCTCGAGCTGTGAGAGCACCGCGATGCCGCCGATCCAGACGCGATGGATCAGCAGGTACGACGGCGGCAGGTTGATCTTGAGTCCCAGGGACGCGTTCGGCGACCGGAAGTCGCTCGTCCGGCTCGCCTGCGCCCGCATCCAGGCGCGGCTGAACTGGAACGTCTCCTTGCGCGCCGGCTCCGCGAACGGCGCCAGGTAGTCCATCAGCTGATCCGGATCGATGTCCATCCGCGGCTTGATGAACCCCTCCTCGCGCAACCCGGCCAGGATCGCCGCGCCGTCGCCGTCCAGCGAGATCCGCAGCAGCCGGCCGATCGCGGGCGGCAGACCGTCCGGGAGCCGCGCGCAGAGCCCGAAGTCGACCACGCCGAGGCGGCCGTCGGGCATCACCCGGAAGTTGCCCGGATGCGGGTCGGAGTGCAGCAGACCGGCGTACATCGGCCCGCTGAACATGAACCGGACGTACTTCAGCCCGATCTCGTTGCGCTGCTTCTTGGTCCCGTCGGTGATCACCTTCGAGAGCGGCTTGCCCTCGATCCACTCCGAGACGATGACGGTGGGGGAGTGCTTGATGACGCGCGGGACGACGAACTCGTCGTGGTCCTTGAAAGCGTCCGCGTACTGCTGCTGGGCCTGCGCCTCGCGGTCGTAGTCCAGCTCCTCGCCGATCCGCTCCTGCAGCTCGGAGACCAGCGGCTTGATGTCGAGGCCGGGGAAGAAGCTCCCGAACGTCCGGGCGAACCGGCCGAGCTGCTTGAGGTCGGCCCGCAATGCCTCGGCGGCGCCCGGGTACTGCAGCTTGACCGCGACCTCGCGGCCGTCCTTCAGGATGCCGCGGTGCACCTGGCCGATCGACGCGGCGGCCGCGGGCAGGTCGTCGAACTCCTCGAACCGGTCCCGCCAGCGCTTGCCCAGCTCGCGCGACAGGATCGTGTGCACGGTCGAGGCCGGCATCGGTGGCGCGGAGTCCTGCAGCTTGGTCAGCGTGGCCCTGTACGGCGCCGCGAACTCCTCGGGCATCGCCGATTCCATCAGGCTCAGCATCTGCCCGAACTTCATCGCGCCGCCCTTGAGCTCGCCCAGGACGGAGAACAACTGATCGGCGGTCCGGCGCTGGAACTCGGCCAGCACGGCCTCGGCCGGCGCACCGCCGATCCGCTTACCCAGCCCGACCGTCGCGCGCCCGGCGGCACCGAGCGGGAGGCTGGCCAGCTTCGCCGTACGGCTGATCGCCTTGCGGGGGAGGTCTGACACACCCCCATTCTGTCCGGTCGCCCAAGCCGGACCTACGCCGCCCCGCCGGACCGGCGTCCGGCGATGAGACGACGGAGGGGCGGTGATGGGACCCGAAGGTCCCACCGCCGCCCCTACGACTTGGTGCGTCAGGCCTTGCCGAGGATCCGGTTCAGGTTCGTACCGCACTCGGGGCACTTGGCCTTGGCCATGCGCGTGCCCTTGTCGTTGACCTTGACCTCGCCGTCGGCGGTGCGCTTGGCCTTGCACTTGACGCAGTAGAACTCGCCGCTCCAGGTCTCTGCCATGAGGGCCCTCTCCTTGCTCTGAATACCAGCCGGGGCATGTGTACCCCTGGCCATCGTGGATGCTAACGGCAGACCTTCCTGCCGTAGGCCGTTCGGCCCAGTCGGGATTCACCCTACGGCAGGCTGAGCGTGGCTCAAGCCCATCTCCCGCTCCGCGTGCCGCCTGGAAAACCCTTTCCGTCGATTCGTCCTGACATCGAACAGGCTCCCGGTTATCCGCCTTCGGAACCACTCGGCTTCCCCTCCGAGTGGCCCCGGAGGCGGTCCGGGAGCCTGCTGGGACAGACGCTGCCAGGCCGCGGTCCCGGTGGCAAGCCCACGTTGTCCACCCCTGTGGATAAACCTGTGTGCAAGCTGTGGGGCGCGCCGATCGGCACTGTGGACGAGCGGGGGAACAGGATGTGAACAAACTGCGGCACCGGGGCCGGCGAAAGCCTTCTGACCTGCGGAAACGTCAATTCACAGGGTGTGGACAGAAGAAAGTTGGAAGATTCGGTGCGGTAGCGTCTCACCTATGGCCGAGTCTCCACCGCGCTCGATCCCGCCCTATGTGGACATCCGTCGCAGCAAGCGCCGCAAGCGGACCGTGAGCGCCTATCGCGACGGCGAGCGGGTGGTCGTGCTGATGCCCGACCGGCTGTCCGCGGCCGAGGAAGCGCGCTGGGTCGAAACCATGCTCCAGCGGCTGGAGAAGCAGCGCAGCAGATCCCGCGTGTCGGACGAAAAATTGTTGGCCAGAGCACACGAACTCGCGTGTCGCCACCTGCCCGAAGTGCCCGAACCTGCGTCAGTTCGCTGGGTTTCGAACCAAAACAGACGGTGGGGCTCCTGTACTCCGGCGGACAGATCGATCCGTTTGAGCACCAGATTGCAGTCCATGCCCGGCTGGGTCGTCGACTATGTGCTCATCCACGAGCTCGCCCACCTGATCGAGCCCTCCCACAACGCCGCCTTCTGGAAGCTCGTCCACCGCTTCCCCAAGTCCGAACGCGCCGAGGGCTACCTAGAAGGCATCTCCGCCGCCGCCAACCTAACCCTCGACGACTTCTAACCCCCCGTACCCCGTACCGCACCCCCCCTCCCGTACGCCGTACGCGGCACCCCCTCCGGTACGCCGTACGCGGCACCCCCTCCGGTACGCCGTACCCGGCACCCCCTCCGGTACGCCGTACCCGGCACCCCCTCCGGTACGCCGTACCCGGCACCTCCTCCGCCGGCCGCTCGCCCGACCCCCGGCGTCTTGTCCGAACCCACCGCGCCCTGCCCGGACCCAACCCGGATCCCGAACACCGACGGGGTTCCCCGGACACCTGGTGGGGCGTTCGGACATCTGGTGGGGCGTTCGGACAGGTTGTGCGGTGTCCGCACCCCCGACATCTTGTCCGAACCCCCGGCGACCTGCCCGAACCCGACTCGGGTCCCTGAACACCGACCCGGGTCCTCGATCACCGACCCCTTTTCCCG
>NZ_JBEXSJ010000019.1:32113-160705 GCF_040613535.1 Kribbella sp. NPDC006257
CCGGACACCTGGTGGGGCGTTCGGACAAGTTGTGCGGTGTCCGCACCCCCGACATCTTGTCCGAACCCCCGGCGACCTGCCCGAACCCGACTCGGGTCCCTGAACACCGACCCGGGTCCCTGAACACCGATCCGGGTCCTCGAATACCGACCCGTTTCCCCGGACACCTGGTGGGGCGTTCGGACAAGTTGTGCGGTGTCCGCACCCCCGACATCTTGTCCGAACCCCCGGCGACCTGCCCGAACCCGACTCGGGGTCTGAACACCGACCCGGGTGTCCGGACCCCCGGCGTACTGGCCGAACCTCTCCGGCAGGGGGGCCTGGGCCGGGGTGTGTTGGTGTTCACCCCCGGGTGGGGGTGGGGCTGGCACCAGGGTGGAGTCGGTGGCTTCCTGCATGGTGGGGGACCCCTGCTTTGGCGAAGGCTGAGACCTGTTAGCCAGTGCGGCGTCGGGCCGGGCTGGGAGGGTTGCGCCGAGGGGGCGCAGAGGGGCAGGAACCATGGCCAGGGGACAGATCACGGTGCGGGCGGCACGCTGGAGCGCCACCCATCCGTGGCGGGCGATCGCGATGTGGGTCGCCGTCGTGATCGCATGCTTCGCGCTCGGCTCGGTGACGGGCACGAAGCAGTCGGACAACGAGGGTGACATCGGCGAGGTGACCCGGGCCGACAACATCGTGAAGTCCGGCAACTTCGACGATCCGGACGTCGAGAGCGTGCTGATCACCGCACCCTCGGGCCAGCTGGACAAGGCGGCCGCCGACAAGGTGGCCGGCGTGGTGACCCAGCGGATGCGTGCACTCGGGGGAGTGGCCGACGTCGCCAAGCCGATGCTCTCCCCGAACAAGGAAGCCCTGATCGTCAGGGTCACCCTGAAGGACGGCGACTCCGCCGACCGGGTCCAGCCGCTGCTCGACACCACCGCGAAGATCCAGCAGGAGACCCCGGGCCTGCGCGTCGAGGAGGTCGGCGGCGAGTCGATCGACAAGGCGCTGAACGAGACGCTGGGCAAGGACTTCAAGCGGGCCGAGATGTTCAGCCTGCCGGTCACCCTGGCGATCCTCCTGGTCGCGTTCGGTGCACTGATCGCCGCGTCGGTCCCGCTGGTCCTCGCACTGTCCGCAGTCGCCGCAGCGATCGGCCTCTCCGCAGCAGCTTCACAACTGATCCCGGCAGTCGACGCGGTGAACAGCGTCATCCTGCTGATCGGTATGGCGGTAGGCGTCGACTACTCGCTCTTCTACCTCCGCCGCGAACGCGAGGAACGCGCCAAGGGTCGCGGCCACGTCGATGCGGTCGAGATCGCCGCCGCAACCTCCGGCCACGCGGTCGTCGTCTCCGGTACGGCGGTCATCATCTCGATGGCCGGCCTCTTCCTCGCTCGTGACGCCGTCTTCTCGTCCTTCGCCGTCGGCTCGATCCTGGTCGTCGCGGTTGCCGTCGTCGGTTCGCTGACCGTCCTGCCGGCCATCCTCGCCAAGCTCGGCCGTTGGGTCGACAAGCCGCGGATCCCGCTGCTCTGGCGCCTGACGGCGAACAACCGCAAGCCGCGGTTCTGGCCGACCATGCTCAAGCCGGCTCTGAAGCACCCGATCGCCACTCTGCTCGTCTCGGTGACCGCGCTGCTGGCAGTCGCTTCGCCCGCCCTGGGGATGCAGCTGAAGTTCCCGGGCACCGAGGACCTGCCGCGTGACACCGCGGTGATGAAGGCCTACGACCGGCTCACCGCTGCTTTCCCGAGCACCGGCACCAGCCACGAGGTCGCAGTACGGGCTCCTGCCAACCAGCAGCCGGCAGTGCAGGCTGCGCTGGCTGACCTGGTCAAGCGGACCCAGTCCGACAAGCTGTTCGCACAGGACGGCCTGGAGGAGCCGCGGGTCTCCAAGGACGGCACTGTCACCACGCTCGAGGTGGCTACTCCGTACGAGGGCGGTAGCCAGCAGGCGCGCGACTCATTGACCAAGCTGCGCAAGGACCTGATGCCGGAGACGGTCGGCAAGGTGTCGGGTGTCGAGTACGCCGTCGGTGGGTTCGTAGCAGCCGACGTCGACTATGCAGCGCACACACGAGACAAGCTGCCGTTGGTGATCGGTTTCGTCCTGCTGCTGACGATGATCGTGATGATGGTGACCTTCCGCTCGGTGGTCGTCGCGGTCACCGCGATCCTGCTGAACCTGCTCAGCGCCGGCGCGGCGTACGGAGTGGTCACGGCGGTCTTCCAGAACCACTGGGCCGAAGGCATCCTCGACTTCAAGTCGAACGGCGCAGTCGTCTCCTGGTTGCCACTGTTCCTTTTCGTGGTCCTGTTCGGGTTGTCGATGGACTACCACGTGTTCGTCGTCAGCCGGATCCGCGAAGCCGTACTGCGCGGCGTGCCGACCAAGCAGGCCGTTGCCGAAGGCATCACCGGTTCGGCGGGTGTGGTGACAAGCGCGGCAGCCGTGATGATCGGGGTCTTCGCGGTCTTCGCCACCCTGAGCACGCTGGACATGAAGCAGCTCGGCGTCGGCCTGGCGGTCGCGATCCTGATCGACGCGACCATCATCCGGGCGGTCGTCCTGCCGAGCATCATGACGCTCCTCGGCGACGCCAACTGGTGGGCCCCGAAGTGGCTCCGCGGCAAGCAGCCGAAGCACGCCGCTCCCACCGCAGCCCCCGAGGAGGAGCGCGAACTCACCCCGGTCGGCTAACCCGCCACCCCCGTACGACGTAACGCCCCGCCGCGGACCTCCCCGCGGCGGGGCGCTGCACGTCATCTCAGCTAGCCGGTTCCAGGCGGACTGTCAGACCCTTGGCAACGGGGGTATTGCTGCCCTTCGCCAAGTCGTCGGCGGACATCAGTACGTTGGTCTCCGGGTAGTACGCCGCCACGCAGCCCCTCGCCGTCGGGAAGGACACCAACCGGAACCCGGCGGCACGCCGTTCGACACCCCGGAACTCGCTGACGATGTCGACCTTGTCCCCGTCGCGAAGACCGAGCTCGGCCAGATCGTCCGGATTCACGAAGACCACCTCGCGCGTCCCGTTCACCCCGCGATACCGATCCTGCAGACCATAGATCGTCGTGTTGAACTGGTCGTGACTCCGCATCGTCTGCAACAGCAGGCGACCCGGCTCGGTCGGCAGCCATGACAAGTCGTTCGCACTGAACTGGGCCTTCGCGTCAGACGTCTTGAACTCCCGCTTGTCCCGCGCCGCATGCGCCAGCAGGAACCCGCCCTCGTTGGCCCGCAGCCGGCTCTCGAAGTCCTCGTACCCGTCGCAGACCCGCCCGATCCGCTGCCGGATCAAGCTGTAGTCGTCCGCGAAGTCCGCCCACGGAATCTCGCCGACCGACGGCACCACCAAGGCCGCGATCCCGCAGATGATCCCGATCTCCGACTTGATTTCAGGGGCTGGAGGCAACAAATTGCCGGTCGACAGGTGCACCGCACCCTGCGAGTCCTCCACCGTCACCGACTGCGGACCCTTGGCCGTGTGGTCGTGGTCCGTCCGCCCCAAGGTCGGCAGGATCAACGCCTCCCGCCCGGGCACGGTGTGCGACCGATTCAGCTTGGTCGACACGTGCACGGTCAGATCGCACTCCCGCAAACCCTTGTGCACAACGGCAGTGTCCGGCGTCGCCATCGCGAAGTTCCCACCCATCGCGAAGAAGACCCGGACGGCACCGTCGCGCAACCGGTGCACTGTCTCGGCAGCGTCGACCCCGTGTTCCCGGGGCGAGGTGAACGAGAACTCCGCGTCCAGCCGGTCGAGGAACGCGTCCGGCATCTTCTCCCAGATGCCCATGCTCCGGTCACCCTGCACGTTCGAGTGCCCACGCACCGGACACGGCCCCGCACCCGGCTTGCCGATATTCCCCTGCAGCAGCAGCACGTTGACGATCTCGGTGATGGTCGCCACCGCCTCGCGATGCTGCGTCAGCCCCATCGCCCAGCAGATCACCGTCGCCTTCGACTTGATGAACCGCTGCGTGAATTCCTCGATCTCCGCCCGGCTCAACCCGGTCGCCAGCTCGACCGCCGCCCAGTCCAGCTCCGCGTTGTGTTTCGCGTACAGCTCATACCCACTGGTGTGCGAGTCGATGAAAGCCTTGTCCAGCACGGTCCCCGGTGCGGCAGCCTCGGCCTCCAGCAGTAGGTGGCCGACGGCAAGGAACAACGCCTGGTCCCCGCCGATCCGGATCTGCAGATGCTGGTCCGCCAGCGCGGTGCCCTTGCCGACCCAGCCGGAGGGCCGCTGCGGGTTCTTGAAGTTCATCAATCCCGGCTCGGGCAGCGGGTTGACCGAGACGATGTCGGCGCCGCGCTTCTTGGCGACCTCGAGATGGCTGAGCATCCGAGGTGCGTTCGTCCCGGGATTCTGGCCGACAACGACGATCAACGAGGCTTCCTCGAGCATCTCGAGGGTGACCGCACCCTTACCGCTGCCGATCACCCGCGACAACGCCGTACCGGATGATTCGTGGCACATGTTGGAGCAGTCGGGCAGGTTGTTCGTGCCGTAGGCGCGTACGAAGGTCTGGTAGAGGAACGCGGCCTCGTTGCTGGTCCGGCCGGAGGTGTAGAAGACAGCGTCGTTCGGGTCGTCCAGGGCCTTGAGGTGCCGCGCCACCACATGGAACGCCTCGTCCCAGCCGACCGGTTCGTAGTGGGTGGCGCCCGCGCGCAGCAGGTACGGCTCGGTGATCCGGCCGAGCTTGCCCAGTTCGTACTCCGGGATCTCCTGCAGCTGATCGATCGAGTGCTCCGCGAAGAACTCCCGCGGAACCCGCTTCCGGGTCGCCTCCCAGGCGACCGCCTTGGCGCCGTTCTCGCAGAACTCGGCCGCGTGCTTGCGCTTGGAGTCCGGGTCCGGCCAGGCGCACGACGGGCAGTCGAAGCCGCCGTCCTGGTTCATCTTCAGGAAGACTTTGCCGGTCCGGGTCGGCCCCATCTCACGAAACCCGAACTTGAACGACGAGAGCACCGCCGGTACGCCGGCGGCCTTCTTCTTCGGATGTTCGATGTCGACCATGGTTCAACCATAAATCGTCCTATCACCAGAGGCAGGTTTGATAGGCGTCGAGGTGCCCACGTGGCAGCTGAGCCCACTCCTCAGCGGTCGACTGTGTAGCGCGATCCCATAGTGCGCGGCGGCGCGGATTTCTAGAGTCCTGGGCCATGGAGACCCGTCGAGCACTTGTCACCGGAGCCGCGTCCGGCATCGGCGCCGCCTGCGCAAGACGGCTCGCAGCGGACGGCGTACAGGTGATCGCTGTCGACTATGACGCCGACGGCTTGGCAGAGCTGGTCACACCCGGCATCGAGCCTCTCCAGGCCGACTTGTCGGATCTGGACGGCCTGAGCAAGCTCCCGACCGACATTGACATCCTCGTGAACAACGCAGGCGTGCAGCAGGTTGCCCCGGTGGAGCAGTTCCCACCGGAGCGGTTCGGCTACATCCTGCGCCTCATGCTGGAGTCCCCGTTCCGTCTGATCCGTCAGAGCCTTCCGTACATGTACGGGCGCGGCTGGGGACGGGTGGTCAACATCTCCTCCGTCCACGGGCTGCGGGCCAGCCCGTTCAAGGCGGCGTACGTCGCTGCCAAGCACGGACTGGAAGGACTCAGCAAAGTAGTCGCCCTGGAAGGGGCGGCCCATGGAGTCACCAGTAACTGCGTGAACCCGGCATACGTCCGTACGCCGCTTGTCACGGCCCAGCTAGCCGACCAGGCAGCCACTCACGGGCTGACCGAGGCGGAGGTGCTGGACAAGGTCCTGCTCGAACCGGTCGCAGTGAAGCGGCTGATCGAGCCGGCCGAGGTGGCCGAGCTGGTCGCACTGCTCTGCGGCCCCTCCTCGGCCTCACTCACGGGGAGCTCACTCGTCCTCGACGGCGGCTGGACCGCCCACTAACAAGGAGCCCGCCCATGGCAACCTCAACAGAACCCACCAGTACCAGGACTCCGATCATCAGGGTCGTCGGTGCCAGCCTGATCGGCACCACCGTCGAGTGGTACGACTTCTTCCTGTACGGCGTGGCCGCATCGGTCGTGTTCGGCGACCTGTTCTTCCCCAAGGGTGAGCAGCTCACCGGAACGCTGCTGAGCTTCGCTACCTTCGCTGTCGGGTTCTTCGCCCGGCCGATCGGTGGTGTCGTGTTCGGCCACTTCGGCGACCGGCTGGGCCGCAAGAACCTGCTGGTGCTGTCCCTGCTGATGATGGGACTCGCCACCTTCGCGATCGGGTTGCTACCGACGTACGCGCAGGTGGGAGCACTCGCACCGGTGCTCCTCACGCTGCTGCGGCTCGTCCAGGGCTTCGCGCTCGGTGGTGAGTGGGGTGGCGCAGTACTGATCGTGTCCGAACACGGTGACCCGGCGAGGCGTGGCTTCTGGTCGTCATGGCCGCAAGCGGGTGCTCCTGCCGGACAGCTGATCGCGAACGGCGTACTGGCTGGGCTGGCTGCTTTCCAGAGCGACGCTGCGTTCGACAAGTGGGGTTGGCGGATCCCGTTCCTGCTGTCCGCAGTACTTGTACTGGTTGGGCTGTGGGTGCGGCTGCGGATCGAGGAGTCGCCACTGTTCAAGCAGGCGAGGGCCAAGCAGGAGCCGTCGGACAAGCTGCCGTTCGTGGAGGTCATCACCAAGTATCCGCGAGAGGTGCTCACCGCGATGGGCGCCCGGATGGCGGAGAACGTCAGCTACTACATCTTCACGATCGTGATCGCGACGTATGCGAAGGAACACCTGAAGCTGGACAAGTCGTTCGCGCTGAACGCCGTACTGATCGGCGCCGCGATCCACTTCTGCGCGATCCCGTTGTGGGGCGCGCTGTCGGACCGGATCGGCCGCAAGCCGGTCTACTTGTTCGGCGCGATCGGCGTCGGGATCTGGGCGTTCGTCTTCGTGGCCCTGGTGAACACGAAGAACTTCGCACTCGCGGCGCTGGCCGTCACGGTCGGGCTGATCCTGCACGGCGCGATGTACGGACCGCAGGCGTCCTTCTTCACCGAACTGTTCGGCACCCGGGTCCGGTACTCCGGCGTCTCGGTCGGCTACCAGCTCGCCTCGATCATCGCCGGCGGACTCGCCCCGTTCATCGCGATCGCGCTGCTGAAGGCCTACGACTCCGGCTTCGCGATCTCGGTCTACGTCGCCGTCTGCGCGGTGATCTCGATCGTCGCGGTCACCTCGTACGCCGAAACCGGCCGCCGGGACCTGACCGCGCTGTGAATCTCTTGCGTCCGAAGAACCGGAGGGACGTCTCGTCCCCTTCTTCGGACGCAAGGGACGGAGGAGTGCGATGATCACGCAGATGGAGGATCTGCGGGCGTTACTGGAGGCGAGCAAGAAGCGCGAGGCCGAACTCTCGGCACTTGTGGACGTCGCGCGCGAACTCGCCTCCACCCGCGATCCCGGCCGGGTCCTCGACACGATCGTGCACCGCGCCCGCACGCTGATCGGCACCGACGTCGCCTACCTCACCCTGTACGACGCGGCGCACGGCGACACCTACATGCGCGCCACCGACGGGTCCGTGTCGGCAGCCTTCCAGCAACTCCGCCTTCCCCTCGGCGCCGGTCTCGGCGGCCTGGTCGCCGAAACGCACAAGCCCTACTGGACCGCCGACTACCCCGGCGACCACCGCTTCCGCCATACCTCGCCGATCGACAACGCGGTCGGCGAGGAGGGCCTGGTGGCGATCTGCGGTACGCCGCTCATCGTCGACGGCGCCTTCGTCGGTGTCCTCTTCGCCTCCAACCGAACCCGCCGCCCCTTCAGCCGCGAAGAAGTCTCCCTCCTCGGCTCCCTGGCCGCCCTGGCTGCCGTCACCATCGTCCAGGTCCGCGCCGCCGCCGAAACCGCCGCCGCCCTCGACCAACTGTCCATCGCCCATGCCGGCGTCGAACACGCCGCCGCAGCCCACGACCGCTTCGCCGAAATCATCCTCTCCGGCGGAGACGTAGACGCCATAGCCGCCGCCCTAGCCGAACTGCTCGGGGCCCAGGTCACCCTGGTAGATGCCCAAGGCAACGAACTCGCCAGCGCCGCCATCACCACACCCGGCGCCCCCGCCTCCACCACCGCGTCCGCTCCTACCAGCCCCGCCGCGCCCTGGGCTGACTCGACCGGGCGGTTGACCAGGGTGGGGGACCAGTGGGTAGTTGCGGCGACGGCGAAGGGAGAACGTCTTGGTGCGTTGGTGATTGGTGGGGTTGAGGAGCTTTCTGGAGCTGACCAGCGGATTGTGGAGCGTGCTGCTGTGGTGACGGCCCTGGTGTTGCTGTTCCGTCGGCAAGCAGCTGAGCAGTCCCGCCGGGCGCGAGCAGACATCCTCGCCGACGCCCTCACCGGTACGACGGACCCGCGCGCCCTAGCAGACCGCCTGCGCCTCCTGGATCCACCACCGCCCACGGGAAGCAGCCTGATTGTCGCCGTCTGCCGAGGCGACCACACCGCAGTACGCCTACCCGCCCGGCTAGAAGACAAGCTCGTACTAGCCGGCCCGTACTCCGGCGACCTCGTGCTCCTCCTCCAGCGCCCAACCACCGCAGCCGACCTCAGCGACCTGGCCCGTCGCGCGAACCTCACCATCGGCGTCACCGGCCCAGTCACCTGGGGACCGACGCTGGTAGAAGCACACCGGCAAGCAAGCAGACTCGTCACCACCATGCAACGCCTAGGCCGGTCAGCAGAGGCAGCGACTCCCGACGATCTAGGAGTCGCTGGCCTCATCGGTGCCGCACAGGTCGACGTACAAGCCCACGTGCGCCACCTGCTGGGCGCAGTACTCGACTACGACCAACAGCGCGGCACAGATCTCATCGGCACTCTGCAGGCGTACTTCGCTGCCGGCCAGAGCCCAACCAGAGCTGCCGGAGAACTCCACCTCCACCCCAACACCGTGCAGCAGCGCATGGACCGGATCACTGCCCTGCTAGGTCAAGGCTGGCAACAACCAGACCGGGCCCTGGACATCCAGGTAGCCCTCCGCCTGCTTCAAGTCCTCAAGGAATAAGCACCAGCCGCCCGCGAACGCCACCCTTAGCCAATCGCTCGTACGCCGTACGCGCGTTCTCCAATGAGTACGTTTCGGCAACCCTGGTAGAGATAACGCCTGCCTCGGCCAACCGCACCAGCTCCTCCAAGTCGGCCCGGTTGGCAGCGGCGAAGATCGGGAACACCGTGATCCCACGCAGTGAGGTAGGCGGCGTACCGGCGACTACATGTGCATGCACGCCACGGTTGCGCACCGACTCCTGTGCGCCCACTCCGATCACTGCAGCATCCACCAGCCCGTCCACACCAGCCGGAACTACCGCATGCACACCTGCAGTGAGGTCCGCTGAACGTGGTACGAAATGGTCCGCACCAAGCGACCCGACGAGCTGCTCATCGTCCTCACCCGCTGTGGCGATCACCGTCAGCCCCCGGTGTTTACCGAGTTCGACCGCGTAGCCACCGACGCCACCCGCAGCACCGGTGACGAGCAGCGTCTGCCCGGCGCTCAACGCCAGTGCATCCAGCGCCTGGTGAGCGGTCAAAGCGTTCAGCCCGAACGTCGACGCTGCTGCGAGGTCCAGTCCTTCTGGTGCAGCCGCAGCCGCCGATGCATTCAGTACGACGTACTCGGCGTGTGTCTTCAACGGTCGGCCGAGCAGATCGGCGACCCCGATGACCGCAGTACCGACTGGCAGGTCGGCACCGGGTCCGACGGCGTCGACGGTTCCCGCAACGTCCCAGCCGATGCCGAACTGCTCCCGCGGTGCGGAGAGGTTGTAGTTGATCAGGGTCCCGTCGGTGGTCGCGACGTCGACCGGGTTGACCGCTGCGGCGGTGACCTTGATCCGGACCTGACCGGCGCCCGGCTCCGGCATCGGGGTCTCGATCAGCTCAACGGTTGCCGGTCCGTCCAGGCGTCGAGCCACAAGTGCGCGCATCGCAGTGTTCTCCTCTGGTGGAAGTTGTTGGTAACACAACCCTTGGAGAGCTACTCTCTTTTCGGAAGTAGGCACTTCGAAGTGCGTACCGAACCCAGGGGAGAGCCATGCCGACGCGTAACGCCGCTCAGCAGCGCGAGGAACTGGCCCAGGAGTACGACGCCTATCTCGCGTCCTGCCCGGCGCGGCAGCTGGTCAGCCGGATCAGCGACAAATGGGTCACGCTGGTCATCTCCGCGCTCGCCGATGGACCGCAGCGGTACTCCGACCTGTCCCGCCGGCTCGCCGGCGTCAGCCAGAAGATGCTCACCCAAACCCTCCGCAGCCTGGAACGCGATGGCCTCGTCAGTCGCGAGGTCACCCCGTCGGTACCGGTCCGGGTCGACTACGAACTGACCGCGCTCGGACTGACCCTGATGCCGCTCATCGTGCATATCAAGCAGTGGGCCGAGTGCCACATGGAACAGGTCGCAACGTCGCGCGCGAGCTACGACGCCGGCAAGTAACCATCCGCTGCCGGATCGTGGATCGCGGCGGCTCGTCTGTAGGTCATTCGTAGGACAACGGTCGCCCGATCGGTCAACCGGTTGTCACCTTCTGTCACCCGTTCACCCGCTGTGACGAAATCTGGCCCGGTCCCACTCTTGAGGCGGGATCGACGCCTGAATCGATAACACAGAGTGTCGACTCCCTCCACAAGCGGCGGGGGGTGCGGGATGGCGAACGGGCAGATCATCACGGTCTTCGCGGCCAAGGGCGGCTGCGGCAAGACCACCCTGGCGACGAACCTCGCCACCGTCCTGCACGACCGCGGCACGCACCGGGTCTGCCTTTTCGACCTCGACCTGGAGTACGGCGACGTCGCCGGCGTCCTCGGTCTCCGCTCCGAGCGCAGCATGATCGACGCGCTCGCCAACCCGGCGGCGACCGGTGACCCGTCGTACCGGGACCCGGCGGCGACCGGCGACCCGTCGTACCGGGACCTGACCGCGGCCCAGGTCTTCCGGATGATGACATCGTACCGACCGGGACTCGATTGCTTGCTCGCTCCGACTCGTCCCGGTGAAGCCGCCCTGATCCCCGTCGCACTGGTCAGCCGGCTGCTGGAGCTTCTTCCGCTGCTCTACGACTTCGTCGTCGTGGACACCCCGAGCGGGTTCAGCACCCAGGTCCTCGCGGCCCTCGACGCCGCGGACCACCACGTACTGGTGACGACACCGGATCGCCCGGCCTTGAAGAACCTCCGGGCGACCATCGACATGCTCGACCTGCTGCAGTACGACCGGACCGCGCGCTCGATCGTGGTCAACCGATCGGACGCCGCGGCGGACCTGCCCGACGTCCTGGACCAATTGGTCAGGAACCCGATCGCCGGCTACCTCCCCAGCTGGAACGGCGTACCGGCCTCGATCAACCGAGGCGAACCACTCACGGCAGCCGACCGCGACCACCCGGTCAGCCTCGCCATCCGCCAGCTAGCCGCCACCCTCCTCCCCGCCGACGGGAGGTGCAGCCGCGACCCTCCACCCGGCTAGGCACCTTCCCAGCAAGTCCAAATCCCTTTGAAAAAGAAAGCGATCCATCATGCTTCAGCAACTACGCAGTGCCCGCAAGAACGAATCCGGCTTCACCCTCATCGAACTCCTCATCGTCATCGTCATCCTCGGCGTCCTGTCAGGCATCGTCGTCTTCGCCGTCCAGGGCATCAACGACCGTGGCAACGCGGCGGCCTGCAAGACGGACAAGTCGTCCGTCATCACGGCCGTCGAGGCCTACTACGCCAAGACCGGCGGCTACCCCACCGGAGCAGACTCGGCGGCCCGATTCGCCAAGTTGACCACGGCACCCGACCAGTTCCTGCGCACTGCGCCGACAGCGACCCTCGTCAACGGCGGCTACGTGATCACGTTGACCGACGACATCGGGACCGTCACCGCCGCGGGCGCCTGCACCTGATCGATCTCGGTGGTGGGGCAGCCCACCACCTACCGACCACTGCCGGGGAAGGCCGACCCCCCAATGGCCTCCCCGGCAGTGTTCCACCCGCTCACCTCGGAGGAGTTCTGATGAAAGGTCTTGCTCGCGGTAGCCGCGTCGACGTGCTGCTGGAGGAGCTGTGGAACGCCGGCGGCACCGACCTGCTGCTCACCGTGGGCATGCCGCCACAGATCCGCGTCCACGGCGACCTGCACTCTGTCATCGGTGCCGCAGTCCTGAGTCATGACGACACCGACGAACTGCTGGCCGAGCTCTTCACGCCGACACAGGCCGAGGCGTGGTGCAACACCTTCGAACTCGACTTCTCCTTCTCCTGGCGTGACAACGCCCGCATCCGCGGCAACGCCTTCAGCCAGCGCGGCGACAGCACGATTGCGCTCCGGATGATCCCGCGGACGGTCCCGACGATGGCCGGGCTCGGCCTGCCGCCGGTCCTCAGCGAATTCGCCAAGCAGCATCAGGGCCTCGTCCTCATCACCGGCCCGACCGGCTCGGGTAAGTCGACGACGCTCGCCGCAGTAATCAACCAGATCAACACCGATCGTGCCTGTCACATCATTACGATCGAGGACCCGATCGAGTACGTGCACGACCACAAGCGCTCAGCGGTCAACCAGCGCGAGGTCGGCAGCGACACCGCCTCTTTCCCGGATGCGCTGCGGTCGGCGCTCCGCGAAGACCCCGACGTCCTGCTGGTCGGTGAGATGCGTGACCTCGAATCGATCCGCTTCGCGCTGACCATCGCCGAGACCGGTCACCTCGTGTTCGCCACCCTGCACACGAACGACACCGCACAGTCCCTTGCCCGCATCATCGACGTCTTCCCGGCCGAGCAGCAGTCCCAGGTCAGGGTCCAACTCGCTGCTGCGCTGAGCGGAGTCGTCTATCAGCGCCTGATCCCGCGCGTCGGCGGCGGCCTGATCGCGGCGTACGAGGTGATGGTCGCGAACTCCGCGATCCGCAACCTGATCAAGGAAGGCAAGACACACCAGTTGCGCAACTCCGTCGTCACCGGACAACGGGAAGGCATGCTCACGCTGGAGCAGTCCCTGTCCGCGCTCGTCCAGGCGGGGACGGTCACGTACGACGATGCAGCCGCGCGCAGCCTCTATCCCAAGGACATCGAGACGCGGCCGAGGCTGCGGGCGGGAGTGCCGGCATGAGGCACCGTAGGCGTGAACAAGACGCGGAGGTCGTGACGCTGGCGACCCGGCCCGAGGTGCGGCCCGCAGCGACCGCCGACGACCTCCAGATCGAGCGGAACCGCGCCCGGCAGATCGCCGAGCAGCACGGACTTGCCCAGGTCGACCTTCGCACCGTCAGCCCGGATCCCGCGGCGACGGCGCTGATCGACGAGCAGACCGCTCGCGCCCTGACGGCGATCCCGTTGTCGGTCGACGCGGACCAGATCACGGTCGCCGTCGCCGATCCCGAGGTGCGGACCGAGCTGCAGACTGTGCTCGGGCTCCGGGTGGCTGTGCAGATCGCGGCACCGACCGACATCCTGAACGCGATCGGCAACAGCTTCCGTGCGCTCACCGGGATCGATTCGCGGGTCAAGGTGTTCGAGGCGCGCGATGTCATCCGCAAGGACCTGAACCGGGTCGACATCGCCACCGCCAACGACGATGCCCCGGTCGTCCAGGTCGTCCAGCTGATCATCACCCAGGCGTTGCGAGACCGGGCCTCCGATGTTCACATCGAGCCGCATGACGATCGGGTCCGCGTCCGGTTCCGCGTCGACGGTGCATTGCACGACCAGCTCGAGTTGCCGGGTTCGATCGGTCCGGCGGTGGTCAGCCGGATCAAGATCCTGGCCGACATGAACATCGTCGAAAGGCGTCGTCCCCAGGACGGCCAGATCGGGATGGATGTCGAAGGTCGCGAGGTCGACATCCGGGTCTCCACGACGGCGGTGGTCGGCGGTGAGAAGGTCGTCATGCGGCTGCTTGACAAGAGCCGACCGCTGCTCAAGCTGGAGCAGCTCGGCATGCCGCCAGAGATGGCTGAGCGCTACTCGGCCTTGCTCAGATCCCCCTTCGGGATGGTCATCTGCGCCGGCCCGACCGGGAGCGGCAAGACGACCACGCTGTACGGATCTCTCGGCGAGATCAACACCCCTGAGCGCAACATCATGACCATCGAGGACCCGGTCGAGTACACCTTCCCGTCGATCAACCAGATCCAGATCAACGAGTCCGCCGGCATCACCTTCGCCGGTGGTCTTCGGTCGATCCTCCGCCAGGACCCCGACGTCATCCTGGTCGGCGAGGTCCGCGACGTCGAGACGGCGCGGATCGCCGTACAGTCCGCCCTCACCGGCCACTTCGTTCTCTCGTCCCTGCACGCGACGGACGCTGCAACTGCGCTGCATCGACTTCTGGACATGGGCATCGAGAACTTCCTGATCGCATCCTCCGTGACAGCGGTGGTCTCCCAACGCCTCGTACGCCGGGTCTGCGACAACTGCCGCGAGTACTACCAGCCGCCCGCCGAGGAGCTCGCGTTCCTCGACACCTTCGGCGGTCATGTCCCGGCCGGCGGCTTCGTCCGCGGAGCCGGCTGTAACTTCTGCGCACACACAGGGTTTCTGGAGCGCACCGGCGTCTATGAACTGATGCCCGTCACCAACGCGATCCGCGAGTTGGTCGTGGACCGCGCCTCACACGACGAGATTCGCAAGGTCGCCCGGTACGAGGGCATGCGCACCTTGCAGGAAGAGGCGGTTCGGATGGTCGGCCAAGGAGTCACGACCATCGGCGAGGTCGTGCGTTCCATCTACGTGGTCGGGAGCTGAGATGACCAGATTTGCGTACGTCGCCGTCGCGCCCGACGGCCAGCGCGCCAAGGGCGTCACCAAGGCCGACAGTCGCGAGGAGGCCGAGCTGGCTCTGTACGAGCGTGAGCTCCGCGATATCCGGGTCACGGAGAAACGCAGCGTGCTCCAGTTCGAGATCACCGCTCGCCGGGTCAAGCGGGAAGAGGTCATGCACCTGTCCCGCCAGCTCGGCGCGTTCATCAAGGCCGGCCTGCCGCTGATCGACGCCGTGCACAGTCTGGGCCGGGAGGCCGACAACTCGTCGGTGCGCCGGATGATGGCCGAGGTCGAGGAAGGCCTGCGTGGTGGCGAGACACTCTCCGACTGCTTCGACCGGCATCCGCGGATCTTCCCGGAGTTCTACCGGGGAATCCTGCGGTCCGCCGAGTTGAGCGGCCAGCTCGACTCTGTCCTCGCTCAGCTTGCGAAGTACCTGGAACGTGACCTCGAGGCCAGGCGGAAGATCAAGCAAGCGATGATCTATCCGACCATCGTGGCGATGATGTCACTCGTCACCGTGGTCGTCCTGGCCGCCTTCGTACTGCCCCGCTTCAAGGACTTCTTCGGCAGTTTGCATGCCACCTTGCCACTCCCGACCCGCATGCTGCTGGCCGTCACGGACTTCCTCACCGCCTGGTGGTGGGCGATCGGTATCGGCGGTACTGCGCTTGCCCTGCTCGTGTTCGGAATCACCCGGACTCACGGCGGCCGCTACGCGCGGGACCGTCTCTTCCTGGCGTTGCCCGTGCTCGGTGGCACGATCCAGTTCGCTTTGGTGGAAAGGTTCTGCCGCATCCTCTCGTCGATGGTCACCGCCGGCGTACAACTGCCAGAGGCTCTGCGGGTCGCAACCGGGTCGCTGCCCAACCTGGTCTTTCGTCGGTCGCTCAGCGCAGCCGGTGAGGCCCTTCTCGAAGGACAAGGCCTTGCTCGCCCGCTGGCAGCCACGGGTCTGTTCCCGACAACTGCCGCGCAGATGATGCGGGTCGGCGAGGACACCGGAACCCTCGACACCCAGCTCGAGGTCACCGCGGAGTACTACGAGGGTGAGCTGGACTACAAGCTGAAGAAGCTGCTCGGACTGTTCGAACCCGCCGTCATCATCGTCATGGGTGTCGTCGTCGGCTTCGTGGCGGTCGCCCTGGTCTCCGCGATGTACGGCATCTTCCGTCAGGTCCAGGGCTGATGACGGGCCGCCACCGGATCGCCGACGAGCGAGGAGAGACCTTGGTCGAGATACTGCTGGCGGTCGCGATCATGGGAATCGTCGCGGTGGCGCTGATGGCCGGCCTGGCCACAAGTGTGCTGATGTCCGACATCCACCGCAAACAGGCCACCGCAGGTACTGCGGTCCGCGACTACGCCGAAGCCCTCCAGAACTACGTTGCCGACGGCCACTATGTCGACAACTGCCTCTCGCCGGCACCGTACGCGCTCAGCTCCATCGTCGATTCTCCAGGCTTCCATCATCTGGTGGTCCCAGGATCGATTCGTTACTGGGACGGCACCACCTGGCAGCCGACCTGCACGACAGACAAGGGTTTGCAGAAGCTCACCGTCCGGGCATACACCGATGACGGCCGGGCGAGCGAGCAGCTGGTCGTCGTACTGCGAAAGCCCTGCAAGCTGGGGGAGACGCTATGCAGCTAAGAGACCGGATCCGCTCCGAAGGCGGGTTCACCCTGGTCGAGCTGCTGGTGGCGATCGCCATCATCGGCATCATCACGATCCCGTTGTCCGGCACGATTGTGAGCGCGCTGAAGAACTCCGGCACCACCCAGGACCGGATGGCGTTGTCGCACGACGCGCAGCTCAGTTCGTCGTACTTCGCCCGCGATGTGGCCGGCGTCGGCATCCGGGACTACGACAACGTCAACGGCAACTCGCTGCCGTTCAAGGCGTCGATCCAGCTGAACGCGGCCTACAACCAAGGTGGTTACAGCTGTGGACCAGCCGGTACGCCGACCGCGGCGCTCCGGCTGTTGTCCGATGCCTGGGATCCGGCGCACTCGATGACAGCCCCGGAGACGGTGGTCGTCGCCTACTACCTGAAGACGGTTGCCGGCTCCACCGAACTGCATCGGCTGAAGTGCTCAGGGAGCGATACCCCGTTCGACGTCCTGATCGCCCACAACGTGAAGCCGGGCAGCGTCACGGCGACCTGCTCGTCGAGCTGCGAGGCGGCAGCGGTGCCGGATGAGATCACTCTTCGGCTGACGGCGACGAGGCCCTCGGTCGGCGACTACCCCATCACGCTCAACGGTCAGCGGAGGCAGTCATGACGTCCCGGTTCGCTCGCGCCCGCCGGGAGGACGGTGCCGCGCTGGTCCTGGTCCTGATCCTGGTCACGGTGATCGCTCTCGGGCTGGCCGCTCTGGTGACCAGATCCGATACCGGCCTGCGGGCAACGGTCGGACTCCGCGACCAGGCAGCGGCGACGTACAACGCCGACGGAGCCCTGCAGGCCTCGATCAACAACCTTCGCAACAGCACCTACAACGATGCGGCCGGCCAGAAGTGCTTCGGTGCCTCGAACACCCTGCAGCTGAACGGCTTCTACGGTGCCGACTCGGCCGCCGTCACCTGCTCCGCCGATCCGAAGAAGGTACTGATCCAGTGTCCTTCGTTGTCCCAGTGCAACCGCCCGGGCAACGCGATCCTCACCCTCGGCAAGGTCAGCGGTGAAGACGGGCTCAACATCCAGCAACCGACCGGCTCCACCTTCCGCGTCCGCGGCAACGTCTTCTCCAACTCGAACATCAACGTCGTCAACGGCGCCCTGAACACCAACGCCTCCGTCTGGGCCCGCACGGCCTGCGCCGGCACGATCCAGAGCACACCGGTGAAGTCCTGCAACTACGGCAGTACGCCGAACGTGCTCGGCGACGACCCCAACTACACGCCTGCGGCAACGGATCCGCCCGTGCACCGGGACCTGCCCTCGTGCACGGCGGCCAACTCCGTGGTGGCCTTCCTACCCGGCACCTACGACAACGTGGTCGGGCTGAACGACATGATGAAGGGCAACAGCTCCTGCAAGCACAGCACGTGGTGGTTCAAACCGGGCGTGTACTACTTCGACTTCCGCAACAATGGGGTGAACTCCAACCCTCTGCTTCCCGCCGGACCCGACGGCAACACCTGGACGGTCAACGACGGCCAGTTGGTCGCCGGCACACCGGTCAACTCGGCCGGCGCCGTCATCGCGAGTCCGCCCGTGCCCGCCACCATCCCAGGCTCGTGCGACAACCCGATCAAGAACGCCTCCGCCGTCGGCGTGCAGTTCATCTTCGGCGCCGACAGCAGGATGGCGGTGAAATCCGGCGAGGTGGAGATCTGCGGCACCTACCACGTCGACAAGGCGCCGGTCGCCATCTACGGACTGAAGACCGGAGTCGACACCACAACGAGCTGGACCGGTGCCAACGCGTTGGCGATGACCGCGGTCGACACCGCCGGGTCGTTCACGAACCCGGCCAACATCGCCAGTCCCGACGGGCAGCTGTCAACCTGGACGAAGAGCGGCACCAGCACCCAGACCGGTACGGTCACGGTCACGGGCTACCCGCCGTCGAGCGCGATTCCCGAGGGTTCGGTGCTGAAGTCCGCGAAGCTCGTCGCAGTACACGGCAACTCCGCCGGATCGACCCAGGACAGCCTGTCGGTGCAGATCAGCCCGACCGGCGGCACGCCGTACACCGTGACAGTTCCCAGCTACAACGACACAGCAATGCACACTGACTCGATCGACATCTACCAGAGCGGGACCGGAACGCTGGCCCAGCTGGCCAACAAGGGGACGTACGCCGGCGGCAAGCTCGCCTACTCCGCGGTCGTCAAACACGCCGGCATCGAGCGGATCGACTCGCTGCGGCTGGAGCTCGCGTTCATACCCCCGACCTTCCGAGGCGCCGGCGGCTGCGTCACGAACACCCCTTATCTCGGCGGCGGTGAGGCTGCGGCCAACTGCTCTCTGGTCACGGCAGTGAACAACTCAGGCAACCAGTTCTACGTGCAAGGGACGACGTACGCGCCGAAGGCAGCGCTCGACATCACCTTGAACAACGCGGCCGAGCAGGTCTTCCGGTTCGGGGTGATCGCCCGTTCCCTGTGGGTCAAGGAGACCGGCAGCTTCTCGTACACGGGCGTGGTGATCGAGGTGCCGGACGACTCACCGGGTTTCGTCTTCAGCATGTACCTGTCGGTCTACCTCTGTCCGAAGTCACCAACCTGTACGCCGGCCGGGTCACCCGCGCTGCGTTCCAAGGTGGCGCTGGTGGACAGCGATCCCACCACTCCGCACGCAGGCGCCCGCCAGGTGACGATCCTGAGCTGGTCCCGTCCGGGCTAGGTGACTCAAACGGATGATTCGTTACTTAAAGTGACACATTGGTGAGGAGGATCGTTAGGACGGCGGCGACCATGACGGTAGCGGAGGGTAGTGCGGTCTTCCGGGTCGCTCGGTCGGCAATGGCGAGGACGAAGGAGATGAGACCGCCGATCACTAGGGCGGACCAGGACAGGTAAGCCAGTACGCCGCCCAGCAGTCCGGCGAGTTTGACGTCGTCCCAGCTCCTCCTTGCCGGAGCGATCAGTGCCAGTAGTAGGTAGAGCCCGAGCATGGCTGCTCCGCCCAGACCGGCCCTTGCCAGGGGCAACCAATCGTGTTGCCAGGCGGCTGCGCCGGTCAGCAGGACCGCCAGCACCGGGTACGACGGCAGGACGATTGCGCTCGGCAACTTCTGCAGCTCCAGATCGATCAGCGCTAGAGCGATCCCGATCGCCGCGAAGCAAAGGTATGCAGGTACGGCGGGCAGGCGGTCGAGCCGGTCGAGTCGCCAGGTGAGGGCGGCGAAAAGCACGCCGGTGCCGAGTTCGACGAGCGGATAGCGCGCGCTGATCGGCGTACCGCAGTACGCGCACCGGCCGCGCAGGATCAGCCAGCCGAGGACCGGAATGTTGTGGCGGGCCCGGATCGGCCGGCCGCAACGGGGACAGCGGGAAGCGGGACTGACCACCGATTCACCGCGGGGAACCCGATGGATGACGACGTTGAGGAACGAGCCGACGGCAAGCCCCAGCAGCAACACGAGCACCAGCAGTGCGACGACCATCTGTGGCCTCCTCCCGCGATGACACTGGGTAACATCCGAGCCGGAAAGAGCGGTGGAAAACACCGGCCGTTCCGGGGTAACGGATCGTGGAGTTTGAGCGATGATAGTTACAGAAGGTTAATTGCGCGTTCACCCAACCTTCATCGCAGAGTCTGTCGCCATAGATTGCCCGTCCGGTCGTGGAGGGCAATGACAGCCGGGGGGAAACATGGCGAATTCAATCATGGTGGTGGTCATCGACGGCCACACGCTGACCCGCTACGGCCTGGTCGGGCTGGTCGCCGGGGCCGAGGACATCGAGATCGTGGGTGAGTGCGGTTCGGCGGCGGAAGCTGCTGCGGTCGTGGCCGTCGCGATCCCTGATGTCGTGGTTCTCGACGTGGCCTTGCCGGACGGCGACGGGTTGCGGGTTGCCGCGGAGTTGCGCGACCGGTATCCCGAGCTCGGGATCGTCGTACTGACCTCGAATACCGAGGACGACGTGCTGTTCAGAGCGCTGGAGACCGGTGTGTCGGCGTTTGTCTGCAAGACGGCGCCCAATGTCGAGGTGCTGGCCGCGATCCGCCATGCGTCGGTGGCCGCCTGCTCCTTCACCGCGACCGGGCTGGCCGGGGCGCTCGGTCGCCGGAGTTCGATCGTCACCGGTCTGACGCTGAGTCCGCGGGAACAGCAGGTGCTGGCACTGTTGACCGATGGGATGTCGGTGCCGGCCATCGCCCGGTCGATGTTCGTCAGTCCGTCGACGGCCAAGACCTACGTGGCGCGGCTGTACGAGAAGCTCGGCGCCTGCAACCGCGCCCAGGCGATCATGACCGCACTCCGCCTCGGCCTGATCGAACGCCAGTTGTCGATTCCGGCCTGAGTGTCTTTCTGACCGGCACCAGGCCGGTGCCAGCAAGTAACCAAGCGTTGCGCGGAGTGGTTGCGGAGTTGCCCCTCAGTCGGCGAAACGCTTGATCGATCCCTGTCGGCCGTTCGGTGGACAGGTGTCGGCCATCGGGCCGGTGACCTCAGCCGTTCACCCGCTGTGGCAGCGATCCCACAGGGGCAAGTCTGTGACGCGGCAGCTACGGCATTCCGGGGGGATGTGAGCGGGCCACGCTGGATTTACAGGGGTCGAGCGTGTGCCGGTCGTCCGCGACTGCCGCGCCTGCACGACCCCGTGTCTCCGTCGCCTGCCGGAGCATCTGCAAAGGAAGCAGCATGAACGACCGCCTTCGGGTCGCCGTCAACGGTGCCCGAAAAGTCCAGCACGCCCGCAATCAAGCCGACCCTGACCAATCCCGAAGGGTCCATCGCGTTCGACGGCGTACCGAGGCCGGCTTCACCCTGATCGAACTGCTGATCGTGATCGTCATCCTGGGGGTGCTGTCCGGGATCGTCGTGTTCGCCGTCAGCGGCATCCAGGACCGGGGCAACGCCGCCGCCTGCAAGACCGACAAGAAGACCGTCCAGGTCGCGGTCGAAGCGTTCTACGCGAAGAACGGCACGTACCCCAGTGCCGGTGACGCCGGCTGGCTCCAGCTCACCGTCGGCCTGGACCAGATGCTCCGCGAGAAGCCGGTCGGTGAGGGCTACACCATCACGCTCGGCGTCGGCGGCCTGGTCACGGCCAGCGGCGCCTGCACGTAGTACCCCGTTGACGGTGGACCGGCTCGGAGGAGGGCCGGTCCACTGCCTCGAACGTGACCTTGAGGAGGGTCGCAAAAACCGAACCCCGGAAGGGATTCCATGAAAGTTCCCGTGCAAGGTAGCCGGGTCGATCTCCTGCTCGAAGAACTCTGGAACGCCGGCGGTACCGACCTGCTCCTCACGGTCGGCATGGCACCCCAGTTGCGTGTTCACGGGGTCCTGCGCCCGGCCGGCGACAAGGTGAGGCTGACCCGGCGGGACACCGACGACATGCTCGCCGAGGTGCTCAACCCGCATCGCTCGAACGTCTGGCAGACGACGTACGAGCACGACTTCTCCTTCTCCTGGCGGGACAACGCACGGATCCGCGCGAACGCGTTCACCCAGCGCGGTGACACCGCGCTCGCGTTGCGGATCATCCCGCGCAGCATCCCGACCATGTCCGAGCTCGGTCTGCCGACCGTGCTCGGCAGTTTTGCGCGCTTGCATCAAGGCTTGGTTCTAGTCACCGGGCCGACCGGCTCGGGCAAGTCCACGACGCTCGCCTCGATGATTCACCAGATCAACACCGACCGGGCCTGCCACATCATCACCATCGAGGACCCGATCGAGTACGTGCACGAGCATCGTCGCTCGGCGGTGAACCAGCGGGAGGTCGGCAGTGATACGGCGTCCTTCCCGGATGCCCTCCGGGCCGCTCTCCGCGAAGACCCCGATGTCCTGCTGGTCGGCGAGATGCGGGACCTCGACTCGATCCGGTTCGCGCTGACGATCGCCGAGACCGGCCACCTCGTCTTCGCCACCCTGCACACCAACGACACCGCGCAGTCGCTGGCCCGGATCATCGACGTCTTCCCGGCCGAGCAGCAGTCGCAGGTCCGCGTCCAGCTCTCGGCCGCGATCAGCGGGGTCGTCCATCAACGCCTACTGCCACGCGTCGGCGGCGGCCTGATCGCGGCGTTCGAGGTGATGGTCGCCAACGCCGGCATCAGGAACCTGATCAAGGAGGGCAAGACCCACCAACTGCGCAACGCCCTGGTGACCGGTCGCCGCGAAGGCATGGTGACGCTCGAACAGTCGCTCTCGCAGCTGGTCCAGGCTGGCGACATCTCGTACGACGACGCGGTCGCGCGCAGCTCCTATCCGCGCGAGATCGAGGCCCGCCCCCGATCGGTGGTCCGGCCATGAAGCACCGCGGCCAGGTCAGCGCGGTGGAACCGGTGATCGAAGGCGGCAACGCGCTGGCCGGGATCGACGAGCGGGTCCGGATGTTCGAGGCCCGCGACGACGTCGTACGCCGTACGCCGGCCGCCGTGTCGGCCAACACCGAAGCGCCGGTCGTCCAGGTGGTCCAGCTGATCATCACCCAGGGCCTGCGCGATCGGGCCTCCGACATCCACATCGAGCCGCACGACCACCGGATCCGGGTCCGGTACCGGGTCGACGGGGCGCTCCGCGACCAGCTCGACCTGCCCGGCTCGATCGGGCCTGCCCTGGTCAGCCGGATCAAGGTGCTCGCCGATCTGAACATCGTCGAACGACGGCGCTCCCAGGACGGTCAGATCCGGATGCAGGTCGAGGACCGCGACGTCGACATCCGGGTCTCCACGGCGGCGGTGGTCGGTGGCGAGAAGGTCGTACTGCGGTTGCTCGACAAGAGCCGGCCGCTGTTCCGGCTCGAGCAGCTCGGGATGCCCCCCGAGCTGGCCGAGCGGTATGCGGAGCTGCTGCGTACGCCGTACGGGATGGTGATCTGCGCCGGGCCGACCGGGAGTGGGAAGACCACCACGCTCTACGGGTCGCTCGGCCAGATCGACACCCCGGAACGCAACATCATGACGATCGAGGACCCGGTCGAGTACTCCTACGCCTCGATCAACCAGATCCAGATCAACGAGGCGGCCGGGATCACCTTCGCGACCGGGCTGAAGTCGATCCTGCGGCAGGATCCCGACGTCATCCTGGTCGGCGAGATCCGCGATGCCGAGACCGCCCGGATCGCCGTCCAGTCGGCGCTGACCGGGCACTTCGTGCTCTCATCGGTGCACTCGACCGATACGGCGACGGCGGTACATCGCCTGCTGGACATGGGGATCGAGAACTTCCTGGTCGCATCATCGGTTAGTGCAGTGGTTTCACAGAGGCTTATCCGGAAGATCTGTAATAAGTGCCGCCAGTACTACGAACCGCCGGCCGCCGAGCAAGCCTTCCTCGCGTCGGCCGGAAGCGCGGTGCCGATCGGCGGGCTGATCCGGGGAGTCGGCTGCGACGAATGCGCCGGCACCGGCTATCTCGAACGGACCGGTGTCTACGAGCTGATGCCGGTCACCGACGCCCTGCGCGACCTGATCGTCGATCGCGCTCCGCTCGTCGAGATCCGCAAGACCGCCCGCCACCAAGGGATGCGCACGCTGCAGGAAGAAGCGGCCCGGCTTGTCCAGGCCGGCGTGACCACGGTCGCCGAAGTTCTCCGATCCATCTACACGGTGGGGGGCTGACAGTGACTAGATACGCCTACGTCGCGGTGGAACCGAACGGCAGGACGACCCGCGGCACGACCCGGGCGCAGAGCCGCGAAGACGCCGAACTCGCCTTGTACGAAAAGGAATTGCGGCAGATCCGGGTGAAGGAGAAGCCTGGCCTGCTGCAGATCGAGATCACCGCGCGGCGGGTCATGCAGGAGGAGGTCATGCACCTGACCCGGCAGCTCGGCGCGTTCGTCCAGGCCGGGATGCCGCTCACCGACTCGGTGCACAGCCTTGGCCGGGAGTCGTCCAATGCGACCGTCCGGCGGATGATGTTCGAGGTCGAGGACGGGCTCCGGGACGGCGAGAAACTCTCGGACTGCTTCGACCGGCATCCGCGGATCTTCCCGGAGTACTACCGCGGCATCCTGCGCTCGGCCGAGCTGAGCGGCCGGCTGGACACCGTGCTCGCTCAGCTCGCCCGTTACCTGGAACGCGATCTCGAGGCACGTCGCCGGATAAAACAAGCCTTGATCTATCCCTCGGTGGTCGCCGCGATGTCGATGGTGACGGTGGTCGTACTGGCCGGGTTCGTGCTGCCGAAGTTCAAGGAGTTCTTCGCGAGCCTCGACGCGGAGCTGCCGTTGGCGACGCGGATCCTGCTCGGCCTGACCGACTTCGCCACCAGTTGGTGGTGGGCGATCCTGATCGGCTCGGGCTTGTTCATCCTGCTGATGGTGTACGTGCTCGGTACGACGGCGGGCCGCTATCTGCGCGACCGGTTCGTGCTGATGATCCCGGTGGTCGGAGCGACGGTTCAGTTCGCCTTGGTGGAGCGGTTCTGCCGGATCCTGTCGTCGATGGTCAGCGCGGGTGTGCAGCTGCCGCAGGCGTTGCGAATCGCCACGGGATCACTGCCGAACAAGGTGTTCCGGCGCGCGCTGGCCGGCGTACTGGAGGCGATGATGCAGGGGGAGGGGCTCGCCAGGCCGCTGGCCGCTACTGGGATGTTCCCTGCGACGGCGGCGGAGATGCTGCGGGTCGGGGAAGAGACCGGGACGCTGGACAACCAGTTGGAGGTCACTGCGCAGTACTACGAGGGTGAGCTGGACTACAAGCTCAAGAAACTCATCGGACTGTTCGAGCCGGCTGTGATCATCGTGATGGGCCTCGTGGTCGGCTTCGTCGCCGTGGCTCTGGTGTCCGCGATGTACGGCATCTTCGGGCAGGTGCAGGGGTGATGCGGCCACCGCGGGGACGCGGCGATCGCGGGGAGAGTCTGCTGGAGCTGGTAGTTGCAATCACGCTCATGGGAGTGGCGATCGTCGCCGTCATGTCCGGGCTGACGACGACACTGTTGATGTCGGACATCCAGCGCAAGCAGGCGACCGCGGGCGTCGTCGTACGGGACTATGCCGAGGCGCTGCAGCAATATGTTGCCGCCGGCCACTATGTGTCCTGCGCCTCGTCGTACTCCGTTCCAGGTTTCGTTGCGCCGGAGGGGTTCGCAGCGAAGGTCGTCGCCGGGTCCGTGCAGTACTGGTCTCTTGGTGCGCTGTGGTTGCCACTGTGCTTGCCAGATCGAGGTCTGCAGCGGGTACGGATCTCGGTGGCGAGCAATGACGGTCGGGCTTCGGAGTACTTGGACGTCGTACTGCGAAGGCCTTGTGGTGTGGAGGATCCGCCGTGCAGCTGAAGCGCGGTGAGCGCGGCTTCACCCTTGTCGAGCTGCTGATCACCATCTCCCTGATGGGTGTGGTCTCGCTGGCACTAGGAGACCTACTGATCAACGCACTCCGGGAGATGAGCGCAACCTCGGACCGGATGGACCTCTCCCAGGACGCACAGCTGAGCGCGGTCTACTTCGCCCAGGACGTGGCTGCGGTAGGCCTACGCGACTACACCGCAGGCACTCCCTCTCTACCTTTCAAACCCTCAGTCCAACTGAACACCCAAGACGATTCCTGCGGCCCGCTACCAACCTCCGTACTACGCCTGCTCTCCGACGACTGGACCATCCCCACAACCCGCCGCACAGCCACAGTCGTCTACTACCTACAGGGTGAAGACCTCCACCGAGCTACCTGTCTGAGCCCGGCAACAGTCCCCACCTCTGACGTAGTAATAGTCCAAAACGTAGTCCCCACCAGCGTCTCAGTAACCTGCCCAACCTCCTGCACCGCAGCAACTCTCCCCGCAACAATCACCCTCCACCTGACAGCCAACAAACCCTCCACCGGCGACTACCCCATAACCCTCACCGGCCTCCGGAGACAGTCATGAAGCGGGACGAGCGTGGGTCGTCCCTCCTGCTGGTACTAGTGGTGATCAGCGTTGTGGGGGTAGCTCTGTCGGCTTTGCTGACTCGAGCAGACTCGGCGCAGAAGGTCAGCAACGCTCTCCGCGACCAGGCAGCCACCACCTATACAGCCGACGGCGCCATGCAGGCCGCCATCAACAACCTCCGCAACAGCACCTACAGCGGCGAGTCCGGCCAACACTGCTTCGGCCTCACAGACTCCCTCTCGCTACCGACCTTCACGCCGGCCCGCAACCTCCTGGAGCTTCCAACCTCAGCAGCAGTGACCTGTACTCCGGACCCCAAGCAGGTAGTAGTCCAATGCGACGGATCGACCTGCAACCGCCCCGACAACGCGATCCTCACCGTCGGCCGGATACCCGGCGAGGACGGAATCTCGATCGACCAGCCGGCAGACTCAACCCTCCGCATCCACGGCAAAGTCTTCTCGAACTCCTCAGTCAACGTCTCAGCCGGCCAGCTCAGCGCGTCTGGCACCGTCTCGGCAAGAGGCCTCTGCTCAGGCATCACCTCCGCCCTCTGCAACCTCGGTCTCGGCACACTCCCAGCCGGCGACGACCCCCAGTACTCGTCCCTACTGACCACAGCCCCAGCCCACCGAGAACTCCCGCCCTGCACGAAGGCGGGCTCAGTCGTCACCTTCCTGCCCGGGTACTACGACGACGCCGTCGGACTCACCCGCATGATGAACGGCGCCAGCTCCTGCCACGGCAGCACCTGGTGGTTCAAGCCCGGCGCCTACTACTTCGACTTCCACAACAGCCAGAATCCTTTGCTGGGCAGCGGTTCCGACGTCTGGACCGTCGACGACGGCAACCTGGTCGCCGGTACGCCGGTCAACGCGGCCGGCTCTCCCTTGGCAGCCCCACCCGTGCCCGCCGCGATTCCCGGCGCCTGCGCATCGCCGCTCGCCGGCTCCACGGGTGGGGTGCAGTTCGTCTTCGGCGGCGACAGTCAGCTGGTGATCGGGAACGGCCGGGCTGAGCTGTGCGGCAGCTACTCGTCCTCGGCGCCACCAGTCGCGCTCTACGGACTGGTTTCTGGCGAAGCAGCGTTGACGGACCGAACGGGTGCCGATGCGTTGAAGCCGACTTCGGCGTCTCTGCTGAGCCCCTTCCTCCTCACAGCCACTCCGAGCCGGCTGGCGACAGTGGACGGGGTCGCGGCGACCTGGAAGAGCACGAAGGCTCCGGACACTGCAGTACTTCCCATGAGCGGTTACGCGGCCAGCGCCGTCCCAGCTGGCTCGGTACTGGAGTCTGCGGCGCTGAAGATCACCCATCGGCACAAGGACGTGGCGACGACCGACAAGCTGGCTGTCTCGGTCGATGTCGGGTCGGGAACACCTCTGACCGTGACGGCTGGCGGGGTGCCAGGCGGAACGGCGTACGGGACTGAGACTCTGCCACTGGACGCGGAGCGGACAGGGGCTTTGGCAGGTGCGATCTACGACGGCACGTTTACGGGAGCGAGCCTCACGATGACCGCCGGGTTGGTAGCGAAGGACGACGTCGAGGACATCGACGCTGTGCGGCTGGAGCTCACCTACACGCCACCTGCACTCCGCAAGGCGAGCGGCTGCGTATTAGACGGCCCGTACGCCGGTGGTGGGAGCGCCTGTGCGCTAGTACGAGCCACTGGGCGCTTCTCCGTGGCAGGCAGCATCTACGCGCCGGACGGAGTAGTGGACCTCACCATCAGCTCCGACGGCACCGGATTCCGGGCGGGTGCGGTGATTCGTGCTTTGCGGGTGTCGGTGACGGGCAAGGTCACCGGGGTGACGTTCGACCTGCCAGACGACACGCCTGGGTTCAGCTTGGCGCTGCACCTCAAGGCGTACGTGTGCCCGAACGCGTTGCTCTGCTTGCCGAGTGGTCGCCCGGCGCTGCAAGCGAAGGTCGGCCTGGTCGACACCAACCCGGGTTCACCCACCGCCGGTCGGCGTCAGGTCACCGTGCTCGGGTGGTGGCGCCCGGGCTGAGCTATGGCACTGCGGCCTTGCTGTACCTAGGTTGGTCCTCGGGGGAACTACATGAACGAGCAGGTCAAGGTCGTTGTCGTTGACGGCCACACATTGGTTCGGTACGGACTGGCAGGGCTGGCGGATGCCGAACCGGACATCCAAGTAGTAGGTAGCACCGGCCTGGGGGCGGAAGCAGCAAGCATGGTCGTCTCCACGCGCCCGGACGTACTCGTTCTGGACGTCGTACTGCCGGACTCGAACGGACTAGAGCTCGCCAGAAGCCTCCGCAGCCGGTACGCCGACCTAGGGATCGTCCTGCTGGCTTCGAACGGCCAAGACGATGTGCTGTTCGAAGCACTTGAATCAGGAGTGTCCGCCTTCGTCACCAAGGCAGCGCCTACGGACGAAGTGCTCGCTGCGATCCGCCATGCAGCCGTCGCGGCGACTTCCTTCACAGCAACCGGCCTGGCAACTGCCATGGCCCGCCGGGAACAAGCATCGATGCAACCGCTCCTGAGTCCCCGTGAAGCCGAGGTCCTGGCGCTACTAGGCGAAGGCCTCTCGGTCCGTGCGATCGCAGGCTCTCTCTGTGTAAGCCTCTCCACCGCCAAGACCTACGTAGCCCGCCTGTACGAAAAGCTAGGCGCCTCCAACCGCACCCAGGCCATCATGACCGCCCTGAAGCTAGACCTCATCGCGCCCAAGCCCTAGTCGGCTACTGTCACCCAATGCCCGACTCACCGGACCGACGGGTCGTAGTACTGGTCGTTCCTCCCACCGGCACCTGGGCCCCACCCGGCCGCTCTCCAGAAGCCTGGCGCCTGGCCCTAGCCGAAGACACCTACGAAGTCCTGGCCTCCCTGGACCGAGTAGACGTAGCCATCGCAGTTCCCGGCGGCACAGAGTCCTCTCTCGCAGAGATCTCCGCCCTCACCTGGCCCGACACCCCGGTCTTCTCGGTGGACCCCGCCAGCCCGATCCTCGCCGCAGCCGAATCCGTCGGTTCCGCCGCCGCGATGGTCGCCGTCACCCACGACGCCCCAGACCTTCCAGGCCTACTGATCGGCAAACTCTTCCGAGCCCTGTCCTCAGCCGACCTAGCCGTCTGCCCCTCCGAAGACGGCACCCAAGTAGCCATCGGCCTCAACCTGCCTCCAGCCGCCTGGTTGCTCCCAACGCTGGATTTCGGCATTTCAATGGCAGAACTCGACGAGATCAAGCCGCGACGGCATGCGGTGGCGATCGGGCCTGGTTGGCACAGATTGCGCTCGGCCGGTGACATTGCGCGACTGGATCCGGGCCTGGAGGGCTGGGACGCGACCCGCGCGATACTTCGCCGTGGTTGAGCCGTCACCTTCTTCGTTCCAGCTCGTTTCACCTGCAACGGGACCTGGGGATGTGTCCTCGAGGTCGTCGTCGTGACTGGGTCTGTCGGTGCCGTTCAGGGGCGGTGAGATCGGCAGTACCCAGGGACGGGGGAAACGACGACGACCCGGGGCGCCGTGAACGACCGGGGCGGTGGGGCAGGGAAGGAATTGAGAGCCTGTGCGGACCGGACCACAGGGATCGTCCGCACACCCGTTCAAAGACCCGGTACGCCGCGGGCTCGCTTCACCAAGTCGGCGACCGACCGGTCGACCCCGTCCGGCAGTGCGTCGAGCCCGAACCACGCCAGGTCATGCGACTCCTCGCTGACCACGTAGTCCGTACCGGCCCCGACCGTCACCAAGAACTGCACGTCCAGGTGGAAGACGCCCTTGCATCCACCCGCCAGCAACTCATGCCGCGAGAGCTGCACCGGTTCGGCCGAGATCGTCAGCCCGCTCAACCCGGACTCCTCCGTCGCCTCCCGCAACGCCGCACCGGCCAGCGTCACATCGCCGGCCTCGCAATGCCCACCAAGCTGCAGCCAGAGGTTCACAGTCTTGTGCAACGTGAGCAGCACCCTGGCTCTGGACGGATCCAGAACCAAGGCGCTCGCCGTCAGATGCTCGGGCCGCGAACTCCGCCACATCCCGTCCTCGTGCTGAGCGAGGTACTTCAGGTAGTGCTCCCGCAACTCAGCCTGCTCGGCGTCCGGCGCGTCCCACTCGGTCAGCGTGACGACAGCGTCGTCATGCAGCGTCACTTGCCGTCGTCGTCTTTCGGAGCATCCTGGGGAGCGCCCCCGTCCTCGGGCCCCAGGAAGTCCGTGATGTCGATGTCGGCCAGCTCGCCGGCGTGCTGGGCGAAGCCGATCGGGTCGTCCAGATCAGTGGCGCTCGGCAACAGATCCGGGTGTGACCACAGCTCGTCCCGCCCGTCGACCCCGCGCGCATCCCGTACGGCGGCCCACAGGTTCGCCGCATCCCGAAGCCGCCGGGGCCGGAGCTGCAGCCCGACCAGGGTGGCGAAGGTCTGCTCGGCAGGCCCGCCCGCCGCGCGACGACGGCGTACGGTCTCTGCAAGCTGTACTGCGGCCGGCATCCGATCCTTGGTCGCCTCGCGGACCACGTCGTCGACCCAGCCTTCGACCAGAGCCAATGCAGTCTCCAGCCGAACCAGCGCGGCCTTCTGCTGCTCGGAGTCCTCAGGCTCGAAGAGCCCCTCGGCCAGCGCTTCCTGCATCGCCTCCGGGTTCTGCATGTCCACGTCGGCCATCGCGCGCTCGATCTTGCCGGAGTCGACCTCGATCCCGGCCGCGTAGTCGGCGACCGCGGCGAACAGGTGCTGCCGCAGCCACGGCACGCCCGCGAACAGCCGCTGGTGCGCGCACTCGCGCAGCGCCAGGTAGAGCCGGACGTCCTCGTCGGTGAGTCCCAGACCCTCGGCGAACTTCGCCACGTTGTCCGGGATCAGCACCGCCTGGCCGGCCGGTCCGAGCGGCAGCCCGATGTCGGACGAGCTCACCACTTCACCGGCCAGCTCGCCGAGACCCTGACCGACCTGCGCCCCGAAGATCGAGCCGCCGAGCTGGCGGAGCATGCCCGCCATCGGCCCGGCCAGCTGCTGGGCCTCGGCCGGCAGGGCGCCGCCCATCGCGCCGGCGACGTGTTCGGCCACCGGGTCGACGACGGTCTGCCAGACCGGAAGAGTGTTCTCCACCCACTCGGCGCGGCTCCAGGCCGCGGAGTTGGTGGTTGCCTCCGGCAGCGTGGTGGCCGGGTCGAGCCAGTGCTCGGCCAGCCGGACCGCGTCCGCGACGCGCTCGTTGTCGGTCGGCGTGACGGACCGGTCGCCGGCGGCGGAGACGGTCTTGCGCGCGATGTCCTTGGCCAGGTCCCAGTTCACCGGCTTGCCGTCGGTCGATCCGCTGAGCAGCTGCTGGACCTGAGCGAAGATCGCGTTCAGGTCGGGGGCGCCGCCCGCGCCGGCCGCACCGGAGAACTGCTGGAACATGGCCTCGAACGGAGTTCCCTTGAACGGGTTGTCCGGTTCGTCGCTCATCGGAGTGGGCCTTCCTGTGCAGTGGGGCGTACAACTCCAACGTACTGGTTACCGCGTACCGTTCCTCCATGGGCGAACGTATCCGGACCCTGATTTCGCCCTGAGCATGCTGTGGCCGGGTGACGCAGGCCACCAGCGGTAAGGAAGAGGTATGACAGAGGCGATCAGATTGCTGGACATCCGCGACACCGCGCTGTCCAGCGACGAGGTGCTGGCCGCGATCGCCGACCCCTCGGCCGGCGGCACCGCGCTGTTCATCGGCACCGTCCGCAACCACGACCACGACCGGCCGGTCGACGAGCTGAGCTACGAGGCCCACCCGGACGCGCTGAAGCAGCTCCGCGAGGTCGCCGAGCGGATCTGCGCGGACCCCGGGGTGACCGCGCTGGCCGCCGTGCACCGGACCGGCCCGCTCACGATCGGCGACGCCGCGGTGATCGTCGGTGTCGCCGCCGCGCACCGCGAGCTGGCCTTCGCGGCCTGCCGCCGGCTGATCGACGATCTCAAGGCCGAGGTTCCGATTTGGAAACACCAGCACTTCACCGATGGTGCGAGCGAGTGGGTAGGCACTTGCTGACCCGTACGCTGGGCGCATGAAGGTGGCCCGATGAAGGTCCTGGCGTGGCTGGCGTTCCCGCTGGTCGCCACCGTGCTGGCGATGTGCTGGGCGGCTTGGCGGGGGCGGAGCCGTGGCCCGCGCCGGTCCGGCGGCGCGTTCGCGTCGGTGGAGGACTTCCGCCGCTTCAACGAGGCGGTGGCCGCACCCGGCCCGCTCGCCACTCCCGTACCGCGTGGAGGACTGCGCGGACTCATCCAGAAGATCGCAGGGCAGGGTTCGTGACACGTCGTACCGCCACGCTGGTCACCTCGATCGTCGTGCTCGTCATCTCACTCGGACTGGTGACCGTCTTCCCGGTGCCGTTCGTCTCGTTCAGTCCCGGCCCGGTGAAGAACACCCTGGGAACGGCGCGGAACAAGCCGGTGATCGAGATCACCGGCCACGAGACGTACCCGACCACCGGTGAGCTCGACCTCACCACGGTCTCGGTGACGTCGCCGGATCGCGACCTGACGCTGCCGCAGGCGATGCGCAACTGGTTCGACCCGCACCGCGACCTGTTCCCGCGCGACATCATCTACCCGCCGGAGCAGAGCGCGGACGAGGTGGAGCAGCAGAACACCGCGGAGATGACCGGCTCGCAGGACAGCGCCGTCGCGGCCGCTCTGCAAGAGGTGCCGGTGCCGTTCAGCCCGAAGGTCTCGTCGGTGTCCAAGGGCGCGCCGGCCGACGGCAAGCTGAAGCCCGGCGACGTGGTGCTCGACGTCGACGGGGTGGCCACCACCAAGGTGCCGCAGGTCGGTGAGCTGGTCCGCAAGAAGAAGGTCGGCGAAGACGTCACCTTCCGGATCCGGCGGGCCGGCGTACAGCAGACCGTGGTCGTGAAAACCGCGGCGACGCCCGGTGACGCCTCCCGCCCGATGGTCGGCATCTCGATCGGGGTCGATTCGGCGGTCAAGGTGAGCGTGAACCTCGGCCAGGACATCGGCGGCCCGAGCGCCGGTACGGCGTTCGCGCTGGCCATCTACGACAAGCTGACCCCGGGTGCGCTGCTGGACGGCAAGCACATCGCCGGCACCGGAACCATCGACGCGCTCGGCCAGGTCGGCGCGATCGGTGGCATCCAGCAGAAGATCGCCGGCGCGAAGGCGTCCGGCGCCACGGTCTTCCTCGTCCCGGGACCGAACTGCGCGGCGGCCCTGCACGCCGGCGTCAAGGACATCCGGCTGGTGAAGATCACCACCCTGCACGAGGCGATCGGCGCATTGAAAGCACTGGCCAGTGGAACTGGAGACGTCCCGGCATGCACTCCGTAGAACCTGCTTTGAGTCAGGCGGTCATCGAGATCGAGAAGCACGTCAGCAGTGCGGGCTGGGATCAGCCCGCGCAGTTGTTCGCGCTGGTCCCGACCGACGAACTGCTCCGCGCGGAACCGCAGCTCGCGGCCGAGCTCGGCGCCGACGACGCGGCCCAGCCGCTCACCCCGGTGGCCCAGGGCGAACTGCCCGGCGGGATGGACGACGAGCACATCGCCGACGCGCTGGCCCGGATCGAGTGGCCCGAAGGGGTCAGCGGCTGCGCCCTGGTCGTCGAGCGGATCGTGCTGCCGGCCGCGGTCGAATCGGGCCTGCAGGACGCCGAATCCGATGCCGAGCTGGCCCGGCTCGCGGGCAGTGATCCGCGCCGCCACGAAGTACGGATGGTGGCGGGCGTACTGCGCGAAGGCGACCGCTTCGGGGCCGTCCGGTTGCGCTCGCACGACGAGGACACGGCGGTGCTCACCGGTGTCGACTTGGTCCCCACGCTTTGCGAAGTACTGTCATTGACATTCGAGCCGTCGGCCGGGAGTGCTCCCGCCGGTGGCCCTGGGGTCGGCGGTAGCAGTGACGACGAGGAGAACCGATCATGAGCGACGGCGTCTACGACATGCCGGAGGAGCCGCGAAAATCCCGGCGTACTCCGGGTCAGCGGCCGCGGGCCCTGCTGCCCACCATCGCCACCCTGATCGTGCTGCTCATCCTGTTCAGCGTCTTCACCGACGTCTGGACCCAGCGGCTCTGGTACCGGTCGGTCGACCTCGGTTCGGTCTTCAGCACCGTGCTCGGCACCCGGGTGCTGCTGTTCGTGGTGGTCGGCCTGCTGATGGCCGTGGCCGTGGTCGCGAACGTCATCGTCGCGTTCCGGACCCGCCCTCGGGTCGCGCTCGCCCCGTCGCCGAGCCCCGGCTTCGAACGGTACGGCGAACTGCTCCAGCAGCGCGGCAAGATCGCGATCGGCGTGCTCGCGACGCTGATGCTCGTCTTCGGCGGCTCGGCCGCGTCGGGGGAGTGGAAGGTCTTCCTCGCCTGGCGGAACCGGACCTCGTTCGGCGTCACCGACAAGCACTTCAACAAGGACATCTCGTTCTTCGTCTTCGACTACCCGTGGCTGCGGGTGCTGCTCGGCTTCGGCTACTCGATCGTCCTGCTGTCACTGGTCGCCGCGATCATCACACACTACCTGTACGGCGGGTTCCGGCCGTCCGCGAAGGGCCAGAAGGCCTCCGGCGCGGCCCAGGTGCAGTTCTCGATCCTGCTCGGCCTGCTCGTTCTGCTGAAGGCCTTCAGCTACTGGCTCGACCGGTTCGGCCAGACCACCGCGGACAGCAGATTGTTCACCGGTATCTCGTACACGGGTGATCATGCGGTCCTGCCCAGCAAGGAGATCCTCGCGGTCATCGCGGTTCTCTGTGCCGCTCTGTTCTTCGCGAACGTGGTCCGCAAGACCTGGCTGCTACCGGGCGTCGGCACCGTCGTGCTGATTCTCTCGGCGATCCTGCTCGGTGCGTTGTGGCCGGCGTCGCTGCAGCAGATCCGGGTCCGCCCGAGCGAGCCGGTGAAAGAGTCGGCGTACATCAGCAAGAACATCGCGGCGACCAGGCAGGCCTATGGGCTGGAGAACACCAAGGTCACCGACTACCAGGCGAAGACGACGGCCCAGCCGGACCAGCTGGCCGCCGACGCCGAAGTACTGCCGGGCATCCGCCTGATCGACCCGACCGTGGTGGGTCCGACGTTCGAGCAGTTGCAGCAGGTGCGCGGTTTTTACTCGTTCCCGACCGACCTGGACGTCGACCGGTACAAGATCGGCAACCAGATCCGGGACACCGTGATCGCGGTCCGCGAGGTGCAGGTCGACGCACTGCCGGCCGGCCAGCGCAACTGGAACAACGACCACACCGTCTACACCCACGGCTTCGGCGTGGTGGCCGCGAACGGCAACGACCGCGCCCCGGACGGTACGCCGGTGTTCTCCGAGAAGGACCTGCCGCCGACCGGTCAGCTCGGTGACTACGAGCCGCGGATCTACTTCGGCGAGCAGTCCCCGGACTACTCGATCGTCGGCGGCGCCAAGAACGGATCGCCGGTCGAGCTGGACACCCCGGAGGCACCGGGCCAGAAGGGTGGCGACCCGACCCTGAACACCTATCAGGGCAAGGGCGGCGTTCCGCTCGGCTCGTTCGGGAACAAGTTGCTCTACGCCACCAAGTTCCGGGACGCGAACATCCTGCTGTCCAGCCGGGTGAACACCGACTCGAAGATCCTCTACGACCGGACTCCGCGCGAGCGGGTCGAGAAGGCCGCCCCGTGGCTGACCCCGGACGGCGACCCGTACCCGGCCATCGTCGACGGACAGGTGGTCTGGATCGTCGACGGGTACACCACCTCGGCGAACTACCCGTACTCGGAGAAGGTCGCGCTGGACGACAGTACTCGCGACACCACCACCGGGCGCGGGACGATCGCGTCCCAGCCGAGCGAGCAGATCAACTACATCCGCAACTCGGTGAAGGCCGTCGTGAACGCCTACGACGGGTCCGTCGACCTGTACGCGTGGGACGAGAGCGACCCGGTGCTAAAGACCTGGATGAAGGCCTTCCCCGGGACGGTCAAGCCGAAGTCGGCCATCTCGCCGTCGCTGAAGTCCCACCTGCGCTACCCCGAGGACATGTTCAAGGTCCAGCGCGACCTGCTGGCGAAGTACCACGTGACCGATCCCGGCACCTGGTACCAGAACAGCGACCTGTGGCGGGTGCCGGCCGACCCGACCCAGGGCACGGCCACGGCGGATACGGCGACCACTTTCCAGCCGCCGTTCTACCTGTCGCTGCGGATGCCGGACCAGAGCGACCCGAAGTTCTCGCTGACGTCGGTCTACGTGCCGAACGCGCAACGGGAGAACCTGACCGCCTTCATGGCAGTCGATTCCGAGGCTTCGTCGCCGGACTACGGCCAGTTCCGGATCCTTCGATTGCCGGGGAACGTGCAGATACCGGGTCCTTCGCAAGTCGCGAACAAGTTCGCGACCGACGACGGGATCAGACAGGCACTGTTGCCGTTCAGCCAGAACAGCGGTACCCGGGTGCAGTACGGCAACCTGCTGACGCTGCCGCTGGGTGGCGGTCTGCTCTACGTGCAACCGGTGTACTCGGTCCGGACGAGTGGTTCAGGTAGCTATCCCGTACTCCGGTACGTCCTGGTCAGCTTCGGTGATCAGGTCGCCTTCGGGTCGTCGCTGCAGGAGGCGCTGACGAAGGTCTTCAACACCCAGGTCAACACGGGCGAGAAGGATCCCAACGGCACCAAGAATCCACCGGCCAACCAGACGATCAAGCAAGCGCTGGCCGAGGCGCAGGCGGCCTACAACGCGGCCCAGGCTGCGCTCAGGAAGAGTGACCTGGGCGAATACCAGGCCCAGGTCAACAAGATGAAGGCCGCCATCGACCGGGCAGCGGCCGCGGGTGCGGGGCCGACGACGCCCACGACCACGCCGACGCCGACCCCGACCGGGACTCCCACCGAGACGCCCACCGGGACGCCGTCCACGTCGACGACACCGTCGAGCCCACCGAGTTCGCCGACCGGCTGATCGCCTGCGCTCTCTTCTCCTGGACCCGCACCCTTTCCTTTGGGTGCGGGTCCTTTGCGTTTGTCCACAGGCGCGAAGTTGGTGGTCGCGATGTGCCGCTTTCGCGGCAACTTCTTAGACAAGAAGGACGCCTGCCCTGCCGTGGGGCAGGCGCCGGCTCCGCCTAGGAGGCAACCATGTCCACCCGTACTACGAGCTCCCGCGTCCGCCGTATCGTTGGCGGCGGCCTGATCGCTGCCTCCGTTCTGGCGGCGGCACCAGCGGCCGCCGTCGCATCCGAACCGCAGTACGGAGCTCATCAGGCTCCGCCTTCGACCCAGCAAAGGGCGTGCACCTTGGACGGATTCGTCATCGACCAGCTGCCCGGCGGCATCGGCTCGCCGAGCGACTTCGCCTACGAGTGGGAGGACGTCAGCTTCCACAGCAGAGTCTGGGAGACCGGGCCCGACCCGGAAGGCGCCACCGTGGTGGACCTGACCGTGAAGACCATCCGCGGCGTCAAGCTGACCGATCTCAGCGAACTGCGCACCTTCCTGACCGAGTACCACGAGCAGGATCCCGACGAGTGGAAGCTCACGCCGGTGACAGTCGGTGCCTTCGATGGGTACCTGGCTGCGGACCAGGTCTTCTACTTCGTATCACCCGGCGTCGGGGCCGAGGTCTCCATCGACCGGGCCCGCTTCACCGAGGACGACCTCCTGAACACCGCGAACGGCTTCCGCCCTGAGAGCTCTACCTCCTGACCACCTTTGATGCTGATGGCAACGAACGGGCGGCGACACCGATTTCTACCGGAGTCGCAGCCCGATCGGGGCGGCAGTTCTAGAGGATGGAGTTCGCGCTGACCGTGAAGCCGGTGTTGACTGCTGCTCCGGAGTTGGTGAAGCAGTTGACGTCCCGGACGATCAGGTCAGGGCCGGTGGTGTTGGTCCAGAAGGTGTTCAGTCCACAGAAGTTCGGGTTCGCCCCGTAGGCCGTCACCTGGACGGTGTTCTGGGTGAAGCCGATCTTCGGGAAGGTCACCATCGACAGTCCGGTGCCGGCCGCGAGGATCGTGTTGGCGCTCAGACCGAGCACCGAGTTGAAGTTGGTGGTCGGTGGTCCGGCCGGCGGCTGGTTCAGGAAGTAGCCGAAGTACTTCGGCGGGATCGCCGCGCCGTACAGGGAGACCTTGTACTGGTAGGTGAGCGTGAATCTGGTGTTCAGCAAGGCGCCGGCGGCGTTGAAGCAGAGCACCTTCACGTCCTGACCGCCGCCGGTGGACGCCCAGCTGCCGACCTTGCAGCGAGCGCCCTGTTGGGGATTGACGGCCGTCGCCTGCAGGCTGCCGTCGAGCGGACCACCTGTCACCAGACCGGGGAAGCGCACCAGCCATTGACCGACACCGCCCGGCGTCGAGGTGTTGGCAGCGCCGGTCGAGTTGAACTGGCTGATCAACGCCCCGGTAGCGGCCGAATCGACGTACCCATAAGGACCTGACGAAGGACCACCGGAGGCTCTCACGAAGAACGCACTGAAGCTGGACACGTCCAGCGCGCCGCCGACGCGGTAGCAACGGATGATGGCGATCTCGTCAGCGCCGGACTGCCCCCAGGTCTCCGCTTGGCACCAGTGCGGTGTGTTGTTGACCGCGGTGACATGGACGACGCCGTTGGGCGCGCCCTGACCCGGGAACTTCACCTGGTACCGCCCGATACCGAGCGGCGTCACGGTGGTGGTGGTCGGCCAGGTGCCGAACGGCACGATCGACGCACTGGTCTGGTTCCACAGGACCCACGCTTTGCGGTCGGGGACTGCGGCGTCAGCCGGGCTGACGATGGTGAGGAACATTGCCAGCATCAACAGACAGGCTGCGAGGCGGGCAGGCAAGAACGATCTGGACATGAATTTCCCCCCATAGGAAACGACTACTGAGGAGATGCAAACATGCACAATCAGCGATGGCAATAGCTCATTGTGAACACTTATCTACAGAGCGTTTGATTCAGTTCAATGCCCGAGCATCCGGTGCAGGCGATGAAACGTTTGGACGAATCCAAGGCTGGGCCAGGCTCTCGACGACAGCAAGTTGGTCACCCGCCAGTCCGTCGCGATGCAGTCGTAACCGGCCTCTGCCGACCAGTTCAGCACCGCCTCACTCAGTGCCCGCCCAGCGCCGATGCCTCGAGCGTCAGGGAACACCGCCGCGTACGAGAGGAATGCGGCATTCTCGGGCTGAGCCAGGCCGCTGTGCGCACTGGACTTGTCCAGCGAGCAACCGATCGCCATGCCGATCACCCGTCCGTTGTCCTCGGCAACGAAGGTCGTGTACGACGGGTCGTCGACGTCTTCCTCCCACTCGGCCAGCGCCTCCTCAATCGTCGGCACCTCACCGGCTGAGAACACCGGCGACATCCCTTGATGCTGTGGCAACACGAGCTCGAGTTCGGCCAGCGCCTGGACGTCATCGCGAGAACACCGCCGCACGATGAGATCCGGGTGCGCCGCGTACGGCGTACTGGGCACTGGCCGTACTGCGTGTGCGTGTTGCGAGCCGAATCCCAAACGGAACCAAGCATCGATGAGGGCTGCATCGTCGGGCACCAACGCGTAGTGCGCGATCAGGCCCTGCTCGTACCAGTTGGTTGCCGCGTCCCCGTAGAGATCTCTGATCTTCTCGGGATCCCTTGCTGCGTGCCCAGCTCGCTCCACCCAGACGTTCGGTCCCCACACACTGCTGCTCTTCGGGGCCCCGAGCAAGTACCCGGTGATCTCGTCGCCCTCCACCAGCACAGAACCCGACGCCCCCTCGGTCTCCCAGACGGCGGTGACCTCTTTGAGAGCGACCGTCTGATCCTCGTACGCAGCCGGCAGCAAGGGATGCCTCTTCCGATGCAGCACATGCCGCTCCGCAAGCAACCGCGCAGCAGCAACCAGATCGGCCCCTTCGAACGGCCGCATCACAACTCGAGCCATACCCGGACGCTACGCCGCACCGTCCGTGCGGCGACACGATTTTTCTGCTCCGCGTTATTCGATTTGTTTACCCGGCCGGGAGTCTCTAAGCTAGGCACACAACGGCGCGGGGTGGAGCAGCTCGGTAGCTCGCTGGGCTCATAACCCAGAGGTCGCATGGTTCAAATCCTGCCCCCGCTACCAAAGAAGGCCCGGACCCTCAAGGTCCGGGCCTTCGTTTTTGCCTGGCCTCCCAGTCCGAAGTGCCCGCAGGCGTCGCGCCTACCGGCGTACCGGTGAGGCCACGCCCGCTGACAACTGCCAGAGCCGACCTCTGGCCGTCGCTGCCGTCTGTCAGAGCAGCCTTTCCTCGCCACCCGCCGACGTCAGCCCCGGATTTGGTCCCACACCAGCTATCTACTAGACTCCTACTTGTAAGAAAGCGGCGCGGGGTGGAGCAGCTCGGTAGCTCGCTGGGCTCATAACCCAGAGGTCGCAGGTTCAAATCCTGCCCCCGCTACTTACCGAAGGCCCGGACCTGGTGGTCCGGGCCTTCGCCTTGTCCCCCCGCAATAACTACGCGCCCGACGCCACGCTCGCTCCTGCGACGCTCCCTCGCCCCGAGCTCCCGCCCGAGGCGCTCGGCCGGCCAGACTCGAAACCACTCGGGCGCGACCGGCCGCCAGTCATCAACCCTCACCGCTTTGCGAGCGGGATTATCGGACGCAGATCGTCTGGAATCGGGGGTAGTTTGCTGGTATGTCCGAGTTCAGGATCAGGGCGCTTACGCCGGAGACATTTGACGACTTCGCCGCTCTTGTCGAGCGGAACAAGGGGATGTTCGCCAGTTGCTGGTGTACGCATTTCCATCCCGACTGCGCGGAGAAGGGCCTGACTGCCGAGGGGAACAAGGCACTCAAGCAACGGCTGGTGGCCGACGGGATCGCGCACGCGGCTCTGGTGTACGACGGCGACCGGGCTGTCGCCTGGGCGGAGTACGGAACACCCGACGAGCTACCCGGCATCCAGCACCGCAAGGAGTACCTGGCTACCGCCGAGCGCCTGCCCGACTACCGGGTCACTTGCATCCTGGTCGAGCGCAGCTTTCGCGGCCATGGCCTAGCGGCGATCGCCTTGCGCGGAGCCGTCGAGCTGATCGCGCAGGCCGGCGGCGGCCTGGTCGAGGGCTACCCGCACGACACCGGCGGCGTACGGAAGAAGAACTCGTCCTTCCTCTACAACGGCACCCGCACGATGTACGAGCGCGAAGGCTTCACCTACGACCGCCCCAAAGGCCTGGGCAACTGCGTGATGGTGCGCGAGGTCGCTCCAACCACGCGCACCTAAGCCACAAGCCAGCCGCCGCGATGCCGGACCCAGGCAGCCACCGTCTCTGTGCACCATCTGAGCACGCTCGGCCGCGAGAAGTACTCAACTCGTGCACTAAGTAGAGATCAGCCGCCGAAACCCACGGTCAGCGTTGCGGCGAGGCCGAGGTGGTCCGACGCGAAGCCTGTTCCAGGAATCTCGTCCGTGAGGATCAGCCGAGCGTCCTTAGCAGTCGTCCCCGCGGAGCACAGCAGGAAGTCGATGCAGCGCGACACCTGCCCAGCCCCCAGGTATTCCGAACGGAACGTCGGCGGACACTCCCCGCCGAACGCATCGCCAAGCCGGCTAGCCGCCATGAAGTCCTCGAACAACGAGCTGTCCCGCGCGACATTGAAGTCACCGCTCACGATCACAGGCCCCGATCCGACAGCAGAAGCGAGCGTCGCGAGTTGCTGACGATGCAATTCGTAGTACCGGCTCTCCGAGGACCAATCGCCGTCGAAGTTTGCGACCAGGTGAGTGTTCATAATCCGTACTCCGGGTTCGGCGAGACGGGTCGTCAAAATACCCTTCAACGGCGCTCCGACCCATGCTCGGAGGGGAATCCGAGCACCGGAGGCCAAAGGGAATCGGCGGAACTCTCTCCCGACAACCCGCCGCCGCGAAAAGGTCGCCAAGCCACCGGCCGGCCCCGCCGCCGACGGCCGCTGTACGGCGCACGGGAATGACGGGAGATGCTTCGTCAAAAGGCGTAGGTGGTAATACGTGAGTACTTCCTGGAAGTTGACGACGTCCACATCGCTCGCCTCGAAGTACTCGCCGATCGCCTGGTACCGTGCGGCCAACCGCGAACCGAACAGCGGCATCCCGCGCGTATTCAGCGATGCAACCGACAACCGCCCGGAAGTGCTCAGCTTGCTGCTTGCTTCACGAGTTCGGCGATCTTCGCCTCGTTGGCGGTGGTCAGTTTCGTCAGCGCGTACGCGGTCGGCCACATCGAACCGTCATCCAGATTGGCCGGGTCGTTGAAGCCGAGCGTCGCATAACGAGCATTGAATTTGCCTGCGCTCTGGAAGAAGCAGACAATCTTTCCGTCCTTGGCATACGCCGGCATCCCGTACCAGGTCTTCGGCGAAAGCGACGGCGCACTGGCCTTCACGATGGCGTGAATCCGCTCCGCCATCATCCGCTCTTCATCCGGCAACTCGGCGATCTTCGCCAGTACTTCGGCCTCACCGTCAGCCTTCTTGGCCGCAGAACCACGACGCGCAGTCGCCTTCAGTTCCTTGGCCCGCTCCTTCATCGCATCGCGCTCTTCGTCCGTGAACCCGTCGTACGACTTCGCCTTCTCCGTGACAGCCATCTCAGTTCCTCCCATGCCGACTAGCGATATCAACGACCCTAGCCATTCCCCCGCCACAAGACTTCTCGAATCCTGATCGATCCGACAACCCCTCGGTCCCCACCAGATTCCTCATCCGACGAACCCCGCGCTGTCTGCTGGCGGGCCGGACGAGTTTGCGGTTGACGGGGACGCCCCGATCGGTCGATCCGGGCCTTGCGCTGCCGATCACGGCCGGGCGATCGTCGGCTGGATCGGGGACCGGTCGAAGTTGGTCTGCTGTGGGTTTCGGTTCGGTCTTGTGCTGGGTACCGGGCGGGAGTTAGATGAGCCGCCCCGTCCGCCGTGTTGTAGGGAGTCTTGATGTTCGCGATCATTGCCGCAGTGATTTTCGGTTTGGCACTCATCCTGGATTGGGCCGACGCCAAGGTGAGTGATGCGTTCACACCGCAGACTTTGCTGATGGCCGGACTGCTCTGTATTGCCTTGCATCTGGCGGGAATCGGTACGTCGACCCGCTGGCGGGGACGCAAGCGCTGAGCAGTCAGCCCCAGAACTTGCCGCCCCGCGCTTCTCGCCGGGCGGCAAGTTTTTCGTGCGCCGGATCAGTGATCTCGGGAGACAGGGATCAACCCCGTCGCGCCGTCCGCCGATTCCAGCCGGTTCGCCTTGAGAATTCGGCGGAGGGTTTCTTCGCTGCCGAGTCCGCTGCGCCTGGCCGCGGCGCCGAGGGTTTCGCCGGCGTCGACCAACGCGAGGGCGGCCTCCCGGCGTACGGAATGGACGTAGGCGGTTGGCGTCATTCCCGTCTCGGCCTTGAAGAGCCGGCTGAGGTGGCGTTCGCTGAGCCCGGCTCGCGCTGCCAGGTTCGGCAAACTGTGATTCAGCCCAGGATCGGCCGCGATCTCGTCGCACAGAATACGCAGCGGATTCCGCTGCGGTCGCGCGGTCCTGGCCGGCACCGACAATTGCGGCTGTGCTCCGCGGCGGCGCATGAAAACGACCAGATCCTTGGCGATCTCGTGCGCCACGATGTCGCCCGCGTCCTCCTCGACAAGCGCCAGCGCCAAATCGATCCCCGCACTCACACCGGCCGACGTCAGTACCCGCCCGTCGCGCACATAGATCGACTCCTCATCGACCGTCACTGTCGGAAACCGACGCCGCAACGTCCCGGTATGCCGCCAATGTGTGGCCGCTCGTTTCCCTTCCAGCAAGCCCGCCTCGGCGAGCGCGAAGGCTCCCGCACAAACAGAGGCAACACGGCGAGCCCCAGGAGCGAGCTGCGCGATCGCAGCCTGCAATGCGGGGTCCGGCCGTTCAGTGACCAGACACTCACCACCCGGTACTACGAGGGTGTCCACCGTCGACAGTGAAGCCGCATCAGCCTGTACTCCGATGCGCAAGCCGCCCGACGTCGTCACATCGCCGCCACCTGGCGAGCACACCGTCACCTGGTGCCCCGTACCCATTGCCGTCGCCACGTCGAAGACCTCTAGCGGCCCAGTAAGGTCCAGCAGCCGAACGCCGTCGAACACCAGCATCGCTACCGGTATGGCCCGTGTCCCGCTCATCCAGCCACTGTAGATCCACTGGTCTCCGCGACGGCGACCTGTAGTCGCCGCACAGCATCCAGATGGTCAGCAGTCCACAGCATCCGTACTGCGGTGCCGGTCCATCGCCCGTCGTCGTCAGTAAGGTCCTGCCGTACCGCGGTAAGCAGCCGCTCTTCGCCATCAGAGTCCCGTAGCACCTGAGCCGGTAGCGTGCCCGCACTGGCCAGGGCGACGGCAGTCTGCTGGTACCACTCCACTAGTGCTCCAGCGGTTTCGAGCAGTTCCGTGCGAGCCGCCGTCCGGTCGCCTGCTGGATTGCGATCGCCAGAGTTCCACAGCTCGAGGATCGCGTCGCCAGTGATGCGCAGTACTGCTACGCCGCTGACCAGGGTGGTCACGTCGGCCAGAGGGAGGTGCTTGGCGCCGCGCTCAGCCAGGTAAGTACGGAAGGCGTCGTCGAGACGTCGGGCTGCAGCGGCTGCACGGCGTCCCTCCTCGAAAGGTTCGGCGACCGGTGGCGAGTGTCCGTCGCAGCGGTTCACGGCGTACTCGACTGTCTGGCGTAGGTAGTGCGCGCTGTCGGAGTAGGCCTCGGCCAGCGCCTGTCGCAAGGCGGAACTCGCGCCGCGCGGCCAGAACAGCACACCGACGAGCAGACTCACTGCTGAGCCGATCGCTACGTCCTCAATCCGCACCAGGCCGATCTCCCAGCCCGCGGGCGAGATGATGTCGAACAGGATCAACAGGGTTGCGGTGAACGCCGCCTGGCCGGCTGCGAAGGAGAACGCGGCAGGCGCTAGACCAGCGAGCGCGACAGCGATCGGCAGGAGCAGCCAGGCGACGGTCGTGTCGGTGCCGATGGCAACTACCAGTCCGCCACCGATGATGATGCCGGCCACTGTGCCCAGCAGGCCGCGTAGTGCGTTCTGACCAGTGCTGAGTGCGTTGGAACGCAGTACGGCCAACGTGCCGAACACGACCCAGAAGGAGTGCTGTACTCCGGCCAGGTCGGCGACCAGCACCGCTAGCGCTAGCCCGACTGCTCCACGGATGCTGTTGTGCAGCCAGACCGAGTGACGCTCGACATGAGCTCCGGCGCGCTCCTGTACTGACGACAGGGGAGAGCCGATGCCTGTCGGAGCGCCTCCCAGCAAGGTCTGCCACCAACTACGCCCGCGAGCGGCGACTGCCAGCTGAATGTTCTCCGCGATCGCCGTGATCGCGAAGCTCATCTCCTGTGCTCTGAAGATCGGCTCTACGCCACTGACGAATGCGGTGACTACTTTGCCGCTTGCTGCGTTGGTCGCTGGCAGCAATGCCGTCACTGTCTCTTCCAGCGCGACCCGTGCTCGCTTGAGCCTGTCCACAGCGGTGGCGAACAGCTGGAGATCGCCCCCGCTGCCTAGGAGCTCGGCAGCTCGCTCCAGTACTACTGCGGCCGACTCGAAGACTTCCGCAAGCTGGGCGTTCACTGGACCCGGCTCGGGGACGCGGAGATGCCGCTGGAGGACCGTCTCCAACCAGATCACCTCGTCGACCACGCGGACGAGAGTGCGGGCTGACGTCGAGAGACCCGTCGGACGGTACGGCGTACCGAAGAAAGATTTGCGGAGCGCAGCCACTGCGTCCGAAGCCTCGTCGATCGAAGTGATGAGTGCTTCCGTCTGAGCTGGGTCGGGGCCGTCTCGGAGACAGGCGAGGCCGGCTCTGAGGCGCTTGGCGATCAGGGCGCAGGCGTGTGCTGTCGGATCGCGTAGTGGTTCGCGGGTTGGTGCAGGCCAGAGCAAGGTGATAGCTACGAGCGACGCTGCTCCGGCGAGGAGCCAGCCGAGTAGACGGTCTGGCAATGAGCTGAGCGGGCCGGCGAGGGTGACCGGCAGGATGAAGGCGGCCAGGAGAGCTGTTGTCGCACTGGCCAAGACGGAGCTGATCACGCCGACGAAGAGCACCACGAAGACGACGACGAGGGTGACCAGCGCGGCAATCCAGGCCGAGCCCGACGCGAGCGTTCCGATCGTGATCAGTACGACGCCGGCTGCCATCAGGCTGACCTGCGCCTGCAGCCGCTCCGTCATCGAACCTGTGAAGTCGACGAACAGCACCATCGCCATCGACCCGAACGACGCGAAGATGCCGATCACCGGATTCCCGATCACCAGCGAAGCGAACGCGAACACCGCCGGCATCACAACCGCCGCCCGAGCCGCCCGCCGAGTAGCCGACAACCCTGCATCCTTGGCCCGCAACCACCCGAGAACCGAGCCCACACCAGCCACCCCCAGAGCGTACGCCCGCCGACGGCCATCCTCGGCAACCCTAATTCGCCGCACCTACCAGTTGGCAACCGATCCGCGCACGTTGTTCAGTGGTTGTTTCTAGTGGTGAAGGATGTCGAGGAAGGCGCGAGTGGCGGGTGATGGGGTGAAGCCGCTGGCGACGGCCGAGTAGACCTGGCGCGGTGGGATGTCCACCGGATGAACCAGAGCCAGCTTGACGTCACGTCGTACCGCGTCCGCCGCCAGCGACGGCACCAGCGTGATACCGATGCCTGCAGCAACGAATCCTTGTTTCGCCATCCAGTCCCGCGCGACGAACCCGATCCGCGGCTGGAACCCGGTCCGCAAACACGAGCTGATCAAGGTGTCCTCAGGTCTCGAACTCCCCGCGATCCACTCCTCGTCGCGAAGATCCGCCAGCCGCACCTGACGCTGCCCAGCGAGCCGATGGCCGGCCGGGAACGCGACATACATGAAGTCGTCGCACACCTTCCGCAAGTCGAACCCGTCGAGATGCTGCGTCTCCGGATAGCTCACCACCGCCACATCGGCATCACCCGAGCCAAGCATCTCCAGCAACGCCGGCGTGAACCCTTCCCGCAACGACACCGCCACCGCGGGATGACGCTGCTGGAACGCCGCGATCGCCTGCGGGACGAGAGCGGCATCAGCCGTCGCAAAGGCCGCCACCCGCAACCGCCCAGTCGCAAGGTCGCGCAGATCGGCCAGCTCCCGCCGGGCAGCGTCCAGTCGATCGAGGACTGCCTGGGCGTGAGCGAGCAGGCGATGACCGGGTTCAGTCAGCCGCACTCCCCGCGGAAGCCGGTCGAAGAGCGCCGTACCAGCCTCTTCTTCAAGGTTTGAAATTTGCCGTGAAATCGCGGACTGGGTGTACCCGAGGACCGGGGCCGCTGCGGTGAACGACCCGAGTCGGGCGACCTCGACGAAGACCCGGAGGAGCGGAGTAGACAACTCATGCGGCTGCGGCATGGATCCCATGCTAGACATTCGCTTTTCACATCTCGTGCGCCTGGCTAACGTCCTCGGCATGGACAAGAACAGCAAGATCGCGTTTCTGGGGCTCGGCTCGATGGGCGGGCCGATGGCACGCCGGGTGGCCGCGGCCGGCTACCCGTTGACGGTCTGGAATCGGTCGTCCGGGCGAGCAGATGGGTTTGCCGAGGTGGCCGAGTCGCCGGCTGACGCAGTACAGGATGCTGATGTCGTCGTCACGATGCTGGCCGATCCAGCCGCGGTGCGGGAGGTCGTCTCTTCTTTCGCGTCTAAGTTGAAGCCGGGCACTGTACTGGTCGAGGCGTCGACGATCGGGCCGGCCGCAGTGCAGGAACTGGCAGGACTGCTTCCCGACGGCGTCACGCTCGTCGACGCGCCGGTGATGGGTAGCGTCGACCGGGCTGCGAGTGGGGAGCTTTCGCTCTTCGTGGGCGGCCACGCCGACGAGGTGATGCCGCTGCTGAAGGTCTTTGGCAGCGTTAACCGGACCGGCGCGGTCGGTACTGGCGCAGCGGTCAAACTGGTGATGATCAATGCGATCGTCAACGGAGTGGCGCTGATCGGCGAGGCGCTCGCCCTCGCCGACGCCCTCGGCATCCCCGAGGAACAGCTCAAGCGAGCGATGGCGGCCTCACCGCTGGCGGGAATCGCCGGCCGGGCGTTCGCCGAGGGCGCCTACTTCCCGGTTCGCCTCGCCGCCAAGGATGTCGCCCTCGCCGCCGATGCCGCCGAACTCCCGATCGCCCGCGCAATCCACGCCCGCCTCACGGCGTACCCGGAGGCCGCAAACGAAGACATCGGTCAGATCACCAAGTACTTCAGAACCTGAACCAAGTCATCTACCGAACCCACCCGCACCGCCCCTTCATCCTCCGCAGGCCGCTCGAACCCCGCCAAATGTTCCTCCAGTACGACGTCCGCCACGTCCCGCCGCCCCCAACCCACCCGATTCTCGGCCAGCCGCCGACGAATCGTGGCGTGATCGACATCCAGGTAAATCAGCGCGAACCCGACACCGAGCTCAGCAGCCAATCCCCGCCACCCATCCCGCAACACCCGCAACGAACTGGTGTCATCGACAACCACCCACCGCGCCCCCGCACCCGATCCCGCGCCCGCACCGAGGAGGTGGGTGCGGACCTTGGCCGTGGCGATCTGGTGGGTGCGTTGCCATTCCTCGACCGGGATCCCGTCGCCGCCCCAGAGCCCACGGCGCTCGTTGATCTCGTCCAAACTGATGATCAAGCCGTGAATCTCCGCCGCCAGCGCCCGCGCGAACGTGCTCCTACCCGAAAACGACGTCCCACACATCAGCACGAGCATGCGGCGATACCACCGGCTCCAGGCCTCGCCGGCAACCGATTTCGGCCTCGGAACACCCCTCCCGGCAGATTCCTTCGCAACTAGGTTCAAGTTGTGGAGGAGATGTTCTTTAAGGCTGCTGAAAGGTTCGGGGTGACGCTGGCTGGAAGAAGGATCGTTTGAGGACCAAAGGGGGAGTTGTAGCCATGGGGAACGAATTTGCGGCCGACGGGCCTGACGACATGCCGCAGGAAGAGCAGGCGGCATTGCTGACCGAGCCCGCCTTCGACCACCGGATCGAGGACGAGGCGGAACTCTTGCTGGCCGAGTTCGGAGCGCCCGACGAGAACGGCTGGTACGGACGGGGGAACGAGTGATGAGCGGCGTCGAGGACATGATCCACCAGGCCGAGATGGACATCGGTCTCGGTGAGCCGAACAAGATCCAGAAGTGGTACCGCGAGCGCAACGGCAACGACTTCGCCGGCAACTTCCCGTGGTGCGACGCCTCGATCACCTTCTGGGCCTGGCATTCGGGCAACGAGAAGGCGGTAACCTTCGGCGGCGACTTCGCCCTGACCACCGCCCATGCCCACGCGTTCAAGAAACACGGCCAGTGGCACGTCGACACCGCAGGCATCATCCGCGGCGACATCGTGTTCTTCGACTGGGGCGGCACCGATCTGAAGGCCAACATCGACCACGTCGGCCTGGTCACCGGCGTCGAGGGCTCGAAGGTCTACACGATCGAAGGCAACTACGACGACGTGTGCGCCCGGCACGTGCGCAAGTCCAACTGGATCGCCGGGTACGGCCGGCCGAGCTACATCCACAACCTGATGGCCCCGCGCCCGGGCAACGTGACCTTCCCCGGGAAGTCGTTCTTCGTGATGGGCCGCCGCAGCCCGATCATCGCCGCGATGCACAACCGGCTGGTGGCCGTCGATTGCGACAAGTACGAGACACAGACGAACAAAGATGTCTGGGGCACCGGCGACCTCGCCTCCTACTCCGCCTGGCAACACAAGCTCGGCTTCGCGGGCGACGTCCAGCACCCCGGTTCCGATGCCGACGGCATCCCCGGCAAGGAAACCTGGGACAAGCTCAAGGTCCCCCGCACCTGACAGACCCCACGATCACCAGACGACCGCCACCGTCTGGTGATCGCGGCCGCCCGCTGCCTTGTAACAAGCCTTGAATTGAAGTGAGGTTGAGGTATGAGGATCTGCCCATGGACATTTCCGGGCAGATCCCAAGTACAGATGACGTAGCTGAGATCGTCGCACTGGTGGCAGCCGTAGAGGACGCGCAGCGACGCGAGGATGCCGATGCCTTCCTCGCACTCTTCCGCGAAGACGCAGTCTGGGTCACCGGCCACGGCAAGCGCCTGTACGGTCGTGCCGCCATCGCGGAGTTCACCCGCCGAGTTCTCCGCGGCGCGACGCGGGACTCGTACGCCGCCTACGCCCCTGACCATCTCCTCTTCGTCCGCCCTGACATCGCGGTCGTCAACGTCAACCAGCACTACACCCGCCGCCCCGACTCCACCGTTCCCCTCCCCGTCGACGCTGGCAGCCCGGTCTACTTCCTCGCCAAAGACAACACCTGGAAGATCGCCGCTGCCCAGAACACAGTCGTAGTACCGGAAGACTGATCGCAACGGCATCAGCTGCGAGAAACTGAGATTGCTTCAGCGATCGAACTGGTTGCCGCGATCAACGAATTGCGGTACTCGAGCGTCTTGTTTACCTGAAGTTCAACTGGGATGGGTCAGTTGGGTAGGCGGCGCGGAAACGTGGGTAGCCAGAGGTGTTGTCCGGCGTACCGGGATGACGTGAAATAGAGGTGCCGGTCCCGGGGGCGGGGCCGGCACCTAAAACGTGAAGGACCTTCAGCGGTTGACGGCGAGCTCGCCGAGTTCCGACCAGTCGGACTGCGGGACCTCGAAGTTGACGATCTTCGGGGTCGAGGCGAGGTGCGGCGGGAGGGTCTGCTGAGCCGCCTTGAAGTGCTCGGACCCGACATGCGCGCCACCGGCGGCGCCGTCGCGGAAGGCCTCGACCAGGACGTACTCGTTCGGGTCGTCGAGCGACCGGGACCAGTCGAACCACAGGCAGCCGTCCTCGTTCCGCGTCGCGGCGGTGAAGTCGGCCGTGATCTCCGGCCAGTTGTCGGCATACTCCGGCAGCACCTGGAACTTGGCCGTGATAAAGATCATGACTTACTCCTCAGCATCAAATAAGGTCCGACAGCTCGATGCTATCGACCCGTCCGCGCCCAGGATGTGTCAATAAGAGACACCCGTACGCCGGAACGCCACGTCGCCGGTGCGAAACCAAGGTGCCGCGCTGCCTGGCATCTGGGCGCGACATGGTGACCGCGGTCTGACCGTGCGGACCAGACGCGAAACCGCCGCCGTCCGGTACCAGGCCGGGCGACGATGGAGCCCGTCACGCGAACTGGCGGGGCGATGGAGTCCGCCATGTGAACCGCCAAGGTGAGGGTCCTGGAAATGCCGCATCCGCCACGCTGGGCGCCGTAGTACGGGCGTCTTGCGTGACGGATGGAGGTGGGAGAGGCGAGTTTCGCCCTCATCAAGCGGCTTGGGCTGCGACGACCCGGCGGCGGTTCTGCTGGGCCCAGACGGCACGCCGGAGCTTGGCCTTGTCGGGGTAGCCGGCGGCTCTGCCGATCTCGTACACGTCGTGGCTGCGCATGTTCACCATCGCCGCGACGAACCACACCGGGTTCCCCTCGGCCAGCATGGTGACGATCATCTGGTCGGTGCTGTTCTCGGACATCTCGATCTCCCTGCCTGGTAGGTGCCTTCACTGATACGTCGGACCAGACAGTGCGAAATCGACATGCTCGGAGAAACTTTTCCGCTGCCCGGTACGGCGTACCCGGTGACCTCGCCCGACCCGTACGCCACCTACGCCGCGCTCCGCGAAACCGACCCGGTGCACCGCATCGCGGGAACCGACGGCAACCCCCGCCTGGCTCGTGCGCTGTACTGCCTGTCGACCGGTCGCTCATGCCCGCCGCCGTCGAGGCGTTGCTTGAGCGGCTGCCGGCGTTGGCGCTCGCAGTACCCGAGGAACTCCATCGAATGGAGAAAGTCACCCGCACCGGCGGTGTCCGCGCTCTCCCGATCAGGTTCTGAAAAAACGAATGCCCCGACCATGGATCGGGGCACTCGCCCGTGCGGGTCCCGGGGGGAGTGGGACCTCCACACGTGGGGGGATCTCGAAACTATCCCGGTTCGAGGGTCATGTCAGAACCATTTCGGCGATTCTCGAAACACTGTCCGCTGAGCGGTTCGAACCCTGCGCCCAACGGTCGCCCAATCACTAGCCAAAACTTGTTTCAAATGCTGGATCAACACCCACAAGAAGCTGCCCCGAGCCACCCCGCATGAACTGCTTCCCCGACCCGACCCGACCCGACCCGACCCGGCCGACCGATCCAAGCGGACCCGACTCGAGTCGACCGCGCCTACCGACCGGACCACGCTGACAGACCCAACCGTGCCGACCGACCCGAGGCGACCACGCCGACCGACCCCGAGGCGACCACGCCGACCGACCCGATGCGGCCACGCCGACCGTACCGCCTGACGGACCGCACAGGAAGACGGGCCCGTCATCACAACGAGCGGCGCCACAGCCATCAGTACAAGCGCGCCGTCGTCGGAACGAGTGCTCGGCCGTTGTCAGGAAAGGTGCAGGATCGCGTCCGCGGCGGACCGGGTCGACGCGATCAACCGCGCGTTCGCCTCGTCGCTGCCGAAGGTCCGCTCATGAGCTTCCGCAGGCGAGCGACCGTACCGCCGGTGCCGCGCCTCGAGCCGCTCGTGCCTGATGTCGTCCGAAAGGTCGATGTACCAGACCTCATCGAGCAACCCCCGAGCCCTTGCCCACGGCATCGAATCGAGCAGCAGGTAATTCCCCTCCGTGATCACCAGGCTCACCTCGGGTGCGACCGGAATACTCGCCGCGATCGAGTCCTCCAGTTCGCGGTCGAACCGTGGCGCCCAGATCGTCTCCTCCGCTGACCTCTTCACCCGTTCGAGCAGCGCGACGAACCCATTCCCGTCGAACGTCTGCGGCGCCCCCTTCACCGCCGCCAACCCGAGTTCCTCAAGTGCCGCCTGTGCCAGGTGGTAGCCGTCCATCGGTACCAACGCCACCTGGTGGCCGAGTCCGATCAGCTCAGCCGTGAGCTGTTCGGCGTACGTCGACTTGCCGGCCGCCGGCGCTCCGGTGATCCCGAGGATCGCGCGGCGCCCACTCGTCGCCAGCTTGACCGCCCGGGTCAAGGCATCGTCTCGATTCAGCTGCACCCGGAGATCTTGTCAGGCCACGGCAAGGCTGCCCAAGTTTGCGCAAGATAGCTCTCGTGCTGCGCGTCCACCAGCCGACGCGCGATCGAGCCGGGTCGTTCGAGCTGCAGCGTCTCCACCGTCTCCGGCAGACGGAAGCCGACCGTGGTCACCGAGTCGAGGCAACGCGCGTCCCCAAGAACTGCCCAACCGGTTCGCGACTCCGGCGCCAGATCCAGATCTTCAACTAAGACGAGTTCGCCGCCGATCTGCGCCCGCAGTACGGCGTGCAGCGTGCCGCCGACCTCGCCGTGCCGCCCGAATACGATCGATTCCCGAAGCGCCGCGGCACAGCCGTCCGCCAGCACGAGTCGAGTCGACCGAGTCACCTCGGCGCCCTCAGCCACCACGAACGGCTCGCCGTACCAGCTCAACCTCGCTCCGCCGCTCAACGTGATGTCGACTTCCCAGCTGCTCGACCCACCCCTGGTCGGATACGCCACCGTCCCGGCCGTCTCCACGATCTCGACTTGTACCAAGCCATGAACCAAGACTTCGACCCGAACCTGATCACCCGCCAGCAGCAACGCTCCCGCGGCAACCAGCGCGATCCGCACCACCCCGTCCTCCGCAGGCAGCCGCCGAGGCGACAACAACCCAGTCACCAACACACACCGATCCCGCACCGGATCAGCCCAAACCTCAATCCGCGTAACCATCACCGCACCCCACCCACCAACCCCACTGCGCCGCACCCCTCGAGCGCCACCCGAGCAACCATCACCCCACCCACCAACCGCGCAGCGCCGCACATTTCGAGCGCCGACCGTGCGCGCCATCGCCCGCGGCCTGCCTTCCCACCAACTCCTCCGCGGCCGGCTCCGACCCGTCCGGCGCCCTTCACACGAGTACCACCTCGCCCGACGTCCACCGAATATGCAGCACTCAGCTCCGCGAGCTTCACCTAGGCACCGACTCGGTCACCGTCTGCAGAAGCCGCGCTGAGTCCGGCGTGGTGTTCACCGATTGCAGCGTGAGGATCGGCCTGCTCGTCGTGCGAGTGGGCGTGGGTATGGCTGATCAGTACGCCGTCTTCACCCACGTGCGAATGGGGTGCCATCGGCCCTGGATCGACCGGTGTGTGGTGGCCGCTGCGGACGACGTCGGTCATCGCGAGAACCCATTGCTTGAGCTTCGCCACCGATTCCAGGTCGGTTCTCGACAACGCCAGCACCGGTTTGCCCCCGCGGGCGGCCTCGGCGTCCTTGACCATCTGGGGTACGTCGACGCCGACGTACGGAGCGAGGTCTGTCTTGTTCACCACTAGGAGATCGGCGCGTGCGATACCCGGTCCACCCTTGCGGGCGACGTCGCCGCCACCGGCGACGTCGAGGACGAAGATCTGCGCGTCGACGAGCGCGGGGGAGAAGGTCGCGGTCAGGTTGTCGCCGCCGGATTCGACCAGGACGACGTCCAGCGGAGCGAAGTCGCGCTCGAGGTCCTCGACCGCGATCAGATTCGGCGTCACATCGTCCCGGATCGCCGTGTGCGGGCAAGCTCCGGTCTCCACCGCGCGGATACGCTCGGGATCCAGCACTCCCGCCGACCGCAGTAACCGCGCATCCTCGTCGGTGTAGATGTCGTTGGTGATCACACCGAGCTGAAGTTCCGAGGCCAGTTCGCGGCAGACCATCGCGATCAACGAACTCTTGCCGGTACCGACCGGACCAGCGACTCCCAGACGAAACGATCGGTTCGTATCAGGCATGGAACAACCTCATTCTCTCGGCAGCATGAGCTTGGGCGAAGGCGTCCACCAGCGGAGCGCCGTACGCCGGGATGTCGTCCGGCACCGTCAGTTCGGCGACGGCTTGAATCAAGTCTTCAATCGACTGGTGAAGCCCAGCCAGCCAGCTCGCAGCCTCCGCCGGATCCACCGGCAACAGCTTGAGCGACGCCGCCACCACGCTCTGCGCGTCGTCGTACCCGATCAGCCGTGCCGTCTGCTCCGCCGTCAGATCGTTGACGGCGGCAACCACTCCGATCACGACCGGTCGTGCCATCTCGGTATCGGCTCGCAGATGTTTGAGCACCTCCGGCCACACGCGGGTCGCAAGCCTGAGATAGGCGCGGCCTTGGCGTCTCGATGCAGCCCTTAATACATGGCTTGGTGTTCGAGCTGCCCAAGCCGCTTCGACAGCCGCGACCGGCTCGCCGTTGAGTGCAACAGCCCGCGCGACAACACCGACCGCCGCCTCGACCCGCGTGATCGTCCGAAGCCGATCCCGGGCATAGTCGGCAACCTCCGCCAACCGCTGCCCTTCCCCACCCAGCCCAGCCCGTACTGCGGGCTCAAGGCCGGCCGATTGCGTATGCCCACCCGTCGGCAACCGGCCATCGGCCAGCATCAGCGCGACCAGCTCAGGGGAACCCATCAGAACAAGTTGTAGAGCTGGGCCAACGGCAGAACGTCAGCCGGTGCGGGTTCGATCAGATCGCCATCGACCTTGATCGCGAACGTCTCCGGGTCGATGTCGATGGACGGCAGCGCGTCGTTGTTCTTCATCTGCGCCTTGCCGACGTCACGCGTCGGCCGTACCGCAGCCAGTTTCCGCCTTAGTTGAAGCCTTTCGGCTAAGCCGTCATCGAGCGCCGCCGGCGAAACGAAGGAGAACGAGAGATCGGCGCCGATCGCATCGCCGAACGCCGGCCGCATCAACCCCGGCTGCGGCGTCGGAATGGACGCGTTCGGATCACCCAGCGCAGCCCAGGCGATGGAGCCGCCCTTGATCACCAGCGCCGGCCGCACCCCGAAGAACCGCGGATCCCACAACACCAGATCGGCCAGCTTCCCGGCCTCGACCGAGCCCACCACATGATCGATGCCGTGGGCAACGGCAGGATTGATCGTGTACTTCGCGATGTACCGCCGAGCGCGTTCGTTGTCGGCAGGGCCGGACCCGAGGTGGCCACGACGAGCCTTCATCACGTGCGCCACCTGCCACGTACGGGTGATCACCTCGCCGATCCGCCCCATCGCCTGCGCGTCCGACGACGTGACGGACAGAGCACCGAGGTCATGCAGGATGTCCTCGGCCGCGATCGTCGTCGCACGAATTCGGGACTCGGCGAAGGCCAGGTCCTCCGGCACATCCGGGCTGAGGTGATGACAGACCATCAACATGTCGAGATGCTCAGCGACGGTGTTGACGGTGTGCGGCAGAGTCGGGTTGGTGGAGCCGGGGATGACATGGGGCTCGGCCGCGATGCTCAGGATGTCGGGTGCGTGTCCGCCGCCCGCACCCTCGACGTGGAACGCGTGGATCGAACGTCCCGCGATCGCGCCAAGCGTCGACTCGACGAAGCCGGCTTCGTTCAAGCTGTCGGCGTGCAGCGCGACCTGAAGCCCCCAGTCATCGGCCGCCTTCAACGCGGTGTCGATCGCGGCCGGCGTAGATCCCCAGTCCTCATGCACCTTGAACCCAGCAGCGCCCGCCAACGCCTGCTCAGCAAGCGCTTCCGCGCTGACCGTGTTGCCCTTGCCCAGCAGCAGCACGTTGAGCGGAAACGCGTCGAGGCTCCGATGCATCTGCTCCAGGTGCCACGCACCCGGCGTGACAGTCGTCGCCTTCGACCCCTCGCTCGGCCCTGTTCCGCCGCCGACGACCGTGGTCGTACCGGTCGCGAGCGCCTCATGCAGCTGCGATGGTGACAGCAGGTGCACGTGGGAATCGATCCCTCCGGCGGTCAGGATCCGTCCCTCACCCGCGATGATGTCCGTCGACGGCCCGATCCTCAGATCCGGATGCACCCCGTCGGCGATGTCGGGATTCCCCGCTCGCCCGAGCGCCACGATCCGCCCGTCCCGGATCCCCACGTCCGCCCGCACGATGCCCCACCAGTCGAGGACCAGGACGTTCGTGATGACGGTATCCGGCGCGCCTTCCGCACGAGTCGCCGTACCCTGCGCCATCGACTCCCGGATCGACTTCCCGCCCCCGAACACCACCTCCTCCCCACCTACGGTCAGGTCCTGCTCGACCGCGACCCACAGATCGGTGTCCGCCAACCGCACCTGGTCCCCAACAGTCGGCCCGTACAGCGCCGCATACGCCGCCCGAGAAATCTCAACCATGGTTGGCTCCACCTGATGGAAGCTGGCCGGCGTCTGATTCCTTCACCTGGATACCCGGCACCCGGCGGAGACCACGGAGTGCGACCGCCGCAACCTCCCGCGAAGCACCTGGTTCGAAGCGCTGCGAGGTGCCGGAGGGAATGTCCAGGCGGAACCCCAGGGCTGCGGTCCGGTCGAAGTCCAGCGCGGAGTTGGCGTCGGGTAGATGCAGATGCGAGCCGATCTGCACCGGGCGGTCGCCGGTGTTGAGGATCACCAGAGTCAGCCGCTCGGCATCAGTCCGGTCGGCGTTGAGAACGATCGTGCCTGGTGCCACTCGGATCGCCCCGGGGCCGTCCGCACGAGCCGCCGTCATCGTCGCCATCCTGGCTGGACGTCCGGGTTCGCGAGAACGCGGTCGTCGAATGGTCCGGGTTGCCTGCGGTTGTGCGCCCTCTGACCTTCATTGCTAAGTCTAATCTCGTTCGGCATGGTGCTCCGGATCAGATGATGGGGCTGTGGATAGTGACGAGTTTGCGGCCGTCCGGGAAGGTTGCTTCTACCTGGACGTCTGTGAGGAGCTCGGCGACGCCGGGCATGACCTGGTCGCGGGTGAGGACCGTGCGGCCTTCCGTCATGAGGTCGGCGACGCGGGCGCCTTCGCGGGCTCGTTCGATGACCCAGGTGCTGAGCAGGGCGACGGCTTCGGAGTGGTTGAGGAGCACTCCTCGGGCCAGCCGGTCGCGGGCGACCAGGCCGGCCATGGAGAGGAGGAGCTTCTCGACCTCCGCCGGGGTGAAGTTCACGCGTTCTCCGGAAGTACGTGGTCGGATACCTTGTCGGTGCTGAGGCAGAGCGAGCAGACCGCGGCGTCGTGCGTCTCGCAGGCCGTCATGTCCGGCCGCTCGTAGTCCTGCCGACAGACATGGCAAGACAGTACTGCGCCCGACGGGTTCCCGTGCTCGTCGTACATCGGCAAGTCGATCCCGTCGCTCGTACGCCGTAGGTAGTACCGGCCCTTCGTCGCGATCGCCAGCACCGGGGGCAGCACAAGCGCCAGCACGATCGCCACCAGCGGCGAGTACGGCTTGATCCCGGACCCGAGCCCGCCGAAGAACACCAGGATCGACACCCCGGCAGCGACAGCCATCGAGACGAAGCCGACCGGGTTCACGGCATAAAGCATGCCGCGACGGAACTCCGGTGCCTTGGGGGAGATCTTCAGCAGGTACTTGTTGAAGACGATGTCGGAGGCAACGACCACGATCCACGCCATCCCGCAGTTCGCGTAGAACCCGAGGATCGTGTTGAGGAAGTCGAACATGTTGGCTTCCATCAGCACTAAGGCGATCACCAAGTTCAAGCCGAGGAAGACGAGCCGGCCGGGGTAGTGCCGGGTCAACCGGGTGTACGAGTTCGTCCAGGCCAGCGATCCGGAGTACGCGTTGGTGACGTTGATCTTCACCTGGCTGATCACGACCAGGACGACGGCCAGCGTCATCGCCAGCCAGCCCGGCAGGAAACCACGGTAGATCTCCAGGAACTGATGCACCGGCTCGTTCGCGACGGTCGCCCCGTCCGCGACATTGGCGATGATGTAGACGGCGAGGAACAACCCGATGACCTGCTTGATCGCCCCGAAGATCACCCAGCCCGGACCGGCCAGCAGTACGGCGGTCCACCAGCGACGCGAATTTTCGGGCGTCTTCGGCGGCATGAACCGCAGATAGTCGATCTGCTCGGCGATCTGCGCGATGAGCGACAGGCAGACCCCGGCCGCCAGCAGCATCGACCCGAGGTCGGTGCTCGAACCGCTCTCGCCCCGATAATCGAAGAACGACGAGACCGAATCAGGGTGCGAGACCACGAGATAGACGAAGGGCAGCACCATCAGCAGCAACCACAGCGGCGTCGTCCAGACCTGCAGCGTGGACAGTACTTTCATGCCATAGATCACCAGCGGAAAGATCACCATCGTCGAGACGGCGTAGCCGAGCGCGAGGGGTATGTGCAGGCCTAATTTCAAGCCTTGGGCCATGATCGAGCCCTCGAGCGCGAAGAAGATGAACGTGAACGACGCGAAGATCACGTTGGTGACGACCGACCCGTAGTACCCGAAACCGCTGCCGCGGGTGATCAGGTCGAGATCGATGTTGTAGCGCGCCGCGTAGTACGCCAGCGGCAGGCCGGTCGCGAAGATGACGACGGCGAAGATCGCGATCCCCCAGAGCGCGTTCGTGGTGCCGTAGGAGATGCCGATGTTGGCACCGATGGCGAAGTCGGCCAGGTAGGCGATGCCGCCCAGGGCCGAGACGGCGACGACGCCGGTGGACCACTTGCGGTAACTGCGCGGCGCGAACCGGAGGGTGTAGTCCTCGAGCGTCTCGCGGGTGGCGGTGCTGGGCTCAGCAACGGTGGGGGCGTCCAACGCGGGTTCTGCGGTCATGACGAACTCCTGCGGCACCTTCGGGCGGGTGGGTGCAGCTAGGGCCGGCGACGCTGCCGGCCGGCGATGCACCCGAATGGAAGGAACCTAAGAGCGGCATGTTTCCGCAGTGTTGCCGAACAGCTACGGTCGTGTATTTCCATCTGGAAGTAATTCGGTCAGGCGTGGCTCAGCGCTGTCGGCGAGGGCGGCCGGGGCGATCCGCTGCTCCTCGCCCGAGATCCGTGAAGCGACCGTCAGGCCGACGGGGGAGAGGGCGGCGACGACCCGACGCCGGTCGTCGTGGTGGATGCGCCGCAGTACGAGACCGCGCTCCACCAACTTGTCGACGTGGCGGGTCAGGCTGGCGGGAGGCAGTACGGCGTTCTCGGCGAGCGTGGTCATCGGCTGCCCGGGCTCCTCGTGCAGAGCCGACATCACCCGCCACTGCTCGATCGTCAGCTCGAACTCCTCCAGCAGCGGAAGCAGGCCGAGTTCGATCCGCCGCTCGGCCTGTTTCAGCTGCAACAGCAGGCTGACCGCCATCAGATCCTCCCCGTGCCTCACGAAAAGCCTCACCCGGTACGCCGTACGCCGGTACGCCGTACGCCGGTACGCCGCACGCCCGTCGGCACGCGCCGGCCGTTGGGCGTCTCACAGTGCGGTGAATATAGCTCAGTGCTCGGAGAATCGCGCCCGGTTGGACCACACTGGTCGGCATGCCCGGATCAGAGGTGGTCTCGATCGCCTTCGTCGTGCCTCAGCAAGGGCCGACCGGGATCTACGGGCCCTCTTGCCTGGCCTGCGGTCAGCTGGCAGTCGAGCAACTCAATGCACACAAAGGCATCGCCGGCCGAAGGATCGAGCTCGTCCACGTCGACGCCGGCAGGCCTCCGGACGTCGTCGCCGAGGAGGTCGACCGGCTGGTCGATTCCGGCCAGGTGGATGCCGTCGCCGGCTGGCACATCTCCGCCGTACGCGTTGCTCTCACGAAGCGGATCGGCGGCCGGGTCGTCTATGCGTTCGCTGCCATGCATGAAGGCAACGACAACACCCCGGGCGTGTTCATGCTCGGCGAACGCCCGGTCAACCAGTTGCTCCCGGCAACTCGATGGATCCGCGAACAGCACGGCGTACGCCGCTGGGCCGTCGTCGGCAATGACTACATCTACCCTCGCGTCACGACCGAGACGACGATCAAAGCCTTGCAGGGAACGGGTTCGTCCGTAGTACGGACTGATTTCGTTGCCCTCGGCACCACGGACTTCCGGCCCGTTCTCCAGGGTCTCGACAATGGCGATGTCGACGGCGTGATCATGTTGCTGATGGGCCAGGATGCCGTCCACTTCAACCGCCAGTTCGCGCGGGCCGGACTCAGTGATCGACTCCTGAGATTAAGCCCTGCAATCGAGGAGAACACCCTGCTCGGCGCAGGCTCCGGAGCCAACGACGGCCTGTATGCCGCGGCGGCGTACTTCGATGCGCTCAGTACCGTCGAGAGCGGCGAGTTCGCCCGCGAGTACCACGCTCGCTTCGGCCCCTGGGCTCCGGCGCTCAATGCCATCGGCGAATCCTGCTACGAGGCGATCCGGTTCCTGGCCCGGCTCGGCGATCTCACCGGCTCGATCTCCATCGACGCGCTCGCCGGCTTGCCGCCGAACGCCTTCTACGACAGCCCACGCGGCCTGGTCCGCCTCGACGGCAACCTGGTCACCCAGGACGTCTACCTGGCCGAGGCTCACGGCTTGGAGTTCGAGATCCAGGACCAGATCTCCCGCACCGCCTGACAAAGCACGTTCGACCTCCAAGGCGTCGTACCGATTGACAGGCAACTAAAAGGTTGCCTATTGTGAAGACGTGGATCTGGTGTTCAAGGCGCTGGCGGATGCCGGCCGCCGGCAGTTGCTGGATGCCTTGCGGGATCGGAACGGGCAGACCCTGGGGGAGTTGTGTGAGCAGTTGCCCGCGCTGACCCGGCAAGGCGTGACGAAGCATCTGCGGTTGCTCGAGGAGGCTGGGCTGGTGGTGACGCTGCGACGGGGGCGGCAGAAGTATCACTACTTGAATCCGGTGCCGATCAATGAGATCGCTGAGCGCTGGATCAGTAACTACGAAAAGGACAAGCTACGCGCCCTCAGCGCACTGAAGGCGGCATTGGAGGAGTCATGAACAACCCTGCGATGGTGCACGTGACCTACATCGAGACCACGGCGGAGAAGTTGTGGGCGGCGCTCACCTCGGGAGCATTCACCAAGCTGTACTGGTTCGGCCGGCGGATCGAATCCGATTGGACCGTCGGTTCGCCGGTCAGGTTCTTCGACAGTGCCGACGACAGCCTGACCGACTCGGGCAAGGTGCTGACGTACGACGAGCCGAAGACGCTCGCCTACACGTTCAAGAACGAGTTTCTCGAGGATCGCAAGGACGATGAGCCCGGCCGGGTGACGTTCACGATCGAGCCGGCCGGACCGAACGTGGTCAAGCTCCAGGTCGTTCACGACCGGATCGAGGAGGACCAGGTCGAGGGCTGGCGGAACGGCTGGGGTCCGATCCTGGCCAACCTCAAGACCTACCTCGAAACCGGCCACACCCTGGACATCACCTTCGACTGACCGCAGCGATGTCCCTTCACGACCAGGTCGGCCACGCCCGTCGGCGCTGTCTCCAAGGCTAGGAGGCGGCGCAGGCCCCGGCCCGACGGAACGGCATGACTAGGCGAGGTAGCCGTCGGGCCGGATCAGGATCTCGTCGCCGTCCTCAGCGTGGTAGTGGATGAAGGCATCAGGAGAGACGTAGTAATCCGGCTGGCCGTTCGTCCGTACTACGTTTACCGCGTGCGGGTGGTCGGAAGGCGTCGCCGGTGTGAATCGGAGCAGCGTTTCGTGCGGCCCACGGAACAGGTCGAAGAGCCGCAGTTTGTTGCCTGAGGCATCGACTAGCGGTGAGTCCGGAGCCCGGTCGCCACTGGTAAGAACCGCAGTGTCGGCCGGGTCGCGGTAACTGACGTCCAGCTGGCGGGTGTTCTCGCCACGCTCCATCGCGGTCTCGTCGCCGTCGCGGTGCTTCTGCATCAGTTCACTGCTGATCCCAAGAACACGAGCGGCATTCGTACGCCGTTCGGTCTCGTATGTCGCCAGCACCTCCTCCCGGCCGTCGGCGAGTTTCCAGCCGAGGTTGTAGGCATCCTGCACGCCAGTGTTCAAGCCTTGGCCGCCGGTCGGCGGGTGCACGTGAGCCGCGTCGCCGGCGATGAAGACCCGGCCGACCCGGAACCGTTCGGCCAGCCGGACATTCGGCCGCCATATCGTCGACCAGGTGAGGTTGCGCAACTTGGCGACGCCCGGACCGGCGTGCCGGTCGACCAGTTCCTGCAGGGTCTCCAGGGTCGGGTCGAGTTCGTCGTCGTCGGGCGGCGTACCGAACTGGAATTGGTCGCCGCCCGACAGCGGGGTCAGGAAGATCCCTTCCATCGGCTGGCCGGCCTTGCCGAACCAGTGGCCGTAGGCGTGGTCGAGTCCGTCGGCGGAAACGTCGCCGAGCAGCATCCGGATCGACTCGTCGGTGGTGCCTTCGAAGGCGATGCCCAGGGTCTTGCGGACGAAGCTGCGGCCGCCGTCCGCGCCGACGAGGTAGTCGGCGATCACGGTCTCGCCGGTCGACAGTTCGGCGATCACTTGATCATCGGTCTGGCGGAAGCCGACGAGTTCGGTGCTTAGTTCAACCTCCACGCCGAAGTCCGCGAGCCGCTTCCGGAGGATCGCCTCGGTGCGGGACTGGCCGAGCATGCGCCCGTTCGGGTAAGGGATGTCTGGCGTCGGGTCGACCGGCTCGGCCATCCGGCGCTCGCCCACGAACTGCCCGCCGATCGTGACCCGGATCGCCGGCATCGCGATGCCCTGGTCGAGTACTTCGTCGATCACCCCGAGGTCGTCGAACACTTCCAGGGTCCGCGGCTGCAGGCCGTCGCCGCGCGAAACGTCGAAGTACTCACTCGCCTTCTCGATCAGCCGCACGCCGACGCCGCGGCGGGCCAGGTCGATCGCGAGGGTGAGCCCGGTCGGGCCGGCGCCGGCTACCAGAACGTGCATGACATCTCCTCAAGTTGAGTGAATCATGATTCACTGAATTTAGATTCACTATGAACGTGACTAGGGTTCGTTGTCAAGGAGGAGGTGCTGGGGTGACCACAACCCGCAAGGAACAGGCGGCCGGGACCGAAGCGGCGCTGAAGCAGGCCGCGCGCCAGGTCTTCGCCGAGCGCGGCTACCTGAACACGAAGATCACCGACATCACCGCGGCGGCCGGCCGGGCGACGGGCTCCTTCTACAACCACTTCGCCGGCAAGGAAGAGCTGCTCGAGGCGCTGTTGAAGGACATGCTGATCGAGGCCGACGAAGCGGTCTATGTCGACCTGACGCACGAGGCGGACTTCAGCAAGATCGAGTCGATCCGGTGGCACGCCGCCGCGTTCTGGAACTTCTACAAGGCGCACATCCCGGAGATGGTCGCGCTCAAACAGGCCGCGATGGTCGACCCCGAGCTGGGCCGCCGGCTGCAGCAGATCATGGCCGCCGACGACGCCCACATGATCGACCACCTCGCGCATCTCCCGGCGCCCCAGCCGGATCCGAGGCTCCACATCTCGGCGATCAACGCGCTCCTCGAAGGTTTCGCCTACACCTGGTTGGTCACCAACCCGGCAAACGGCGACACCATTCCCGACGAGACTGCGATCGAGGTCCTCACCAACCTCCTCCATCACGGCCTGGCGGGCCGCCCCCAACAGCGAGGTGCCACCGCTCATGGATAACCGGCTCATCACTGAGACCTTCGAGTACGACGGTGGCCGGAAAGTCACGGCGTACGTGCCGCCGGAGCCACCCGAGGCGATCGTCTTCGCAGGCGACGGTCAGCTGATCGCGCAGTGGGGCGGGGTTCTCGAGACGGCCGATGTACCGCCGACGATGATCGTCGGCGCCCATCGGACGGACGATCCGGACGAGATGGTCCGCATCCAGGAGTACTCGCCGTCGTTCGACGAGGAACGCTTCGCCGCCCACGAGGACTTCTTCGTCAACGATGTCCGCGAGTGGGTGAGCTCCCGGTTCGGCATCGCGCTTCCCGCCGAGCGCACGGCCGCGTGCGGTGTTTCGGCGAGCGGAGAGCTCTCACTCGCGATGGGATTGAGGCATCCCGACATCTACGGCGTCGTCTTCTCGGCCTCTCCCGGCGGCGGCTACCGACCGCCCGCCGAGTTGCCGAGTCAGCTTCCGCGCACGTATCTCGTCGGCGGCACCCAGGAGCCGTTCTTCCTCGCGAACGCGACCCGCTGGGCGGACGCGCTCCGAGCCGCCGGCGCGGACGTCGTACTGACCGAACGTCCCGGCGACCACGGCGACCCGTTCTGGCAGGCCGAGTTCCCGCTGATGGTCGCCTGGGCATTCAGTAGCTGAGGCCGGGCGGACCCCGATCGCGCGGACCCTGATCGCGCGGGACTCCGGCCGCGCGGGACTCCGGTCGCGCGCGGCCTCGGCTGCCCGGTGTCACTCCTCAGGCGGTGGTGGTTCCTCGGCGCCTTCGCGTTCGTCGCGGTCGGCCCACTCGATCAAGGTGTCGAGCGAGTACGCCGTATCGTCGATCGTCGCGTGCAGGTCGCCCAGTTCGGCGAACCTGGCGGGGACGGTGGCGATCGTGAACGCCTTCGGGTCGACGGTCTCGATCTCGTCCCAGTGGATCGGGGTGGAGACGGTGCCCTCGGGGTTGCCGCGCACGGAGTACGCACTGGCGATCGTGTGGTCGCGGGCGTTCTGATTGAAATCGACGAAGACCTTCGACGGGTCGCGATCCTTGCGCCACCAGGTCGTCGTCACGTCGTCCGGCGCGCGCCGCTCCACCTCGCGCGCGAACGCCAGCGCGGCGCGGCGTACGTCAGAGAATCCGTACTCCGGTTCGATGCGCACGTAGATGTGGATGCCCGAGCCGCCCGAGGTCTTCGGGAAGCCCGTCGCACCGAGATCGTCGAGCACCTCGTGCGCTACCTGCGCCACCCGGCGGACCCGATCGAACGGGCAGTCGGGCATCGGGTCCAGGTCGATCCGCCACTCGTCGGGCTTCTCGGTGTCGGCGCGGCGGGAGTTCCAGGGGTGGAACTCAACGGTCGACATCTGCACCGCCCAGGCGACGTGCGCGACCTCGGTCACGCAGAGCTCGTCGGCGGTCCGGTTGTAGCGCGGGAAGTGCACGCGGACGGTCTCCATCCACGGTGGTGCCCCGTTCGGCAGGCGCTTCTGGTGCACCTTCTCGCCGGAGACGCCGGAGGGGAAGCGATGCAGCATGCAGGGTCGCTCGCGCAGCGCCCGCACGATCCCGTCGCCGACGGAGAGGTAGTAGTTGACGAGGTCGAGCTTGGTCTCACCGCGCGCGGGAAAGTAGACCCGGTCCGGATTCGAGATCCGCACCGTGTGGTCGCCGACCTCGAGCTCGATCGCCGGCGTCTTCGCTTTGGCCGCCTTGGACTCTGCCATGCCGCCAATCTATGCGGCTCCACGGACATCCAACACTCACCAACCCCCCAACGCGCCGCCCGCCCACGCTCAACTCCCCGCCCCCAACCCCCAATTTCCCCCTTTGCTGAGTGCTGGAGATCCGCCAACCCGGACCGCCAGACCATCAGTACAACCGATGGCGACCCGACCAAGGCGCCCGCTGAGCGTGCACCGGCACTGAGACGTTGAGGTCTGGACGACTACTGATGGTCTGGCGGTCCGCTCCCGCGAGTTCCCGGCTTGGTGAGCGCTGGAGATCCGCCGACCCCGAACCGCCAGACCATCAGTACGACCGATGGCGACCCCACGAAGGCGACCGCTGAGCGTGCCTCGACCCCACGACGACCAGCCCTGGACGACTACTGATGGCCTGGCGGTCCGCCTCCGCGAGCTAACGGGCGGGGCGGAGTGAGCGCGGCGGCCCGTGGCAGGCGAGGCGGGGCAGCCATCCCCAGGCGGCTGAGGCGGGGAGACGGCGGGCTGGGCCGTGAGGCCGGGAGCCGGCCACCCGCGCGAGGTCAGCGGTGTGGGGGCCACCTCTCAGGTCAGGCGGGCGGGGGAGTGGGCCGGACCGCCAGGCCATCAGTGCGGGCGGGGGAGTGGGCCGGACCGCCAGGCCATCAGTGCGGGCGGTGGCGAGCTGGCGGAGGTGATCGCTGAGCGTGCCTCGGCGCCAATGCGGCCGGACCTGGGTAAGTACTGATGGTCTGGCGGTCCGCGCCCGCGAGCTAGCGGCGGGTGAAGTGAGTCGGAGGCTCAGGGCAGGCAAGGCCGGTGGGTCAGCCGCTCAGGTCAGGCGGGGCACATCAGCCAGTCGTCGGAGGCGGTGCGCGGACGTCCAGCACCGGTCAACCGCTGGGCGTGGAGGCTGCTCACGCTCGGCGGGTCGGCGGGGGCGGGGGATTCTGGTGGTTGGTCAGTGGGGGAAGTGCGCGGGAAAGGCGAGGCGGGCTAGCCAGCCTCGGGGGTCGGGGGTGCGGCCGTATTGGAGGTCTAGGAGGGCGGCGCGGATGGAGGAGGTGACTGGGCCGACGCCTTCGGCGGTGGAGTGGTCGCCGATCGGGAGGTTGCCGCCGGACCAGGCGACTCGGCCGATCGGGGTGATGACCGCCGCCGTGCCGGAGGCGAACGTCTCCGCGATCTCGCCGGTGCGAACCCCGTCGCGCCACTCGTCCGCGGAGATCCGGCGCTCCTCCACCTTGTACCCGAGGTCCGCCGCGAGCTCCAGCACCGAGTCGCGAGTGACGCCGGCGAGGATCGAGCCGGACAGCTCCGGCGTGGCGATCCGCCCGTCGGCGTACACGAAGAAGACGTTCATGCTGCCGCTCTCCTCGATCCAGCGGCGTTCGACCGCGTCGAGGTAGATCACCTGGTTGCATCCGTTCTCAGTCGCTTCGGCGAACGCCGCCAGGCTCGCTGCGTAGTTGCCACCGCACTTGGCAGCGCCTGTGCCACCCGGGGTCGCCCGGATGGAGGTGTCCGAGAGCCAGATGGACACCGGCTTCGGGCCAGTGTCGAAGTACGGACCTGCAGGCGACGCGATGACGCCGAACAGCACCTCACGTGCCGGCCGGACGCTCAGTGCAGCCTCGGTGGCCATCATGTACGGACGCAGGTAGAGACTCGTCTCTCCGCTGCCCGCCGGAGGCACCCACACCTCGTCGACGGTGACCAGCGCACGCAGCGCCGCGAGGAACTCCTGCTCGGGCACCTGTGGCAGGGCAAGCCGCTGCGCACTCCGGCTGAAGCGTGCGGCGTTCATCTCTGGCCGGAACGCCCACACCGAGCCGTCCTCGTGCCGGTACGCCTTGAGGCCCTCAAAGATCTCCTGCGCGTAGTGCAGCACCGCGGCGGCAGGACTCACCTTGAGTGGCCCGTACGGCATCACCTTCTGGCCATGCCAACCGCGCTCTTCAGTCCAGGAGGCCAGCACCATGTGGTCGGTGAACGACTGCCCGAAGCCAGGCTTCGCGAGCACCGCCGCACGGGCGTCTGCGGTCGCTGGGGCGCTCGCCAGCTCGACCTCGAAGTTCCACGTGTCTGCCACTGCTGCTGTCCCGTTCTGACTCGTCACTCTCGGCACGCTACCCCGCTGCCCCCGCATAGCTCGACCCACTGCCCACAGTGCGGTTCAGATACGGCCTGCGACCGAGCAGTTCGCGGTAGTCCCGAACTGCAGGTCGCACAAGCTCCTTGCCCGGTACTGCGGACAGCACGCGCGCGCCCGCGTCGTACAAGTACTGCGTGTGCCACTCATCGGGCAGCTCCACCAGCACCCGCATCGCCAGCGCCAGCCCGGCAGCAACCTCGCCGTCGACCATCAAACAGCGCGCCAGACACAGCTCGAGTTCAGCGCGCTCGACCCTGCTCTCCAGCGGGCACAGATCCAGCGCTCGCTCCAGCACGACATAGCCGGCTGCTGGGTATCCCAGCTCCGCGCAGACCTGTCCTTCAATCCCATGCACCTTGTACGCCGACCAGCCGAAGAGCCCGCTTGTCTCTTCGTCAGGCAACTCGGCAGTCACGGCGAGAAGCTCCTCTGCTGCTTCCCAGGCAGTTGTCGCCAGCCCCTGCTGAGCAAGAACCAGCGCCCTGTCCGCATGCGCCCGCGCCAGGCACGCCGCTCGTCCACCGAGAACGCCGCCACTACTGGGTGAATCGGTGGCCAGTGCGACGGCTTCGTCGGAGAGAGTCAGAAGGCCGCCGAGAGGCCTGCGCTCGGCGAGGCCGGCTGCCGCCTCCCAACCGCGGACCAGACTCATCGCCAACCGATCGCCGGAACTCTCGGCAGACGCCCGACAGGTCGACCACCAACGCCGGGCAGCCCGAGCCTGTCCTAGTCCTGTCAACGTGAGCGCGACCAGTGCGCTCAGCTCAGTAGCCGGTACTGCGTACTCGGGTGACTCTGCTGGGAGCAGTTGCAGCTGAGCAGCTAGCTCGGGCAGCAGCTCTCCCGGTGGAGTCGTGCTGAACGCCATCGCGAGATCGGCGGCGACCGCCTGCCACTCGTCCGTTGCGTGCGACTGCTTGAACGACTCGGCCAGCCCGTGCCGGATCGCTTCCAGGGTTGCCGGCAGGGCTGCCCGGTGGGCCGGTCGAGCGTGCTGGTCGTGCCCGGCAGCGCCGAGCGACGGCAGCCCACTGTGCGTTGGTGCGGTCGGTGCGGTCGCTCCAGTTGGCCGGGAGCGGACGGTTGCCTGCGCCTGCTCTGGCTGGGGGTTCGCCTGCTGGTAGGCGGTGGTGAGAGTACTGCCGGTGTTCAGCTCGCGGTCGCACAGCCGGGCGAGGTGCGCCGACCCCGGTCGCTGTCCGCGCTCCACCTGGGACAGGTAGCTGTGGTCGTATCCCACCCGGGTCGCGAGTTGCCGCAGACTCAGAGCGGCCGCTTGCCGGGACTGCCTCAACTGCACGCCGAACGCTGCCTCAGCCACAGGATCCTCCCCCGTTCGAGCTGTGGGCCGGACTGGCCGGCTCACTGGTCACGCCTGGTGGTTGCGGTGCGTGCCGGGCACGTTACAAGGGCCTACCGACAAAACAGTGCGCAGCACCGAGCGCCTTGTATTACAGGCGATTCGCAGGGGACTGTGGGCTGGTTGGACAGCCCACAGATCACACCTGGTGGGCGCGGCTCGCGCCGGTGAACCTACAAGGGTGAAGCGACAGAACACGACGCAGCAGAAGCCGCGCCTCTTCCAGCTCGTCCGGCACACCGATGTGTCCGGCGTGCGGGGCACGGGAACCCTGGCAGACGGAGTCGAGTGGCCCGACGGAGCAGTGATCCTGCGCTGGCGTGGCCGCTGGCCGGTCACCTCCGTCTGGGAGGGCGGCATCGAAGCACTCCTGACCGTGCACGGCCAGGGCGGCCGAACCCAGGTCCATTGGCTCCCTGCGGTTCGGCAGGCCGGTCTCTCGCCACCAGTTCCAGGTGGTGGGCAGGCTGGTGTCTCGCCAGCAGGTCCAGGTGCTTCGGCGCGGGTTGAGGCGTTGGCGGGTGCTGGCGAAGTGCGTGGTACTGAGCAGGGTGGAGTGTTGTGGCTTCCGGCGGCTGGTGTGGACGGCCTGTGTGCGCGGTGCGGACGCGGGTGGCCCTGCCTTGGCTGCGACCCCTGACCAGGCGCGAGACAACGGTGTCAACCGGTTGCTGATCCGGTTTAGTGTGGAGGCGGAAGATCCTGTGAGCATGGATGGGTTGGGTGGGCGGTGCGGGGCGAAGAGGAACAGTTGGCGGCGCCGTCTGCCAGTGACCCGCTGGACGAGCTGGATGCGCAACTTTCGAGGCTGCGTCGGGTTGCTGACGAGCTGCGTGGTTCTCGCGGCAAACCGGTGCTGACCGGGAACCAGGTCGAGCTGATCGAGGACGGTCCGACGCTGCTGCAGACCTACGAGGAGCTGCAGAAGAACGCGAAGCGCGAAGTACGGGTGCTTGACCGCCCGCCGTACGCGACGCCGCCGTCCAGCCAGCAGGCGCTGGAACTAGAGCGGTTGAGTGCGGGCGTCGGGTATCGGGCGATCTATGGCACGGAGGTGTTCGAGAGCGAGGACATCATGGGGGTGCTGCCGGAGCTGCAGTCGGCGGGGGAGCGGAGCCGGGTGCTCGCCCAGGTGCCGATGAAGATGGCGGTCGGCGACGACGACACCGTCTTGATCGGGCTGACCAAGCGGGCGCCGGCGGAGTCGCACCTGCTGATCCGGTCATCGGGTCTGCTGGACGGGCTGATCGCCACCTTCGAGATGCTGTGGGCGCTGGCGATTCCGATGCCGGGGTTGCCGTTCAGCGGTGAGTTCCCGGCGCTGCGGTCACCGGACCGGGACATCCTGCTCCTGCTGGCCGGCGGTGCGACCGACGACAAGATCAGCAGGCACCTGCGGATCAGTCCCCGGACGACCCAGCGCCGGGTCCGCGCGCTGATGGAAGCGCTCGGCGCGCAGACCCGGTTCCAAGCGGGCGTCCAAGCCGCCCGCCGCCGCTGGATCTAGAGGTATCCGGGCTCGCTCGCCGCGAACCCGGACCCCGCCCCAGCTAGCTGATCGCAACCACTGGACCTGCTAGTTGATTGTCACCACCGTTCCTGCTCGGTTCGGGAACTCGACGAAGCCAGTGGAGCGCTGGTTGGTCGGCAGACCGGACCAGGATGCGGTGACCTGGAAGGGCTTGCCTGCGGCGGGTGTGGTCGAGGGGGTGACCTTCAAGGCGTTGCCAGAGCTACCCGTCACGACGTTGGTCTGCATCGTGTACTGCGTGGTGTCCGCGCCGGGCGGGTTCGACAAGGTGATCGCCAGTACTCCCCAGACTCCAGGAGCCGGTGCCGCCACCGTTGCCGAGGCCTGGTTCGACCCGTCGCCCTCGAAGGACAGCAGCTGCATCTGACCATTGACCACCTTGTAGAGCACCATCCAGATGCTCCCGGCCGGGTCAACCGTCTTGATGTTCCACTGCACCGCCTTGGTGTCAGCAGTCACCGTTACCGGGTAGTTCGGCAAGTCAGCATCCGCTGCACCGGCCGGAACAGCACCAGGAACCAGCGGAGCCGAGACCACGCCGTACGACTTGATCGGGACACCTGCCTTGCCCGCGGTCACGTCGAACGACGCCTTGCCGGAGGCACCCGAGCCTGCGACAGCGGTCGGTGCAACGACGGACGTCGGTACGACGACGATCGGACTGCGGACCGACTTGCCTGCGCCCTGCCAGGTCAACCAGCCGCTGGTGGTCTCGTTGGACGGTGCTGTGTCCTGGGTGAGCTTGACGGTGAAGCTTCTCGTCTGACCCGCCTGCAGATTCAGGATGGACGGGGTGACGACGGCCTTCATGCCCGGCACAGACACCGTCGCCCGGTACAAGCCGGCAGTGATAGCGGTGACGCGGCGAGTGACGGTCTGCGTGCCGACTAGCTGGCCGACGGCGATCGACGGTGCGTTGTAGTTGCTCGGGTCGATGGCCGGTACGCCGGTGCCGGTGTTGACGCCGCTGCCTTCCAGGTAGCCGAGCCAGTCGGTGTCACCAGAGTCGTAGACCAGACCCGGGTCCAGCATGCGCGACGGCTGAACCTCACCGGCGCCGCGGGCGAACGGGTCGTTGTTGACGGCTCCAGTGGCTGTCTTGACGTCACTGGTGGTGGTCATCAGAGCGGACTTGACCATCATGGGAGTCCAGTCGGGGTGCTTCGACAGGTAGAGCGCTGCGAGTCCGGCGATGTGCGGAGCAGCCATGGAAGTGCCTGAGTAGAAGGCGAAGCTGTGCCCGTCGTTGGTCGGCGGAGCGACCGCAGCCAGCACGTTGACGCCAGGTGCGGCGATGTCCGGCTTCAACAGGTCACCGTGGCTGGACAGGGACGGACCGCGCGAGGAGAAGTCCGCCATCTGCGGGTACGGCGTGGTCTGGCTCGTCTGGTTGCCAGGAGTCAGTTCGGCGGTGGCGCCCGGCGTACCGGCGTACGCCTTGACTGACAGTGAGCCAGGAGTGTTCAGGTGCACGGTTGGCACAGAGTGGGAGTCGGCGACCATGTCCTGGTCGGTCAGGTTGAGCAGCACCATCGCGACTCCACCAGCGCGCTTGACCTCGGCCGACTTCGCTACTCGTGCGCCGACCCCGCGGTCACAGACCACGATGTGCCCGTCGACCTTGCTCGGGTCGAGCGTGTCGGGCAAACACTGCGAAGCGTCGTACGCCGTGACGGCGGCTGTCTTCGCGGCCTCACCGGTGACCAGCGGCTTGCTGCTCACCTTGGTGGCGATGCTGGTGCTCAGTCCGGCGTACTTCTCTCCGTTGCCCAGAGTCACTGTGCCCTCGTACGGCGCCACGGTGCTCGCGCCGACCGTGGTGACCCAGGGAGACGTGTTGTCGAGAGTGGACGGGTCCGGACCGGAGTTTCCGCCTGCTGCGGAGACGAAGATGCCGGCCGAGGCTGCGGAAAGGAAGGCGAGCTGAACCGGGTCGGTGTGCGCGGACTCGAAGATGGAGCCGACCGAATAGTTGATCACGTCGACACCGTCGGCGACGGCCTGGTCGATCGCGGCCAGGATGTCGGATGTGTAGCCACCGGAGCCGACGCCGTCCTTGCCTTCCCACAGTGCCTTGTAGACGGCGATCTTGGCGGCAGGAGCGACACCGGAGATGGTGCCGAAGTTGATGCCGCCTTCTGCGACGTCCACTCCGGCCTTGCCGGCCGCTGTGGTCGCAGTGTGTGTCCCGTGGCCTTCGCCGTCACGTGGTGAGGCGTAGTCGGCCCGAGCCTCGGGGGGCGTGGCTCCGAGCCAGGCGTCGCCGAAGTACTTGGCACTGATGAGCTTGGTGTTGCACAGGTCTGCAGTGAAGTCTTCACCAGCCTGGCAGGAACCAGTGAAGTCGCTGCCGTCTGCCTTGTGCATCACGATGGTGCTGCCGGACCGGAACGGACGGTACGGGTCCGCTGCGGTAGCAGGCGTGGTGCCCAGCTTCGGTCCGGAGAGTGAGGCGCTCTCCGGCCAGATGCCGGTGTCGACGACGCCGACCACGACACCCTTACCTGCTTGGGCATTGCCGCCCAGGGCAGACCACACACCGGTCTTGCCGGACAGCTTGAGGAAGTCGGTCGGCTTCTTGTCGTCCAGTGCGATGTGCAGCTGGTCGGGTGTCACCGCGACGACGCCTGGCGTCTTGCTGAGCTCGCTGACTTGCTGGCCGGACAAGGTCGCGGCGAAGGCGTTGATGGTGGTCGAGTAGTGGCGGGCCGGCTTGGCGCCTACTTTGGCGGCGATCTGGTCGTGCCGGTTGGTCAGGAAGGAGCGGTAGCTCTTCGCGTCGGAGCTGGTGGTGTTGACCTTCTTGCCCTTGGCCGGCTTCGTGGCCTTCAGCCCGGCCACGCCGCCTTGGTAGGTGGCGAGCGGCTTGTCGGCCAGCGTGACGACGTACCGGCCCGGGGCGAACTTGGGCAGCCGCATCGAGGTGGCCAGGTTGTCGGCTGGTGCTCCCGATGGCGCGGGAGCCGCGCTGCCGACCGAGGTGGCCAGCGCGGCGGTACTCAGGACGGCGGCCGCGATGAGCGCGGTCCGGCGACGCAGTTGGTTCACAGAGTTCCTCCAGTGGCGGTGAGGGATTGCCGGAAGCCTGCCAACCCACGCCGCCGCCCACACCGTTTTGGCTTCAACTAGCCACTGGCGGAAAACTGTCAGGTATGTCGGCGCTCCTGCTCAGCTGACGTCTACCGCCGTCACGCCGGCGGTGCGGTGCAACGGGACGGCGGTAGACGCAACCGGGGCAGCGCCGCGCCTGACGAACCCAGTTGAACGTGTCGTCGCAACGCTGCCTCCCGGCGCTGTGTCCCACCGACGCAGCGCCGTGTCCTGGCGGGTATTAACGCGGCCCGGACGCGCGGAACACGGTGAGTCGCCGACGCAGCCGACGATGCCCGCCGCCAGCGCCGGCATCAGCATCAGCAGAACCGGGAGCCAATCGGACAACGAAGGATTTTGAGACATGGTTCATTCCTTGGGTTTCGTCTGAAACAGGTGAAAGGTTCGGAGACCGGCGAGGTCGCTGCCGGGGCAGTGCTTCAACAGCCAGGGCCCGACGATCTTCTGGGCTGCGGCGAGCTGATCCATGTCGGCCTGGCTGAAATCGTCCGAGTCCGCCCGCGGCAGCAGATTCGCGACGACCTGCATCGAGGGCCTGATCTCGGCGGGCGCCTGGTCGGCGATCCCGCGGAGAGTCTTTTGCGCCGCGGCGATGGCCTCCGGGCTGTCGGCGTCCGGCCCATCGTCCTTGCCGTCGCCGTCGGTGGTGCCGGCGCCGCTCACGCTCTCGAGCACCTTGCAGTAGGGGTCGGCAGGACCGCTGCTCGGCGTCGGGTCGTCTGCGGGCGGCGTACTGGCACCGGCTGGATCGGGCGGCGTTTGGAGGTCGCTGCCGTCCGGCGGCGTGTTTGTCGGAGCGCTGTCCGGAGCCTTGACCGGCTGGGTTGCCGCCTGGTTCGGCGGGGCACCTGCCGAGCTCACGCCGTCCTTGCAAGCCGTTGCTGTCAGCAACAACCCGGCGAGGATCGATACAGCGACCAGCGGTTTGAGTCGGGGTGTTCATTCGGTTCCCCCAGTGGTTGGTTCACGCCCGGTTGAGCGTGAGGTGGTCGTCAGCAGTTCTTGTCGTGCCAGGCGTTGAGCTCGACCACGTCTTGTTTCACCGCGTCGGTGGAGACTTCGCCGGCGGCGTCGGGGTGCCGCAAGGCGATGACGATCGGCCCGGTGACCCCCTGGCCAGGGCGCTGGATCTCGGCCGGGATCTCCTGAACCCACTTGTTGATGCGGGCGGAGGTGCCTTGCCGGTCGCTGGGCGCCTTGCCCTGCTGGAGGTCTCCGGCCAGCTGCGTGATGAACTGCAGGTCGTCACAGACCTCTCCACCGCCACCGGAAGGAGCCGGCGTCGTGTCGGCCGGCGCACTCGGCGTCGTACCGGCGTCGTCGGGCGGGGTCTGGTCGGAGTCGCCGGCCGGGTCGGTGGCGCCGGTGGTCTGACTACCCTGCGGAGCGGGCGCGGAGGACGTCGATGAATCCTTGCAGCCGGTCAGGCCGCACGTCATGGCGGTGGCGGCGAGCAACACCGCAGTACCGGCGATCAAGCGGGACATGGTCGGAGGACCTTTCGTGGTGGGACGACTACTTCGCCCAAGGTCCCGCGACGCCGTTTCAGATCCGTTGCATTCCCATCTCCCGCCCACGGAGCGGCCCGCGGGGAGGTGATGCCGGCGGTGGTTACCATCGGTGGGTGCTGTCGTGCCGGGTGCTGGGGCCCATCGAGGTCGAGTTCGACGGAGAGCCCGTCGAGATCTCCGGAGCTGTCCCGCGGCGACTGCTGGCGGGGCTGACCACCAGCACCCGCCCGGTGCCCAACTCCGAACTGGCCGAGCTGGTCTGGCCGGGCGAGCCACCATCCGACCCCGCAGGAGCGTTGCGGGTGGTCGTGTCACGACTGCGGACCGCGCTCGGGCCGGCTGCCCGTGACCACCTTGTCCGGACCGGGCAGGGCTACCAACTCGTCGTACCGGTGGAAAATCTCGACCACCGCCGGTTCGTCACGCTGGTGACCGAGGCGGCCGCCGCTTTCAGCGCGGGAGAACCGGCGGTCGCCGTACGCCGGTATCAGTCGGGACTCGCGCTCTGGCGTGGGCATCCGTGGCCGGAGCTCGATGGGTCGCCCGCGATCGCCGGATTCCAGGCCCGCTTGGAAGAACTGCATGCCGTCGCGGTCGAGGAGTCCGCAGCCGCCCAGCTCGCGACCGGCGACAGTGCCTCAGTAGTCCCCGTACTACGGGAAGCCGTTGCTGCGGGCCCCTATCGCGAGAGGCGCCGCGAGTTGCTCGCCCTCGCGCTCTACCGCAGCGGTCGGCAGACCGATGCGCTGGCCGAACTGCGCGCCGTACGAGACCTGCTCGACACCGAACTAGGAGTGGAGCCAGGCCCGGTACTGCGTGACCTCGAGCGCCGGATGCTGCTCCACGATCCGACCCTGATGCCCGATCGGGAACCGGTCGCCGCGCCACCTCGCAGTGCGCCGGCGCAGCCTGGCTTCGTCGGCCGTTCCGCGGATCTCGAGGCGTTGACGGACCTGCTGCCGACCGGTGGTTTCGCGTTGATCACCGGCGAGCCCGGGATCGGCAAAAGCAGCCTGCTGGCCGAGTTGGCCCGGATCGCATGTGCCCACGGCCGGGACGTCGTGAGTGTCCGCACCGTCGAAGGGACCCAGCCGTTCTGGACCTGGCAGGAAGTGGTCCGGCAGTGGACGGCGGTTGCGGATCAGGAGACCCGGCGCCAGCTCATCGATCCCGACGGCGAGTTCGGCGCGGTCTTCAGGCCAGGCCGTTCGGCGGTCCAGTTGACCGCTGAACGGCGCTTCGCACTCTTCGACCGTTTCGACGAGCTACTGGCCGCGAGTGCTGCCACGCGTGGGCTGGTGATTCTCCTCGACGACCTGCAGTGGGCTGACAGTGCGTCGCTGGCCCTGCTCAGCCAGCTGGCCAAACGCAGACGATCGGCCGACGTACTGATCGTGGCCGCGGCCCGGTCGGCGGAGTTCCTGACGCGGTCCGGCGCGCCCGAACTCCAGGCGCTGATCAGCCGGCACGGCCGTCATCTCGCGCTCGACGGCTTGTCCGCGAGCGCCGTCGAGGAGTTGCTGACCGGACTGACCGACCAGCCGGTGGACTCCGGAATCGTTGCCTCGATCATCGACCGGACGGCCGGCAACCCGTTGTTCGTGACCGAGCTCGGGCGGCGGGTGCTGACCGGTGACGACGGCGTTCCCGAGGTGATCCGGGATGCGATCCGCCAGCATCTGCACTCGCTTCCGGCCGGCTGTCGGCGGACGCTGGCCGCATCGGCGGTGGTCGGCGGCGAGATCGACCTGGTCACCACCGGCGCCCTGATCGGACGGCCGGTGGCCCAGATCCTGGCCGATCTCGAGCAGGCGCTGGGGATCGGCGTCGTGACCAGGCAAGGGACAACCTTCGGCTTCCGGCACGACCTGCTCCGTGAGGTGCTGGCGGCGGATCTGCCGATGGTCGAGCGGGCCGCGCTGCATCTGCGGATCGCGGAGTACCGGGAGGCGACGACACCCCTCCAGGTCTCGGAGATCGCGCGGCATCGGCTGGCCGCGCTGCCACTGGGCCGGCCTGAGGAGGCTGCGGCCGCCGCTGAGGCGGCGGCGCTGGCAGCGACCGCCGGCATGGCCTGGGAGGACGCGGCCGAGCTGTACGAGCAGGCGATCGTGGTCGCGGCGGACAGTTGGCCGAGTGCGGATCGGAGCCGGCTCCTGCTCGGGGCCGGCCGGTCCTGGTATGTCAGCGGATTCTGGGAACGCGGGATCGATCGCTGCACGGACGCCGCCGAGCTGGCCCGTCGGGCCGGCGATGCCGAGGCGCTCGGCCGGGCCGCCCTGGCTCTGCCCGAGGCGCCGGACTTCCGCTGGATCCCGCTGGTGCGGACCTGGTGTGAGGCGGCGCTGGCGGGCCTGCCGCCGGAAGACAGTCCGTTGCGCGCGCAGTTGCTGGCTCAGCAGTCGTTGGCGGCGGTCTTCGACAACAACGAGGTCCGGATGGCCGCCCTGAGCGAGACCGCTCTCGAGATGGCCGAGCGGATCAAGGACGACGGCGCCCTGCGGATGGCGTACCGCGCCCGGCAGCTGGCCAGGTCCACTCCGGACGGCTGGGCAGACCGGCTGGACCTTGGGTCGAGGATGCGGGCGCTGGGGGAGCGCGCGGGTGACCTGGACGCCGTGGCGTGGGGCGGTCTGTGGTCCTTCGACGCGCTCGTCCAGATCGGCCGGAGTCTGGCAGCCGAGGAAGAACTCCGGCGGCTCGGGCCGGTGCTGGACCGGCTCGGCGACGACGGGATCGAGTGGAACGTGGCCAGGAGCCGCGCGGCGATGGTCATCGCCCGCGGCCGTTTCGCCGAGGGGCGCGAACTCTGGGAGGCGATCCGCCGCTCGGTGCATGCCGGTGAGCTGGCGTCGTCGACGATGTGGGTCCAGCACCCGGCTCAGGTCAGCACCCTGACCGGCGACGACTTCGACCTCGAGGCGGTGCTCCCGCCGAACCTGGACCACCCGCTTCGAGTGGCCTCCGTCTTCAGCCTGGTCGTTCCCTGGCTCGTCGCCCACGGGCGGATCGCGGACGCCGAGCAGTACTACCGTGAGCTGCCCGATCGTCGTGACATCCGGCTGCCGGTCTTCATCCGGATGTCGTTCGAAGCCCTTCGTGGCTGGGCTGCCGCCGAGTTCGGCGACGAAGACGGTGCCCGTCACGCCTACGCGGCGCTGGAGCCGAACGCCGAGCTGCATGTCTGCGCCGGAGCCGGGATCGGGACCATCCTGGGATCGACGCAGTACTACCTCGGTGTCACCGCGGCTGCCTGCGGGCAGACCGAGCAGGCCGTCCAGCACCTACGGGCAGCCGTCGAGTCCAACGAACGGGCCGGGTACGAGCCGCTGGCGGCACTGAGTCGCTGGCGACTTGCCCGCGCCTTGCTCGACCGGCAGTCGCCCGGCGACAGCGCCGAAGCCCGGCAGCTGGCGGACGTCGTACGGGCAACTGCCGAGCGACTCGGGATGGCTCCGTTGCTGGCCGACATGGCCACCCGGATGTCTTAGCGCGTGGCTTCTATCAAGACATAGTTCACGCTGAATTCCGGGCTCGCGTCCTCGAGCAGCGCGATCACCTCGGACCGGACCTCACCGAGTACACCGGCCTGCTCAAGCAATGGGCGGAAGGTCGCGCCGGCCGGATGCTGCACCACCCGGTTCTCCCAGTATTCGGCCGGTGAGCCGACCACCAGGGGCAACTCGTGCTGGGTTGCGGTGACCTTGAAGCCGTACGGCGTGAGTAGTCCGCCGAGTGCGTCTAGGTCGTGCCAGTGGAACTGCCCGGCCGCTGGGCTGCGGCCGGTCAGGCGCCTGATCGCCCTCATCGGTGCCGCGTTCAATCGATCGAGGAAGCCGCCTGGCTGCCAGGCGGTGAACAGCATCCGGCCGTCCGGAGCCAGCACGCGGGACAGTTCCTGGCCGGCCGCGTGGGCGTCCGGGGCAAAGATCAAGCCGAAGTTCGAGAGGAGAACCTCAACGGAACCGTCCGGCAGCGGGACGTCGGCGGCTGATCCCTCGCGGGTCGCAAGGCTGAGCCCGCGCTGATCAGCCGTCTTCTGGGCTGCAAGCCGCAGCCGCTCGGCCGGCTCTATCGCGATGACCTCGGCTCCTTGCCCGGCGGCGAGCAGTGCGACGTTTCCAGTGCCGCTCCCGAGATCGACGACTCGTTCACCTGCTCGCAATGTGGCAGCGGTCACCAGTTCCTGCGCGGCCGGCAGCAGATCGGCCGCCGTCCACTCGTACTCACCGAGACTCCAGTCGATCTGCGTCATGCCCGCTCCTTCTCCGTGGTGATGCCACTGAAGCTAGGCGCTCCGGGTTTCACAGCCGTATCAGATCCGTTGGGCTAGCGTGCGGGGATGGAGATCAATGGGGTGAATCTCTTCGTGGCGGAGTACGGAGCGGCGACTGCTCCGCCGCTGCTGTTCATCCACGGGCACGGTGGGGGCTACCACTACCAGCAGTTCCAGGCGGACTTGCTGGCGAAGAGGGTTCGGTTGATCGCGCCGGATCAGCGTGGCGTGCTGCGGTCGGATCCGGTGGGGCCGGGAGAGCGGCTCGATCTCGATCTGCTGCTGGAGGACTTCGAGGCGTTGCGTGAGCGGCTTGGGATCGGCAAATGGGCGATTCTCGGGCACTCGGCGGGTGGGAACTACGCGGTGGAGTACGCCGTACGGCATCCGGATTCGGTCAGTGCGGTGATCTTCGACTGTCCGTGCTGGGACTTCGACGCCAACGATCGTTTCCGGTTGCCGATATTCGCCAGGCTTTACGACGAGTTGGGCGATCACGAGAAAGCGGCGGAGTGCAGGGCGTTGGCAGTTCTTCCGCGCAGGCTGACCGCTGAAGACAAGACCTATGAGCTCGCCTGGGGGTTGGGCGCCAGGTTTCAGGATCTGTCCTTCCATGATCCCGCTAGGCGTGCCGAGTTCGAGCAGGTTGGACAGGAAGCAGGTTTCTCCGAGGAGATCTGGGCGAGGGGGATGAGTCATCTGGTGACGGTGGCGGAGCTCTACAACTCCAAGTTGGAGCGGTTGAAGGAGCTCAGCCAGCCCAGTCTGCTGATCGAGGGGATCGATGATCTGGCGACCGATCCCGTGTCGGTCGATGCCTATCGCAACAATGTGCCGGGTGGGCGGGTGGTCACCTTCGAGCGGTCGGGGCATTTTCCGCACTTCGAGGAGCCGATCCGGTACGCCGAACTGGTCGGCGCCTTCGTGAACGCGCACGCAGGCTGAACCCAGCACGTCCCGACGGCTGGGTGCGTCGGGTATCGGACAGGTCGGGAATCCGACCGGGTGATCCATTGACCAGGAGTTTCGGAACCTCTCTACTTAATGCACCCACCCCGCCCCGGAGGTCCGGCCATGCGTTCACGGTGTCTTGCCGCGCTCACCGCCTTGCTCGTCGTCCTCACAGGATTGGTGACCGGCGTGGCCACTGCGCAGGCCGCGAACCTGCTGGCCAACCCTGGCTTCGAGGCCGGCTCGCTGAGTGGCTGGACCTGTTCAGGCGGCTCGGTGATCAGTAGTCCGACCCACTCGGGCACTGGAGCGTTGAACGGAGCTGTGTCGGCCAGCGACTTCGCCCAGTGCAGCCAGACTGTCGCAGTACAAGCCAATACGGCATACACGCTGTCAGCCTGGGTGCGGGGTTCCTATGTCTACCTGGGCGTCACAGGCGGCTCCTCGACTTGGACGCCGTCAGCCTCCGGCTACACGCAACTGACGGTTGCCTTCACGACAGGAGCCAGCCAGACCTCGGCACAGGTCTACCTCCACGGGTGGTACGGCCAACCGGCGTACCAGGCTGATGACGTGAGCTTGGACGGCCCCGGTGGTACGCCGCCAACCGGTGGAGCTCCAGGTGTCCCCGGCGCCCCCTCTGTCACCAGTACTACGAACAGCGCGATCTCCCTGTCCTGGGGAGCTTCCAGTGGCACTGTGACGGGGTACCGGGTCTACGAAGGCTCCAGCGTCGTCAAGACAGCCACCGGTACTACGGCGACAGTCGACGGCCTCTCCACGTGCACCAGTCACAGCTACACGGTTGCCGCGTACAACAGCAATGGAGAGTCAGCTAAGTCCTCGGCAACAACCGGTACGACGAGTGGCTGTACTAGTACCGGTCTCGCAAAGCACGCCCTGATCGGCTACATGCATGCCAGCTTCGCCAACGGATCCGGATACGTCCGGATGGCCGACATCCCATCCGCCTGGAACATCATCAACCTCTCCTTCGGTGAGCCGACCTCGGTGACGTCCGGCGATATCCGATTCAACCGCTGCCCGGCGAACGAGTGCCCGAATGTGGAGAGCGACGCTGACTTCATCGCGGCGATCCGGACCAAGCAGGCGGCCGGGACGAAGGTGCTGATCTCGATCGGCGGCCAGAACGGACAGGTCCAGCTCACCACCGCCGCGGCCCGCGACTCCTTTGTGAGTTCGGTCAGCGCGATCATCGACCGGTACGGACTGGACGGGCTCGACATCGATTTCGAGGGCCATTCGCTCTACCTGGACGCCAACGACACCGACTTCCGCAACCCGACGACGCCGGTGATCGTGAACCTGATCTCGGCGCTGAAGACGCTGAAGGCGAAGTACGGATCGAGGTTCGTGCTGACGATGGCGCCGGAGACCTTCTTCGTCCAGATCGGCTACCAGTTCTACGGCTCCGGGACGAACGGCGGCGACAACCGGCGCGGTTCGTACCTGCCGGTGATTCACGCGCTCCGCGACTCGCTCACCGTGCTGCACGTCCAGGACTACAACTCGGGTCCCGTGATGGGGCTGGACAACCAGTACCACACGATGGGCGGCGCGGACTTCCACATTGCGATGACCGACATGATCAAGGCCGGCTTCCCGGTCGGCACCACCGGGCAGACCTTCCCGGGTCTGCGACAAGACCAGCTTGCGTTCGGCGTACCGGCAGCTAGTAGTGCCGGGAACGGCTACACCGCCCCTGCAGCCGTTCAGCAGGCGCTCGACTGCCTGGTCAAGGGTCAGAACTGTGCCGGCTACACGCTCCGGGGCGGTTCTTCGCCGGCGTTCCGCGGGTTGATGACGTGGTCGATCAACTGGGACAAGTACTACAACTGGGAGTTCCAGAACAGCCACGCGCCGTACCTCGCGGCCCTTCCGTAACAGCGGCGGTAACGCCCTTGGCTGAACCGTTGCGGGAAGTTGGCGATCCGCTGGTATGAAGGAGGCATGACAGCGTCGACAACCCGCCCGGTGATCCTGACCGTGGACGACGACCCGGGCGTCTCCCGGTCGATCGCCCGCGACCTTCGCCGCCGGTACGGCGAGGAGAACCGGATCGTCCGGGCCGAAGCGCCCGACCAGGCCCTGGATGCCCTGCGTGAACTCAAGCTCCGGGGCGAACCGGTCGCCCTGCTGCTGGCCGACTACCGGATGCCGGGGATGTCCGGCATCGACTTCCTCGAGGCCGCGATGGACCTCTACCCGCTCGCCCGGCGGGTGCTGCTGACCGCGTACGCCGATACGGATGCCGCCATCCAGGCGATCAACGTGGTCGACCTCGACCACTACCTGCTCAAGCCGTGGAACCCGCCGGAGGAGAAGCTCTACCCGGTGGTCGACTCCATGCTCGAGCTCTGGAAGGCGACCCCGGAGCCGTCCACCGACGAGACCCGGGTGATCGGGCACCGCTGGTCGGCGCCGTCGTTCGCGGCCCGCGACTTCCTCGCCCGCAACGCCGTCCCGTTCCGCTGGATGGGTGTCGACGACGAGGAGAGCAAACGCCTGCTCGAAGCAGCCGGAGTCGACGGTACGACGCTGCCGGTCATCATCACGCCGGAAGGCGAAGTGCTGGTCGCGCCGTCCGAGGCGGACCTGGCCGACAAGGTCGGTCTGTCCACTGCTCCGGCCGCGGAGTTCTACGACCTTGTCGTGGTCGGCGGTGGCCCGGCCGGTCTCGGCGCGGCCGTCTACGGTGCGAGCGAAGGTCTCCGGACCGTGCTGGTCGAGCAGGTGGCGACCGGCGGGCAGGCGGGTCAGTCGAGCCGGATCGAGAACTACCTGGGTTTCCCGGATGGGGTGTCCGGTGCACAGCTGACCGATCGGGCGCGGCGGCAGGCGGTCCGGTTCGGGGCCGAGTTGCTGACCGCCCGGCAGGTGGTCCAGCTCGAGTCGACCGGATCGGCCCGGCGGCTGGTGTTCTCCGACGGCAGCGAGATCTCCGCGCACTCGGTGATCCTGGCGACCGGCGTCGCCTACCGATCGCTGGAAGCGCCCGGCGTGGACGATCTCTGCGGTCGCGGTATCTACTACGGATCGGCGACCACCGAGGGTCCGGCCTGCGCCGGCCAGGAGGTCTACATCATCGGCGGAGCCAACTCCGCGGGCCAGGCGGCGGTCTATTTCTCGAAACATGCCAAGACCGTGCATATGCTGGTGAGAGGACCATCGCTCGAGGCGACCATGTCCTCCTACCTGATCGACCAGATCGGCCAGATCGACAACATCGAGGTGCACACCTGCACCCAGGTGGTGTCCTGCAAGGGGTCGGAGCACCTGGAGCGGGTGACCTTGGTGAACAGTGCGACCGGAGAGAGCCGGGAGGTGGACACGGAATGGATGTTCGTGTTCATCGGCGCGGCTCCGCGGACGGACTGGCTGCCGGGTGACCTGTTGCGCGACGAACGCGGCTTCGTCCTGACCGGGCCCGACCTGCACGGGCGGCCACCGGGCTGGGTGCTGGAGCGCGAGCCGTATCACCTCGAGACCAGCATGCCCGGCGTGTTCGCGGCCGGCGATGTCCGGGCCGAGTCGGTGAAGCGGGTCGCGTCCGCGGTCGGCGACGGTGCGATGGCAGTGACCCTGGTGCACAGATATCTGGAGATGCTCTGATGGCAGTTTCTGAAACGGACGAACCGTTGCGGCTCAGCATCGACGAGCTCCGCACGCTGTTCCTGTTCGAGAGCCTGACCGACGAGCAACTCGGCTGGCTGTCGCGGGAAGGGCACGTGGAGGCCGTCGACGACGGGATCGTCTTCAGCGAGGGTGACGAGGCGACCTGCTGCTACCTGCTGCTCACCGGTGGGATCCGGATGTGCAAGCTGTCGCACGGCGAAGAGGTGGAGATCAACCGCAGTACGCAACGCGGTGTGTACGCCGGCGCGGTGACCGCCTTCCTCGGCGCCGACGAGCGCAAGAACTACAACGCGACGATGCGGGTGCTCGAGCCGTCCACGTTCTTCGTCATCACCGCCGAGACGATGGCGACGATGATGAACCGCTGGTTCCCGATGGCGGTGCACCTGATCGACGGCTTCGTCCAGGGCATGCGGCGGACCAACGAGACGATGGGTGAGCGTGAGCGGTTGCTTGCCCTGGGATCCTTGTCCGCCGGTCTGACGCACGAGCTCAACAACCCTGCAGCAGCAGCGGTTCGGGCTGCGGCGACACTGCGGCAGCGGGTCGCCGGAATGCGGTCCAAGCTGGCGATGCTTGCCGACGGCACCCTTGACGCGACCAAGCTGCACGCGATCGTGGCGATCCAGGAGGCGGCGGTCGAGAAGGTGGCGAAGGCTCCCGAGCTGTCGCCGCTGGACCTCAGCGATGCCGAGGACTCGCTGACCGACTGGCTGGACGACCATGGCGTCCGCAACAGCTGGGATGTCGCGCCGGTGCTGGCCGCGGTCGGGCTGGACGTGCCGTGGATGGAAGAGGTGCAGGCGGCGGTCGGCGACGAGTACCTCGAAGGCGCGGTGCGCTGGTTGATGTACACGATCGACACCGAGTCGCTGATGAACGAGATCGACGACTCGGTGACCCGGATCTCCACCCTGGTCGGGGCCGCCAAGCAGTACTCCCAGATCGACCGCGCGCCGTACCAGGTGGTGGATCTGCGCGAACTGCTCAAGTCCACGCTGGTGATGATGTCGGGCAAGCTGCAAGGCCTGAACGTGGTGAAGGACTTCGACCCGGAGCTGCCGCAGATCCCGGCGTACGCCGCGGAGCTGAACCAGGTCTGGACCAACATCATCGACAACGCGGTCGGCGCGATGAACGGCGAAGGCACGTTGACGATCCGGACCAAACGCGACGGCGCCTATGCCGTCGTGATGATCGGCGACACCGGCCCCGGCATCCCGCCGGAGATCCGGAACCGGATCTTCGAGCCGTTCTTCACCACCAAGCCGATCGGCGAAGGCACCGGCCTCGGCCTGGACATCTCCTGGCGGATCGTGGTGAAGAAACACCACGGCGACCTCCGGGTCGACTCCAAGCCCGGCGAGACCTGGTTCAAGATCATCCTCCCGATCGACCCCGAGAACGAGATCGAAGCCCAGGCCGACCTGATCTGACCCGCGCTGCGTCGTCTACCGGCCTTCGCCTCGTGCGGGCTCGGCATCGGTGCGGCAGGGCGAGGGCAGGTGGGGCTGTTACGGCGAGAAGCAGTTTCTGCAACTAGCTGCAGAAAGTGCTAACAGCCCACGCTGCGTACGCGATGGTTGGGTCGCCCGGCCCGCTCGACGACCCTGCCCGTCGTCGAGTCGTCCCAGGCCGGCGCGAGTTGTGGGGAGATCGCCTTGTCCGTTCTCGATCGCTTGGGTCGACCTCAACGACCCCGGTTGCCACGCCTGGTAGGCCTGGCCCTGTCATCAGTCCTCGTGCTTGGAATGGGGATCGGCCAGTCGGTCGCCGACGCCGCCCCTGCCGCCATCCCCGACGCCAAGCCCCCTGCCGCCCCACCCGCAAAAGTGACGTCCCGTCCGGACGTGGTCTCTGCTGCGGTGACGGCCCGCTCGCAGGGTTCCCGGGTCGAGGTCGAGTCGATGCGGACCGAGACCTCGACCACCTGGTCGAATCCGGACGGCACGATGACGACGGAGGCGCATGCGGCCCCGATCCGCTTCAAGTCCGGCGGTGCCTGGAAGGACGTCGATCTGACTCTGCAGAAGGGCGTCGACGGGTCGGTCGCACCCCGCTCTCAGCAGCACGGTCTGCGTCTGGGGAAGCGCAACGCCGCGACCGGTCAGGTGTTCGCCTCGGCCGATTCCGGCCCCGGCAAGACGGTCGAGTGGATCTCTCCCTGGAAGCTTCCCGAGCCGAGCCTGGACGGCACGAAGGCGACGTACGCCGAGGTTCAGCCCGGTGTCGACCTGGTGCTGGATGCCCGCCGGAACGGTTTCGAGAACGACTTCGTCGTGAAGCAGCGCCCAGCCACGGCGCCGGTGTGGCGGATTCCGCTGCGCACCAAGGGTTTGACCGCGAAGCAGCAGGCGGATGGTTCGATCGCGTTCGTCGATGCGAAGAATGTCGTCCGGTCGAAGATCCCGGTCGGGTTCATGTGGGACGCGGCGGGTGTGGACAAGGCGACGGTGAAGGTCACTGTTGAGCAGGCGTCCGCGGGTAAGGCGACGTTGGTGGTCGCGCCGGACGCGAAGTGGTTCCTGGACCCGGCCCGGGTGTTCCCGGTGACGGTCGATCCGACCTATGCGACGGGTTCGGCGTACGCGGCGTTCGACACGTTCGTCCAGTCCGGTTATACCTCTGATCTGTCGGGGTTGCCGGATCTGCGGACGGGGAAGAACGGGACGCACACCGAGCGCACGTTCTTGAATTTCTCGACCGCGCCGTTCAAGGGCAAGGACATCTTGTCGTCGTCGTTGTCGATCTGGCAGTACGGCGCCTCGTCCTGCACGCCGAGCACGGTGTATATCCGGTCGACGATGACGCTGGCCGATACCGCGACCCGCTGGACGAACCAGCCGGCGCTGGGTTCGGTCTACGGTCAGGCCTCCGCGGCGAAGGGTTTCTCCAGCGACTGTCCGGGCGGGCGGATCTCGATCCCGATGACCAGCCTTGCCCAGGCCTGGTCCAAGGCACCGTACGACGTGGGCGGGATGGCGCTGATCGCGGCGAACGAGGCGGACGTGAACTCGTGGAAGCGGTTCTACGCCACGTCCGGCACCAAGGACCCGGTCATCGGTTTCACCTGGAACCGTCCCCCGGCCAAGCCGGCCACGGTCGAGCCGTCCGAGGCCGTCGCCTACGCGGCTCCGGGTGAGACGACGTCGTGGTTGTATTCGGCGAGCCTGCGCCCCTGGGTGCGGACGAAGGCGACCGACCCGGACGGGAATACGGTCAAGTACATCTTCGAGTTCTACACCGGCTCCGGTGACACGTTCAAGTCGTGGGGCACCTGTACGTCGTCGGTGTATGCCTCCGGCACGCTCGCCGGCTGCCGCCCATCCCCAGCCACCCCGCTCCCCGACAACACGCTGCTCTACATCCGAGCGAAGGCCAACGACGGCCGGGTCGACGGGCCGTGGGTTGGCTACAACCAGCGCCTGCGCACCGGCGCTGCAGTCCCGTCGCAGCCGACGGTGTCGTGCCCGGCGCCGTACAACAACGACTCCTGGCAGGACAACTCACCCACCGCGGACGTCACCTGCACCGTCTCCGCGACCGGCTCCGGCTACAACGCACCGGGCTATCTCCGCCTGATCGTCGACGGCAAGCGACCGGCCGGCACGAACGGTGTCGAAGGCCAGGTCAAGATCATGCCCTCGACGGATCCGAACGTTGCGAAGTACGAGGTGAAGTTCAGCAAGGACACCCCGGGTCTGCACACCATCGTGACCCAGGCCGAAACCCCAGCAGGCACGTTGTCGTCGAACGCGACGTACAAGTTCGGTTGGGGCGGCACCTCGCTGACCTCACCGGCCGTGAACCCGCGGACCACCACGTCGAGCACGGTCCGGGTGACTGCGGCAGGTCCGCCGAAGGGCCTCGCGTCCTCGGTGACAGCACACGTGAAGTGGCGCGTCTCCGGCTACGGCAGCTCAGATGACCTGGTCGGCTGGAACGAAGACCCGACCGCGCTCAGCGTTCTGGACAACGCCGCCGGTGGCGTCACCGTCAACACCCAATGGGACAGCACCACCGCCAAGATCGACGCCAACCTCGACTCCGACCCCAACACCGCCGGCATCCAGCCGACGACGTTGAACGACAGAGCCCCGGTGCTGCTGGATGTACAGGTCTGCTTCAAGTACGGCACGACCGAGCAGTGCACCTGGTCCCAGACCCCGAATACCACCATCCAACGCGTACCGCATGCCTTCGGCAACGGTTTCCCGACCTCGGCAGCAGGCCCCGGCCAGGTCGCGCTCCGGACCGGTGAGTTCAACCTCGACGCAACGGATGTTTCCGTGCCCGGCTACACCGGTGACCTGTCGATCTCGCGGTCGCACTCGACCTACTCGACGCCGACCAACGACATCGACGGTGCCTTCGGTCCGGGCTGGGTCGCCGAGTTCGACGGCGCCGAAGCCGGCGCGGCCGGGTGGCGGGTCATCGACTCGACCAGCATCGACGGCACGATCGCGCTGGTGGACGGCGACGGGACCTCCCTGGTCTACACCTCGCCGACCCACAAGCGGCGTACCACGGACACCTTCGACCAAGGCACCTGGATTCCGGCCGACGAGGACACCCAGGTCGACGGGTCGAAACTGACCATCACCGGTACCGCCACGGCGCCGGTGCTGTCCTACATCGAGGATGACGGCACCGTCACCACCTGGAACGTCCCGGAGCGGCCGTTCCCGAACCAGCCGTCGGTCTGGCGGCCGATCACGATCAGCGAGCCGGGCATCGCGACCAAGACGACGTACTCCTACGACTCGAGCGGCCGCGTCGTGCGCATCCTCGCACCGACCGGGCCAGGCGTCACCTGTGGTGCCTACGACCAGACCAAGCCGCCGCTGACCGGGATGGCTGCGGGGTGTCGCGCGCTGCGCTTCAAGTACGCGGCCGTCGGCACGGGCCAGTTCCAGATGACCGAGGCCTGGCTGGACATCTACAACCCCGACAAGTCCGGTGGCGCCGCGATGGACTCGATCCAGGTCGCGGCCTACACCTACGACGGCAGCGGGCGACTGATCAAGGTCACCGATCCGCGGTCGAATCTCTCTACCGAGTACACCTACAACGCCGCCAATCACCTCACCTCGCTCAAGCCGGCCGGCCAAACGCCGTACCAGCTGAACTATGTGGCAGTGGGCGACCAGGAGAAGCTGGACTCGGTCAAGCGCGACCGTCCCGCCGGTGACCCTGCTGGTGGCACGGCGACGCTCGCCAAGTTCGTGTACGACGTACCCCTGTCCGGAGCGGGTCTGCCGGACCTGACCGCTGGTTCGGTCGCCAGGTGGAACCAGAAGACGACTCCCGCCAACGGGTACGCCGTCTTCGGTCCGGATCACCCGGTGTCCGGTACTCCGGGTGCTGACGACTGGCAGTACGCCGACCTGCAGTACACCGACGCGGCGGGCTATACCGTCAACAACGCGAAGTACGGTGCTGGGGACTGGCAATACACCTCCACCGACTACAACGACCAGGGCAACGTGACTCGCCAGTTGGACGAGCGCGCTCTGCGGACCGTGATCGACAACGCAGTACCGGCAGGTGCTCCAGCCGACCAGTTGGCCACGGTGAACGTGTACAACGCCGACATCAAGAACGCTGCCGGCGATGCGGTGGTCACTCCTGCGGGGACCTTGGTGATGGATTCTTACGGCCCGTCGCGCTTCGCAACAGTCAAGGACGGCAGCACCAAGTGGGTCCGGACGCACACCCACAACGCGTACGACGAGTCCGCGCCGAACTCAGGCATCAACCCGGCAACTGCTCTGCCTTACCGCCTGCCGACCACGGTCACTACGGGCGCCTTCGACCCGGCCGCGGGAACCGAGGAGCCGATCACCCGTACACAGACCGAGTACGTCGCAGCAGTTGTGGGCGACGGCGACGGGTGGGCCCTCGGCAGGCCCAGCAAGACGATCACCGACGCCAACCCCGCCGGTCCTCGTAACGACGTGACCGGTGATGTCGTCAAGGTCACCCGGTATGACACCGAAGGCCGTGTCATCGACAGTCGACAGCCGAACTCCAACGGCGCCGATGTGGGAACCACGAAGACCATCTACTACACGGCAACCGCCAACTCGGCCGCGCCCGAGTGTGGTCTTAAGCCGCAGTGGGGTGGCCTGACCTGCAAGGTCTACCCGGCCGGTGCTCCATCGAGCGGGCCGACCTTGCCGACTACCACCATGACCAGCTACAACTACCTGCTGTCACCGAAGACCGTCACCCAGACCTCTGGTCAGGTCACCCGGACCAGCACGACGAGCTACTTGATCGACGGTCGCGCGCAGACCACCAAGACAACAGTCACTGGTCTGACTGGCTCGACTGCGAACACAGAGAAGACCACGACGTACGACGGTGCGACAGGTGCTGCGACCGTCGTGACGGCAAAGGCAGCTGACAACACGACGACAACGATCACTACGGGCTACGACAGCTGGGGCCGTCAGGTCAGCTACCAGCCGCAAGGCGACCCGGTGAGTACCACTGTCTACGACGCGAGTGGTCAGATCGCTACGCTGACTGACTCCAACGGCTCAACCCGTTACACCTATGACGGCACTGACGCGGCCGGCAAGACTGAACACCGTGGCCTGGCCACCAAGGTTGAGGTCATCACTTCTGGGTCCACCTGGTCGTCGACCGGTGCCTATGACGCCGACGGGTCCATGACTGTGCAGAAGTTGCCGGGTGGGATCACGCAGTCCACCGACTACGACAACGCCGGTGAGCAGACCGGGCTGCGCTACACCGGCCAGGTCACCAGCACCAACGAAGACGGCTCGACCACGGTCGATCCTGATGGTCCGTGGTTGTCCTGGTCGGTCGACAACGACGTCACTGGCCGCCTCGTTCGGGAGTGGACCCCGGACGGCAACGCTTTCACTGGTTCTCCTGGTGATGCACCTGGCGACGCTGTCGGCTACGACCGCGCCTATAGCTATGACAGCCTCGGCCGCCTGACCAAGGTCGAAGACCGCACCGCCGCAACCACCGGCGTCGACGTCACCGACCCCACCCAAACCCCAGGCTGTGTCACCCGCACCTACGGCTTCGACCGCAACGACAACCGCCTCACCAAGTCCACCGCGCCCGCGGCGGCTGATGGCTCCTGCACCACGACCGGAGCCGCCACCACAACCAGGGCCTTCGACTCCGCTGACCGCCCGGTGACGGGTGCCAACGGCGTCGGGAACTACGTCTACGACGCACTCGGCCGTACGACGACCCTCCCGGCCTCGGACACCCCGAAGCCCGCCGACGGCAACCTCACCATCGGCTACTACGACAACGACCTCGCCCGATCCATCGCTCAGGGCGGAACGACCACCACCTACACCCTCGACGCCCTGGACCGTCGCTCGGTAGAAACAGCGACCAACACCAGCGGCTCGACCGACACCATCCGCCACTACACCGACACCTCCGACAACCCGACCTGGGTCGCCACCGGTACCACCACCCAGCGGTACGCCGAACTGATCGGCGGCGACCTGTCGCTCACCGTCGACCAGACCGGGAAGGCGTCGCTTCCAATCGCCAACCCGCACGGCGACACCGTCACCACCGTCGACCTGACCGGCACCCAGCCGGCCACCTCGATCGGTGCCTGGAGCAACTACGACGAGTTCGGCTGCGGCACACCGGCCGACACCGGCACCGTCGACTACGGCTGGCTCGGCGAGAAGCAACGCGCCACTTCGGCTAGCGGCTTGGTCTTGATGGGCGTCCGCCTCTACAACCCCACCACCGGCCTCTTCACGAGCCTTGATCCGGTCCCCGGCGGCAACCCCAACGCCTACACCTATCCCTCCGACCCCATCAACGCCTTCGACCTGGACGGCCGCCGCTGGGGCTGGAAGAAATGGAAGAGTTGGGGCAGATCAGCCGTCAGAAACTTCAGCTCCGGTTACCGTGCAGTCAGGAACTACCACTACACCGCCTTCGGTTATGCGTACGCCCGCGCTTCGGGCGCTCACTGCCAGAGGACACCGGGTCTTACCCTCTACTGCAGCGGCTCCCGCCGCTGGGTGCCGGAGGCCGGTTACACCATCGGTAACGTGTGGGTATCAAAGAAGCGTTATGAGGGCAACGAGCGCGCTGCGCGTCTGCGCCATGAGGGAAAGCACTCATCGCAATATGCGAGCTTCGGTCATGCTTTCATTCCGGCTTACATTGCGGACTGGGCGATCCACCGGGGTAACCGGCGCCGCATGTGGTTCGAACGTTCGGCCGGCCTGTGCGATGGAGGATATTGCTGATGCGGTGGCGGATCATCCTTCCGATCAGCCTCGGGGTGCTGGTGATGCTGGCCGTCTTCGTCGGTGGCTTGTACCTCATGGCCACTGGGGAAGCGGACTCGCGCGGATACGTGCTGCGCGAATCCTCGGGGCAGTTGGTCGTCGGGTACCGCATCTGTTCCGGTGAGTCGATCGAGAGTGTGACCGTCACGGATCAAACCGTCTCCCCGGCAGTCACGCTCTGGAGCGTCGTACGGTCCGCCGGGCAGACCGGGAAGATTCCGTTGGGCAAGGTGCCGGGCGGGTTCGGCGAGCGGGATCCGTTCGTCGTACCTGCGGCCGATCACACGATCAGATTCGAGATCACCGGTACGTCCGGAACCGCGACGACGGTCCAGTTCGTGCCTTCGAAGCTGCCTGCGGGTCAGTTCTGGGATGCCGGCGCTGCCGATCCTGCCCCGGTGTCGAAGCTCCACCCAGAAGGATCGGAGAACTACGGCTGCTGATAGTCAGTTGTTGAGGAGTTCGGCGGCGGCGTCCAGGCGTCGCCGCCAGGCTTCTGCCTCAGGGGATGTGGACGCGTGGTTGGCCAAGCTGAGTAGGCCTTGGACGACCAGGGACGGTAGTACTGCTTGGAGAGCGGCGTCGGTGTTTGTGCCGGTGCCGCTCCTGTAGGTTGCGATGGTGGTTGGCCAGAGGGTGGGGTCGACTGAGGTGAGTAGGTGCCAGCCGAGGTCTAGTACGCCGGGGGCTGCTGAGACGTCTTCCCAGTCGAGGAGGGCTATCTCGCCGGTGGGGCTGGTGCGGAGGTTCTGGGCTGAGGCGTCGCCGTGGATCAGGGTGAGTGGGCCGGCGGTGAGGAGTTGGCGTTCGGCTGTTGCCACGTTGCCGACAAGGCGTTCGGCGAGGGCGCGGACGGTGGGGGAGAGGTCGTCGCGGGCGGCTAGGCGCGGCCAGGTTTCGGCGTACAGGCGTTCTACGAGGCCGTCGCCGGCGCCGATGGGGCGGATCCACGGCCAGCGGATGGCGACTTTGTCGGTCCAGCGGTTGTGGAGGTCGGCCAGTAGGTGGGCCGCGGCCTCGGGGTCTGCGCCGAGGGTCCACGCGGAGAGGTCTTCGAGTTCGAGCAGGGTGCCTTCGGCGGAGATCTCCGAGTGGTAGCAGGCCGGTACCCGGATGCCGATCTCCGGCGCGATCTCGCGGTAGAAGCGCACCTCTGCCTCGAACATTCCGAGAGCCTCGGCGATCGACCCGGCAGTAGCGATCTCGCGCCGCTTCACGAAGACGTCCATGGGCCGATCCTTGCGGGTCGAGAGCTCAGCTGTCGCCTTGTTTATCGGCGTACGCGAGCAGATCCTCGTAGCTCTGCTCGCTCGGGCGGTAGAACTCGTCCGGGTCGCGGTGCCGGCCGATCGCGCTCTCGCCGAGGAGACGGGAGATCGTCAGGGCGGCCGACAGGGGGGCGGTGGTTGACGACGATCTCGCGGACCTGGCCCCGGTCGTTGAGGTGGAAGGTGCCGACACCGGTGACCGGGCCGCCTTCGACGGTGGCTGTGTATTCGTCGACGGCTCGATCACAATCAGTACGGGGCGCGCCGAGTCAGGGGAGCAGCTGGGCTGCCTCCAGGTCGGCGACGGCGGCTCGGGTTGCGCTGACGAAGGACCGGAAGAGATCCCGTGTGGTGTTCTTGCGGTCGGCTCGGGTGTTGGTGTCGAACATTGCCGCCCGCAACGAGGTGGTGAGTTCGAGTTGGGCGCCGGTGCCGAGCAGGGTGCGGTTGGCGATGTTGGTGGGTTCGTCGCCGTTCAGGTCCGGGATGGAGGCGGCATCGATCGCGCGGATACCGGCAGCGTTGAGCCTGGTCAGGAGCTTCGTCTTGAAGGTGCTGTTCCGTCCGCCGACCAGGACCGCCTCGGTGCCGTCCGCGAGGCCGGCCTGCGCGGCAGTGCAACCGTGCAGGCTGACCGCATTGAGTGATCCGCCGGCGAGCGCTCTGGCCACCGGGTCGTCGCAGTTCGTCGACGTGACATGCAGTTCGGCGTTGCCGGTCGACCGCAGTCCTTCGAACATCCAGTAGTCGTGAACCGGTCCCTCGGCAGGTGTTGGAACCAGGCTGGCCGGGTGATATCCGGCGATCGCGAGGCACAACTCCGACGTACCGGCCTCGATTCCGCCGCCGTGTGGCGCCAGGATCACCGTGCGCTGTACGGCGTACCGCTGGCTGAGGTCGTCGTCGAACCACTCGTGCCGGCGGTAGCGACGCGAGTAGTCGACGCCCTCGCCCAAGGACGGGTCGGCGTAGAGAGCGGTGTTCGACGGGTAGCGGTCGGCGGTCGTCGTGGCTGAGGCTGTCAGGGTGCGCGACGCGGCGGCCGCGATGACAGCCAGGCCCAGGAAACCCCTTCGTGTACTACGCATTCTGTCCCCTCTCCGATCGGCCGACCTCACCAACCCTGGGGCCGACAGCGTCGCGCCGCCGAGCATCCGGCGTGTCGCGCGGATCAACGGAGGGCGGTGCCGTGGGTGTGGGCGAGGAGGGTCAGGTCCTCGCGGGTGGGGAGGGATTCCCAGTCGCCGTATGCGCCGACGCAGAAGGCGCCGGTGGCCGTGGCGCGTTCTAGGCGGGCGGGGATCGGGAGGTGGTCGAGGGTGGCGGAGAGGTAGCCGGCGACGAATGCATCACCGGCGCCGATGCTGTCGACGACGGTGACCGGGAGGGCTGGGCGGTGGGTGGTGCCCGAAGTGGTGTGCGACCAGGCGCCCTTGCTGCCGGCGGTGACGACGACTTCGGCGGCTGAGGTCAGGAGGTCGGCGATCGGGTCGGTGGCGTCGGTGAGGATGTCGAGTTCGTCGTCCGAGGCGAACACGGTGTGGATGTGCGGGATGAGTTCGCGCAACGCGGCGGCGGCGTCAGCGCGAGACCAGAGGCGGGCGCGGTAGTTGACGTCGAGCGAAACCTGTACGCCGGCTGCGGTGGCGGCCCGTACTGCGGCCAGCGAGGCGAGCCGAGTCTCGGGGGAGAGGGCGGGGGTGATGCCGGTGACGTGGAGGAGGTGGGGCTGGGATGTTTCCATGGCCCGGATGCACTCGTCGGCGGTCAGGGTGGAGCCGGCCGAGCCGCGCCGGTGGTAGCTGACCCGGGTGATGTCGTGCGCGGGTTGATCGAACGCGATGAACCCGGTGAACGACTCGTCCGAGAAGCGCAGGTACCGCGTATCGACTCCCTCGGCCCGCAAGGTCCGCTGGATCAGCCTGCCGGGCTCATCGTTGCCCACGGCCCCTATCCAGGCAGCCCGATGCCCAAGCCGCGCCAGCCCGATCGCCACATTGCTCTCCGACCCGGCGACCGACAGGTGCGCCTCGCCTCCGAGTCGCATCGTCGCCTTCGATCGGATCGACACCATCGCTTCGCCAAGCGTGAGCACCTCGAGCCGGACCGCCACGCCATCAGTGGTCACCGCAGGCGAAGGTGTTGGCGCCTGAGTCAAGTGGCTGGAGCCCTGGAGGTCGCGGGTACTGATGGTGTGGCGGTCCGCCGTGGCGGTCGGCTGGTCTGCCGGCGAGGTGGGCTGGACGTCCGTCACTGGGTCCGCGCTCTCCCGATGGTGGTCGCTGGTGGACTGCGGGTTGGCCTCCACGTCCAGGGGATCCCCAGGTGAGCTGGGCTGGGGGTTGGCCTCCACGTCCAGGGGGTCCCCGGGTGAGGTGGGCTGGGGGTTAGGCATTGGTTACCGCGGCTAGGAAGGTGGCGGCGCGGGCTGCCAGGGCGGATTGGGAGCCGCCGGTGCCGGCGTCGCCTAGGAGTGGAGAGCCGAGGCCTACTGCGAAGGCGCCTGCGGCCAGGTATTGGGGAGCGGACGAAGCGTCGATGCCGCCGACGGCGATGAGTGGGGCGTTGGGGAGTGGAGCCCGGAGTTCGCGGAGGTAGCTGGGGCCGTGGAGTTTTGCTGGGAAAATCTTGACCGCGAGCGCTCCCATGTCGAGCGCGGTGATCACCTCGGTCGGAGTCAGCGCGCCGCAGAGGAGCGGCAGGCCGATCTCGACACTTCGGTAGGCGCCACGAGTGATCGCCGGGGTGACGGTAAACCCTGCGCCAGCGGCTGCGACCTCATCGGCCTGGGCGGCGGTGATGACAGTCCCGGCGCCGATCAGGATCGAAGAATCGAACTCCGAACGAGCCTTGGCGATCGCCTCCGCACCACCCGGCGTCGTCAGCGAAACCTCGAGCGCGGTGATCCCCGCGCCGACGAGGGTGCGGATGCACTTCAGTGCCCGGTCGGGTCCGTCCGCCCGGATGATCGCCAGCACCTTCCGCCGGCTGAGTTCGGCTAGCAGGTCCACGACAGCTCTCCTTCGACGATTTCACGGTAGGCCAATCGAGGCCTGGAGCATTTGATCGATCCACACATAGGACGTCCGATGTCCGGGTTTCGCAGGCCGGAGTTGTGGACAAATTACGGGATGAGCAATCCAAGAGGTTGTTTACTTTCCATTCACCGGAAGGCAGGTCTCCCGCCCCATGCCCAGCTTCCGCCGTTTCTTGATTCAAGTCCTGACCCTCTGCCTGTTGGCGGCCGGCCTGGTGGCCGCTCCCCAGCAGGCCAGTCCCGCGCAAGCGACGGTCACCCAGACCGTCCTCTTCGACAAAGGCTTCGCCGGCTACGGCTGCTACCGGATCCCGGCGATCGTCCGGACGAAGGCGGGCACCCTGCTCGCCTTCGCCGAAGCACGTCGTACCTGGTGTGCCGATTCGCAGGAGATCGACCTCGTCGTCCGACGGTCCATCGACAACGGGCGGAGCTGGTCGGAGCAGAAGACCGTGTTGTCCGGCGTCGACGGCGATCCGGACGCCGTGTCCACGCGCGGCAATCCGACCCCGATCGTCGACCTCGAGACCGGCCGGATAGTGCTCCTGACCACGATGGATCCCGGCAACGGGACCGATCGGCCGCGGATTCCGTACGTGCAGTTCAGCGACAACGACGGTGTGTCCTTCACTCCTGCGACGAACATCGCCGACCAGATCGGCGACCCCACCTGGGGCTGGTACGCGACCGGGCCGATGCACGGCATCCAGTTGACCCGTGGCGTCCACGCCGGCCGCCTCGTCGCCGGGACGAACTACGACGTCGGCCAGAAGGTCGCCGGGCAGCTCGTCTACAGCGACGATCACGGCGAGCACTGGCACAAGGGCGCCACCGATCTGCGGAGCAACACCGACATCATTCCGCAGGAGATCAGTGTCGTGGAAAAGGTGGACGGCGGCATCTATGCCGGTGCGCGGAACAACAACGGCAGTGGTGGCGACAGCCGGGCATTTGCCGTCAGCAACGATGGCGGCGAGACCTACGTCACGCCGTACAAGAGCGTCGCCGGGCTGACGACTCCTACGGTGCAGGGATCGCTGCTGCGACTGCGGGCCGTGGACGAAGGTGCGAAGTACAACCGCATCCTGTTCGCCTCGCCGGCGGATCCGTTGCGGCGCAGGTACATGACGATCCGGTCCAGCTTCGACGAGGGCAACACCTGGCAGTCCGTTGCCGACGGCACCAGGATCACCAGCGACTGGTCCGGCTATTCCGACATGGCCGTGCTCGGTACGGGTGAGATCGGGCTGCTGTACGAGGCCGGCGCGGTCGATGCGCGCGATCAGATCCGGTTCGCGCGGTTCACCGAGACCGACATCGGGCTGCCGGACGGCGCGAGCGGGCCGACCACCCCGGACGTGTCCGGCCTGGGGAACAACAGCTATCTGCGCGGCGGCACCACCGCGGTCGCCGGCAAGTTCGGGCAGGCGCGGGATCTCGATGGAGTCGACGACGCGATCCAGCTCCCGTTCGCCGAGTCGCTGGCGGTCGGGGCAGGGGACTTTACTGCTATGGCTTGGATCAAGTACGGAACCAGTACCGCGAACCAGGCGATCTTCTGGGGCTACGGGATCAACGACTTCTCGCAGTTCTGGCTGCGGGCCGAGCCGGGGGACAGCCGGATCCGCGGGCTCATCACGACCGGGGGCAATACCGCCGTGGTCGCGACGACCAAGGCGTACAACGACAACGCCTGGCATCACGTCGCCCTGCAACGCAAGGCCGGAACGCTGTCGATCTGGGTGGACGGGGCTCAGGCCGCTTCGGTTGCAGCGCCCGCCGGGTCGGTCAGTCCGGGCCGGCCGTTCAAGATGTACGTCGGTCAGCGGCTCGACGGGGCGCACCATTTCGACGGGTCGCTGGATGAGGTCCGCATCTACAAGCGAGCGTTGACCGCCGCCGAGATCGCGTCCATCCGCACCAGCAACTCCACCACGGTTGCCAACGTGGTGCTGGATCTGCCGCTCGGGTAGCACGATCAGACTGACCTGGCGGAGATGACGAGCCGCCAGGTCAGTTCACCCGACTCGGGCACGATCGCGGCGTCACCGGGCCCGGCTTCGTCGAGGTCGAACACCCGCCCGAGCATCGGCTCCACCCCCAGACTCCGGTACGGCGTATCGTCGGGAAACCCACCCAGATTCCGCCACAACGCCACCGAAACCGGTTGGCCAGGGCAACTGAGCGAGAACGTCAACTCGTCCGAGCCGTCCCGCACGGAAATCGTCGAGAGGTGCACCAGCACCGCGCCAATAGCTGACCCGTCGTTCGAGTCGTACGTCTCCATTTCAATCCCACCCGGAGATGGCCAACTCGCCTCAAACCAAGGCGCTGTGCCGGGCCAAGGAACATTCAGGTGTCCTGTGGCTTCTGGGTAGAGGCGGCAGGGGGTGCCTGTCGGGGCGATCAACCTGGTGCCGACCGCGCAGTCCAGTAGGGCGTGGGCGGTCCAGGTGAAGTGGTAGCCGGGCGGGGCGACCAGGCGGTAGTCGGCCCAGATTGCGCCTGATTCGGTGATCTCCGGAGGAGGCTCTCCGCCGTTGAAGCGGCGTAGGAGGACGGCTTCGCCGTACTGGACGGCGTCCCAGTCTTCGTCTTCGTCGAGGGAGGCCCACGGTTGGTTCCATAGGGCGCCGTGGTCGGGGACGCCGCGGACGGTGGGGAAGCATTCGTCGAGGCCGCCGACGTCGATATAAGACGTGAAGCCAGTGCGTGGGACTGACGACAGGGCAGGGTTCGTCCACAGCCATTCGCGCCCGCCGAGGACGAGCGAGGTCCAGCGGCCGCCGTCGTCGAGATCGACGACGACCTCGTTGGTGGGGAGCTCTACCATTCTGCGAACGATCCGTCCTCGTGCGTCCAGACCGGGTTCCGCCACGCGTGCCCGAGCTTGTCGGCCGCGCGAACGGCCTCCTCATCGACGGTGATTCCCAACCCAGGCAGGGGATTGAACTCCGCGTGCCCGTTCACCCACGTATACGGCGTCGGGTCGGTCACGTACGACGTGAGGTCGCTGCCCGTGTTGTAGTGGATCCCACGACTCTGCTCTTGGATCAAGAAGTTCGGCGTCGCGAACGAAACCTGCAGGCTCGCCGCCAACGAGATCGGCCCAAGCGGACAATGCGGCGCCAGCAACGCGCCATGCGTCTCAGCCAGTACTGCGATCCGCCGCAACTCCGAGATCCCGCCCGCGTGCGAAACATCCGGCTGCACCACGGCGACCCCGGCATCCAGGGCCGGCACGAACTCGGACCGGTTGTACAGCCGCTCGCCCAAGGCCACCGGAACCGTAGAGCTTGAAACAACCTCTGGAAGATGGTGCAGATGCTCCGGCAACACCGGCTCCTCGACGAACAGCGGATGCAACGGCTCCACCGCGTGCAGGATCCGCCGCGCGGCCGCAATCCCGACCCGACCATGCAGGTCGATCGCCACATCACGCGTATCACCAAGCACTGAACGAGCAGCCGCGAGCCGGGCCACGATCGCGTTGACCTCACCCAGCGACGGCGACGGCTGGATCCGCCCGCTCGCGTTCATCTTCACCGCGGTCATCCCGGCCTCGACCTGAGCGGCGACCTGATCCGCGATCTCGGCCGGCTCATCGCCGCCGACCCACGCGTACACCCGGACGCGATCCCGCACCCGCCCGCCGAGCAGCGACGAAACCGGCGCCCCGTAGACCTTCCCCGCGATGTCCCACAAGGCATGATCCAAGCCGGCGACAGCGCTGCTCAGCACCGGCCCGCCCCGGTAGAAGCCGCCCTTCGACAAGATCTGCCAGTGCCGCTCGATCTGCAGCGGGTCCTGCCCGATCAGATACTCCGACAAGGTCTCGATCGCCGTCCGGACAACTTCCGCGCGACCCTCCACGACTGGCTCGCCCCAGCCGACGACGCCGTCGCTGGTCTCGATCCGGCAGAACAACCAGCGTGGCGGGACCAGGAACGTCTCGATCCGCTCGATCTTCACTTGCGGCGCCGTACTTCGGACAGATCCTCGGCCGCCTTCGCCAGGAGTTCACGCATCGCCAGCTCCGCGCCCTCCGGATCGTGCGCGCGGACCGCGTCGACCACCCGCCGGTGGCTCGGCACCGAATCGTCGGAGGGCTTCACCCGATGCACCAGCCGGTCGCGATCGGCCAGGCCGGCCTCCATGATGACCTCCATCTTGGTCAGCAGCTCGTTGCCGGTCGCGGCCAGCAACGCCTTGTGGAAGGCGATGTCCGCCTCGGCGGCGGCCAGGTCGTCAGCGGCCGACGACATCGCCGCCAGCGCGGAGTCCAACGCCTCCAGATGCACATCCTCGGCCCGTACGGCGGCCAGCCGCGCGGCCGCAGGTTCCACGATGCCCCGTACTTCGTGCAGTTCTTCGAGCAACTCGGGACGCACGTCGTCGTCGAAGTGCCACCGGATCATGTCCGCGTCGAGCAGGTTCCAGTCCGACCGCGGCCGGACGAACGTGCCGCGCTTCTGCCGCGCGTCGACGAGTCCCTTCGCGGTCAGTACCTTCAACGCCTCCCGGACAGCGGTCAGGCTGACGCCGAGATCTGCCTGCAGCTCGACCACGTTGATGGTCGCGCCCTGCGGGATCTGTCCCGACAGGATCCGCTGCGCCATCACCTCGACGATCTGCCCGTGCAAACCTCGTGACATCCCGCGCTGAATCCCCGTCACCGGCATCTCCCCATCGCTTGTGAAACAAGTCCTGAATCAAGTCTCGAACGGCAGTCCGTCATGCCGAGTCCTTCACCGCGGACCAGCCGCCGTCGACCACCAGGCTGGCCGCCGTCACGAACGAAGCCTCGTCCGACAGCAGGAACGCGACAGCGGCCGCGACCTCGTCCGGCCGGCCGAGTCGCCCAACCGCGGTTGCCCGAGCACTTTGTTCCTTTCCCTCCGGGGTGACACGGTCCCACGCGGCGGTGTCGATCGGCCCCGGCAGCACGGTGTTCACCCGGATCGCCCCGCCGTACTCGACCGCTAGCTGCCGCCCGAGCGCCACCAGAGCGCCCTTGGTCGCGGCATAGGCGGGATGCCCGGGGATGCCGGCCAAGGCGTGCACCGACGACACCAGTACTACGGAACCTCGGGTCGCCGACAGATCGGCGTACAGGGTCTTGAAGCCGAGGAACGTGGCGGTGAGGTTGACGTCGAGCTGGCGTTGCCAGGAGCTCGGCGACAATTCGTGCGCGGGCAGGACCTCGACCAGGTACGCGTTGCTGACGAGTCCGTCGATCGGTCCGAGTTCGTCGCGGCCGCGCGACCGCGCCTCCGCCCAGGTGTCCGGCGCAGCGACATCGCCTTGTACGGCGATCGCCCGGCCGGGGACCTCCTTGCACGGTTGCAGGTCGACCTGGACGACCGAGGCGCCCTCGTCGAGCAGCCGTTGCACACAGGCCGCACCGATACCGGTGGCTGCCCCGGTCACCACGATCACCCGCTCAGCAAGCCGCAACAGAAGCCTCCACGTCTCCAACGATGCACCAGTTGATCGTGACCAAGTCATCACGTCAAGCGATTTGCTCGTAATTTACGAATTAATATTGACATGCCCGACTGCGCGGCTGCAAGATCCTCCGCAGAACGAACCACTCAATCGACTGGCACGGCGGATCCCGCCGGCGCCGCGAGAGCTCAGGAGTAGGGCATGGCAGGTCTGGCAGCTGATCGGCGCACGTTCCTCAAGGGGCTCGGGATGCTTGGGGCCGCGGCCCTGATCCCGGGTTGCGCGACCTCGACCACCAAGAGCGGTGGCAGCAGCGGCGGCGCGACTGGTGAGCTCTCACTGCAGTCCAACCTCTCCGCCGAGCAGGCGAAAGCCGCGATGGAGAAGCTGGTCGAGGCTTATAACAAGACCGGTGGGAAGGTGAAGCTGAACACCGTCGCGTCGGAGATCTTCCGCACCCAGCTCCCCACGTACCTGACGTCCGCGAACCCGCCGGACGTCTACACCTGGTACGCCGGGTCGGTCGCGAACTCGTACGCCAAGAAGGATCTGCTGCTCGACGTCACCAGCGTCTGGGACGGGATGAAGAGCTACCCGGAGTCGATGCAGAAGGTCTCCACCGGCGAGAACGGGCAGAAGATCTTCGTGCCGGTCAGCTACTACTGGTGGGGCATGTTCTACCGCAAGTCGAACTTCCAGAGGTGGGGCGTCACCCCGCCGAAGACCTGGGAGGAGTTCCTCGCGGTCTGCAAGACGATCCAGAGCAAGGGCGTCCCGCCGATCGGCATCGGCCTGGGCGACACCCCGTGGGTCGCGTCGGGCTGGTTCGACTACCTGAACATCCGGATCAACGGCGCTCCGTATCACCGCCAACTGCTGGCCGGCGAGAGCCGTTTCGACGACCCGAAGGTCAAGGCCGTCTTCACCAAGTGGAAAGAGGCGCTCCCGTACTTCGACCCGAAGGGGAAGTCGTTCCCGTTCCAGGAGGCGACCTCGGCCTTGCTCGGTGGCAAGACCGGGATGTTCCTGATCGGCACCTTCTTCGCCGACTCCGCGCCCAAGGACGCGCTCGACGACATCGACTTCTTCCAGTTCCCGATCATCGACCCGTCGGTCCCGGTCGCCGAAGAAGCCCCGATCGACGGCTACTTCGCCAGCAAGAAGGCGAAGGACCCCGAGGCCGTGAAGAAGTTCCTGGGCTGGCTCGCCACCCCCGAGGCGCAGGAGATCTACGTCAAGAACTCGTCCGGAACGGTCATCCCCGCGAACCCCGATGCGAAGTCCGCCGACACGCCGCTGGTCCGCAAGGGCAAGGCCATGGTTCAAGACGCGAAGGAAATCACCCAGTTCTTCAACCGTGACTCCAGCGACGCCCTCCAGCCGACCGCCGACGCCGCCCTCACCAAGTTCCTCGACAAGCCCGACCAGATCGACAAGATCCTCAAAGACTGGCAGGCAGCAGCCGAAAAGATCTTCAAGGCATGACTGCCACCTCGGTCGAGTCGGTGCCTGATGCGGCAGCCGCCAAGCCGGCCCGGTCGAAGGGGCCGGGGCGGCAGCCGCGGAGTAAGTTGCATCGGATCTCGCCGTTGATTCTGGCGTTCGTGTTCGTGCCGTTCCTGATCGAGGCGGTGTGGGTGTTCTGGCCCGCGCTGCAAGGGTTCTGGCTGGCGTTGACGAGCTGGGACGGGTTGTCGGCGCCGAAATTCGTTGGCCTGGGCAACTTCCATGACATGGTCTCGGACCCGATCTTCCGGACCGCGTTGAAGAACACGGCGATCTGGCTGGTGTTGTTCGGTGGGCTCAGCGTGATCGGCGGGTTCGGGATGGCCCTGCTGCTGCAGAAGGAGCGCCGCGGCGTCGGCATCTACCGCGCCGCGCTGTTCACTCCGGTCGTCTTCTCACTCGTCGTGACGGCGCTGATCTGGCGGGTCTTCTACCAACCCGACGGCTTGGTTGATTCCGTACTGCGCGGCGTCGGGCTCGGCAACTTCGTCCGGCCCTGGCTCGCGGATCCCGACACTGCCTTGTACGCCGTGATCCTGCCGGCCTTGTGGCGCCAGATCGGCTACGTGATGGTGCTCTACCTGGCCGGTCTCAAGGCCGTCGACCCTGCTCTCTACGAAGCAGCAAGGGTCGACGGAGCCTCGGCCTGGCAGCGGACCCGGTACGTGACGATCCCGCAGCTCAAAGGCGTGAACTCGGTCGTGCTGTCGGTGATCGTGATCGACTCGCTTAGATCCTTCGACATCGTCTGGTCGATGACCAAGGGTGGGCCGTACCACTCGTCCGAGCTGCTCAGTACGTACATGTACTCGACCGCGTTCCAGTCCACCCAGCTGGGCTACGCCTCCGCGATCGCCGTGGTGATCTTCGTGCTAGCGCTCGCGGTCATCCTCGGCTACCTGATCCGTGCCTTCCGGGAGGAGACATGACCCTGCTGTTTGCCTCGCCTCCGGCTCGGCGGGTCATGGGGCCAAGCTCCCGTCCTTCCCTCGTCCCTCCGGTCGCTTCGCTCCCTCCACTCCTCAGTCCAGGCCAGGAGGCCCCATGACGAACCGGTTCAAGACGACCGGGTACCACCTGGCGATGGGACTCGTCTCGTTCCTCTGGATCGCGCCGATCCTGTGGGTGGTGGTGATCTCGTTCCGCAGCTTCGACGACGTCGCCGCGAACGGCCTGGGTTCCCTGCCGCACTCGTTCACCTTCTCGACGTACAAGTCGGCCTGGGAGGACGCGGACGAGTTCAGGGCTTTGATCAACTCGTTGTTGGTCACGATTCCGGCGGTGCTGCTGAGTCTGGGGTTCGCGGCGACCGCGGCGTACGGGCTGGCTCGCTACAACATCCCGTTCCGGCGGACCGTGTTGCTGCTGATGTTGATGGGGAACCTGCTGCCGCCGCAGATCCTGCTGATCCCGATCTCACGGTTCGTGGAACTGACCGGGTACTACGACACGCTCTACGCACTGATCGCGGTCCATGTCGGGTTCGGGCTCGGCTTCTACACGTTCGTGCTGCACGGCTTCATGCGTGATCTACCGCGGGAGATCCAGGAGGCGGCCACGATCGACGGGGCCGGTCCGGGCAAGATCTTCTCGAGCGTGATCCTGCCGCTGACCCGGCCTGCGCTCGCGGCACTCGGTGCGCTGTCGTTCACCTGGATCTTCAACGATCTGCTCTGGTCGATCACGGTCATCCGGTCGGGCGAGAAGATGCCGGTGACGCCTGCCCTGCTCGGTCTGCAAGGGCTGTTCGTGTCATCTTGGAACGTGATTGCCGCAGGCACCGTTATTGCGGCGGTGCCGACACTTGTCGTCTTCTTGAAGTTCCAGAAGCACTTCGTGTCGGGGCTGGCGATCGGGGCCGTCAAGTGACGACCGGGGTGGTGGGGCGGGAAAAGTATTCAACACAGTGGACGTTGCGTGGAGCAGCCACGTCGTATGTGGTCGAGGTGCCGGAGCATGGGCGCTGGGCGAGCTTGGTTGCCTGGGGCCCGTATGCGGTGGCCGACGGCCCGTCGACGGTGGCTCCGACCGGGACGGTTCACTTCCTTCCGGAGGCCGATGTCGAGCCGCTGGAGTACGCAGTACGAGGGGTTCGGTATGCCGCTCCCACCGAGTTGGTGGTGAGCGGGCCGGATGGGAACGACGAGTGCCGGCCGGTTTTCGTGTCCGGGGCGCAGGAGGACGACGATCTCGAGCTGACCTTCGTGGACGAGCTTCGTCGGCTTCGGCTGGTCCTGCACTACCGGCTGCCGGCTGAGCTCGACGTCGTCGAGCGATGGGTCTCCGTGCACAACGACGGCGCGGGCGATCTGACCTTGCATCATCACGACTCGGCCGGCTTCGTCGTCCCGACCGCGTCCGGCGCTCACGTGCGTTATTTGTGGGGCGAGTGGAACAGCGAGTTCCAGCAGGCTGCGGTCACGCTGCCGCGCGGCAGGTTCACGATCGACAGCCGGCAGGGCATTACCGGCCACTCGTACTCACCCTTCCTGTCCGTCGCCGATGCCGACGACCCGGCCGGTACTACGTGGGGCGTGCAACTCGCGTGGTCGGGGTCGTGGCAACTGAGCGCGGACGTCGACACCACCGGGCAGACCCGGATCCAAGCGGGCCGAGTCGCACCCTCGCTCGGCCTGGTTGTGGCCCCTGGATCCTCCTGGGTTTCCCCGGTGGCTGTTGGCGCTTGCAGTACCGAAGGGCCGGATGGGCTTGCCCGTGCCTTCCACGCCTACCAGCGGACCTTCGCCCGCGGCTTGCCGCAGAAGGTCGTCTACAACTCCTGGTTCGCTACAGAGTTCGATGTAAGGGCTGATCATCAGCTTGAACTCGCCAGGCGTGCGGTGCGGGCCGGGGTCGAGACCTTCGTGGTCGACGATGGCTGGTTCACCGGGCGGGTAGACGACACGGCCGGGCTGGGGGACTGGGACGTCGACCCGGTCGCCTTCCCGCAAGGGCTCGGTGCCTTTATCGAAGACCTGAAGGAAGTGGGGCTCGGCTTCGGGTTGTGGGTTGAGCCCGAGTCGGTCAGTCCGGGATCGGAGCTGGCGGCCAAGCATCCTGAGTGGATTCTTCGGACCGAAGGGCGCGAGCCGCTGCTGATCCGGAATCAGTTGCTGCTCGATCTCGGTCGCGACGATGTCGCCGAGTGGATCTGGGAGACGCTCGACCGGCTGCTGACGTCGTACGAGATCAGCTATCTCAAGTGGGACGCCAACCGGCCGCGGCTCGACAGCGGGGTGCACGCCGATCTCGACGGCAGGGTGGTCGCGAATCTCTACCGGATCCTCGACCAGATCCGTTCGGCACACCCACAGGTGGTCGTCGAGGGCTGCGCGGGTGGTGGCGGTCGGGTCGATCTGGGGATGGCCGCTCGGGTCGACACGCTCTGGCCCAGTGACAACACGGCTCCGCTCGATCGGCTGAAGATCCAGCGCGGATTCCTGAGCGGGTACTCGCCGCACTTGATGAGCTCCTGGGTGACCGATGCCGAGGGCACTCATGACGGACGCGAACGGTCGCTGGCCTTCAGGTTCCACGTCGCGATGGCCGGCGGTCTCGGGATTGGCGCGGATCTGTCGAGGTGGTCCGACGATCAGCTGGCCGCCGCGGCGCGCCACGTCGCGCAGTACAAGGACATTCGTGAGGTCGTGGCCAACGGGTTGGTTTATCCCTTGGCCGAAGGGGTGCAGTATGTCGGCGCCGACCGGTCGGTGGTGTTCCTGTGGGACACCGGCGACGGGAATGTCCGAGGCACCTTGCCGACCAGACCGCGCCGGATCCCGCTGGTTCAGCTGGATACCGCGAAGAACTACCGGGTGGGGGACGAAGTCCACCCGGGCAGCTATCTGCTCCAGGTCGGCGTCCGCTGGGGAGACACAGCCGATTCGCAGTGCCTGGTCGTCGAGCCCGTCGACTGACCGTCCGTTCTGTCCGCCAAGGCAGTAAGGAACAAGACGTGAAAAAGCTATCCGCCTTGCTCGGTGGGGTGATTGCAGCGGCCCTGGTGACCGCTTCGCTCGCTACCGCCGTAGCTCCCGCCTCAGCTACTCCTACCTCCTCTTCCGCCACCACCCCGCCGGTGCTCAGTCCGACGCCGTACATGGGATGGAATACCTACTACGGCCTCGGTGGTGACTTCACCGACGCCACCATCCGCTCGGTTGCCGACTCGCTGGTCAGCCGTGGCCTGAAGAAGGCCGGCTACGACATCGTCTGGCTCGACGGTGGCTGGCAGGCGGACGAGTCCCGCAGCGCGGCCGGCGATCTGGTGCCGAACCCGGCCAAGTTCCCCAACGGCCTGAAGCCGTTGGTGGACTACATCCACAGCAAGGGCCTCAAGGCCGGCATTTACACCGACGCCGGACCCTACATCCCCGGTCGGTGCGGTCTCGGCAGCGGCGGCTACTACCAACGCGACGCGGACCAGTTCGCGGCCTGGGGTTTCGACGCGGTCAAGGTCGACTACCTCTGCGGCATCGCGGCGAACCTCGACCCGAAGACCGTCTTCACCGAGTTCGCCCAGGCCTTGCACAACAACGCGAGCCACCGTCCGATGATCTTCAACCTCTGCAACCCGGTGACCTCGCCGGACTGGGGCAACTACCCCGAATCGCAGCAGTCGATCAACTCCTGGTCCTACGCGCCGGCGATCGCGCAGTCCTGGCGGACCTACACCGACGTCGGCTTCCAGGGCGACATCAAGTTCAAGGACGTCCTGCGCAACTACGACGCGAACGCCAGGCACCCCGAGGTCGTCAAGCCCGGCGCGTTCAGCGATCCGGACTACCTGGCACCTGAACTCGGCATGTCCGACGAGGAGTTCCGCAGTCAGCTGACCCTGTGGGCCGTGGCCGCCGCTCCGCTCGTCGTCGGCAGCGACATCCGCAAGCTCAGCGCCACGACCATTGGCATGCTCACCGACCCCGATGTCGTCGGGATCAACCAAGACCCTGCCGCAGTACAGGCAGTGCGCGTCGGAGCCGCCGGCACTGCGGAGACGTGGGTGAAGCGCCTCGCCGATGGCAGTCGTGCGGTCGTCCTGCTCAACCGCGGTGACAGCGCCAAGACCCTCATCACCACAGCTCGCGCAATCGGGCTGAGCGGATCGCGGTTCACTCTGAAGAACGCTTGGACCAACTCGGTCACCGAGAGCGCGGGCACGATCAGCGCGGCGGTTCCGGCCCACGGTACGGCGCTGTTCCGGGTCTCCCAGGCCAGTGGTGTCCCGGGCATCCCGCATGTGACGGCGGGGATCCCGCAGGTGACGAAGGTCGGCACCGACGCGCAGCCTGAGGGAGTCGCGCCGGTAGTTGCCGGGGGCGACGAACTTACTGCGCAGGTGGTGGTTCGCAACGACGGGCTGCTCCCGGTCCTGAAGCCTGCGGTGTCGCTGACCGGCGGCGCCGGCTGGACGGTCAAGTCGTTGATCACGGCACCTTCGATTCTTGCCGGTGGCAAGCAGGCGACCTTCACCTTCACGGTGAAGCTGCCCGCGGGCGCGGCTACTGGGAACGCGGCGCTGACAGCGCGTACGTCGTACGAGGCCGTCGGGTACGGCCAGCAGCAGCAGTCGACCGTTTCGCCGGTCGTTGTCGCGCCGGAACCGCCGAGCGGCACTGCGGCGCTCTCGCATCATCAGTGGATCGTCGCGACCAGCGGCTGGATGTCGCCGACGGTCGACGAGAGTGTGGGTGGCGGTTCGCCGATCAGCCTGGTCAGCCAGACGTACCCGACCGGGATCGGGGTCGCGTCGCCGTCCACCGTGCGGTTCTACCTGGGCAAGGCGTGCAGCCGGCTGACCGCGACGGTCGGCATCGACGACGCCGTACGGAATGTCGGTCCGGAAGGCGGTACGTCGACGTTCCAGGTCGTCGGCGACGGCAAGGTGCTGTTCGACAGCGGCGTGGTCGACCGAGACCACCCGAAGCCGGTCGACGTCGACCTGACCGGCGTCCGCGTCCTCGACCTGCTGGTCGGCGACGCCGGTGACGGCGGCTACAACGACCGCGCCGACTGGGCAGCCCCGACAGCAACTTGCTGAGCGCTGCCGACGGCGATTCGCTCGGACTGGGTGATCCGCTGGATCGCTTGAACCAAGCGTTCGGGTGATGGCTTGAACTAAGGGTGGTGGTCGGTGACTTCGCGGGAACACCGACCACCACTTCTCCTATTTGATCAGATCTCCGACCCGTTGGGCAGCGGCCAGCACCTCGGAATCGCCGGTATGTGCGAAAGCGTCGAGCGCCGTGTCCGCGAACTTGATCACATGCTCGTCGGAATGCTGCAGCGCGTAACTCATCAACTCATCTGCGTGGATGCCATCGGGTAATTCATGCCGTGGAATAGACTCTGACGGTGAGTAAGCGGCGGTGATCGCCGCGCTCGCTGCCCAGACCGCGGACAGGCTCGGCGCCCAGAGCGATGGTGGAAGCGCCGGGAGCGTGTGCAGGACCGCGTTGGGCGCGGTCGCGGTGTGGACCAGCAGGACCGGGCTGCCGTGTCCATGACCGAGATAGCGTGCCACGGCGCCGGCCACCAGGTCTTGAAGTATGTCTTGTACCTCGGCTGGGTTGCTGGGTGCTCTGAGCGCCCTGAGCGACGCCGGCCAGGCAGGCATCTCGGCAAGCTGCCCGAACCGCACCGCGACTGTGCCTTGCTGGGAAGGAATGCGGGGAATCGCGTCCAACGCAGCATTCACCTCCAGCGTGCCGTCCACCTCGGCCGCACCCGGGACGGCGCGCATGCGGGCTGCCCAGAAGGCGAGACCGTGCGCCAACTCGGTGACAGCTGCAGGGCTTGTATCACCGCGTAGCAACGTCCGTACTGCGTGGCTGACGCGAATCACCCCGTGCGTCGCGCCAGCCACGATCCCGGGGAGCAGACGCGGCCACCAGGTGACGAGTACCTCGCGCCACGGGTGCTCCCGCATCTGCTCTTCGAAGTACGCCGACCAGTCGCCGACCCGCCGGCCGTCACCGAGCGCGTCCTGCCACGTGGCGTCGGTGATGCGATCGCTCACCGACGGCAGTTCGCTGAGCTTGCCCAGATACGCATCGACCCAGCGATGCACATCAGCCGCGAGCCCACGCCGTACCAGCACCTCGACCGCCATCGGCCCGTGGTTCGTCAGGCTGCTCTCGCCCCACTCCGGCCCGGTCCGCGCGAACCGCTCGTACGCCTCATCCAAAATCCCGTCACCCATGCCGCGCAGTGTGCCGCCCCGCCCTGTAGTTCCCCTGTGGACCGCACCCCTAACAGCAAACACCTGTTCAGCTGCCTCCACCTGTACCGACGGACATGAGGTATCCGTCCCCGCGGGGGAGCTGAGCCGGTGAGTTGAGCGACGCCCGGAGTCCGAGTTGCGGATACCTCATGTCCGTCGGCACGCCAGGCGGCAGCTCGCACCATGTCTGCCGAGCGGCAGCTCCCACCGGTGTCTGCCAGGTGGGCGGGTCTCTTCGGGACGGCGGTCGGGTGTTCGCTGTCGGCGGGCGTTCGGCGGTGGGATGGAGTGCCCGGGCTGGGTTCGTCGGACTGGTGCGGCGGGGGCGGGATGGAGTGCCCGGGTTGGGTTCGTCGGACTGGTGCGGCGGGGGTGGGATGGAGTGCCCGGGCTGGGTTCGTCGGACTGGTGCGGCGGGGGTGGGACCTGGTGTTGTCCTACTCTCGGGGGATGCGGTTCGGGGTGTTGGGGCCGGTGGCGGTCTGGACGGAGGGCGGGGATCCGGTGCGGATTCCCGAGCTGAAGGTGCGCGCGGTGCTGGCCGAGTTGCTCGTCGCCGAGGGGCGGGTGGTTCCGGCGGCGCGGCTGATCGACGATCTGTGGCCGGACCGGATGCCGCGGGATCCCGCGAACGCGTTGCAGTTGCGGGTGTCCCAGCTGCGCCGGGCTCTCGAGGCGGCCGAACCGGGTGCGCGGACGTTGGTGGTCTCGCAGTCGCCTGGGTATCGGCTGGACGCGGTGACCGACGTCGCACAGTTCCGCTCGCTGCTTGATTCATGGGGTGATCTAAGGCTTCGAGCGGCGCGGCTGAGCGAGGCCCTCGGACTGTGGCGCGGTACGCCGTACGCCGATTTCGCGGGCGCGCCGTTCGTCCGCCCGGCGGTGGATCGCCTGGAGGAGGAGCGACTCGGTGCGGTGGAGTCGCTCGTGGAGATCCGGCTGGAGTTGGGCGAGCACGCCGAGCTGCTCGGCGAACTGGGCGACCAGGTCGGCCGGCACCCGTTGCGGCAACGGTTGCGGGCGGCGTACCTGAAGGCGCTCTATCGGTCCGGTCGGCACAGTGAGGCGCTGAACAGTTACCGGCAACTGCGGGATCAGCTTCGCGATGAACTAGGCCTTGAACCAACCGCTGAATTGATGGAACTGCAGCAAGCGATCCTGCGCCAGGATCCCCGGCTCGAGGCGATACCGGTACGGCGTCGGTCCAATCTGCCGCCCGCGATGACGTCGCTGATCGGTCGCGATGAGCTGCTGCCGGAAGTGGTCGGCCTGCTGAAGAAGCAACGGCTGGTGACGTTGACCGGGCCTGGTGGAGTCGGGAAGTCGCGGCTCGCGATCGAGGCTGCCCGCGAAGTCACCGGCGAATTCCCCGACGGCGCCTGGCTGATCGAACTCGCCGCCCTGGAACGCGCCCACCTGGAAGCCGCCCACCTGGAAGGCGGCGGAGCGGCGGGGAAACGCGCCCACCTGGAAGACGGTGGGGCGGCTGGGATAGGTGAGGCGATTGCTACTGCGCTGGGTATTCGGGATCGCCAGGTGATCGATGCCTTGAGCAATCAGTCGGTGCTGCTCGTCCTCGACAACTGCGAGCATCTGATCGGCTGCGTGGCGGAGCTGGTCGAAGAGTTGTTGCGCAAGGCCCCTGATCTTCGCGTGCTGGCGACGAGCCAGGAGCCGCTGGCGATCAACGGTGAGCGGCTCGTGGTGATCCCTCCGCTCGCACCTGATGCCGCTGCGGAGTTGTTCGTACTCCGTGCGTCGGCGGCGGGAGGCGTTGTCGAGGAAGGCGCCGCTGTCAACGCCATCTGTGAGCGGCTCGATGGGTTGCCGTTGGCGCTGGAACTCGCGGCGACCCGGGTTCGGGCGTTGGGGGTGAAGGAACTGTCGGCGCGGCTCGACGATCGATTCACGGTGCTGGAGTCGGCGCGACGCGGTGGAGCTCGGCGGCATCAAACCTTGCGGGCGATGGTCGATTGGAGCTGGGAACTGCTGACCGAACCGGAGCAGGTCGCGTTGCGGCGGCTTTCGGTGCACGCGGACAGTTGCACGTTGGAGGCGGCTGGCGCTGCTGGTGCTGAGGTCGAACCGCTGGGCAGGTTGGTGGACCGCTCGCTGGCCTGCGTGGTGGAGGGGCCGCGGTATCGGTTGCTCGAGTCGATCAAGGTGTACGCGGGGGAGCGGCTGCGGGAGTCCGGCGAGGCGGACGACGTTCAGCGTCGGGCGATTCACTGGTACACGGAGTTCGCCGTACGGGCTGAGCCTTTGTTGTACGGGCGGGATCAGCGGGAGTGGCTGGCTCGGCTCGATGCGGAGAGCGGCAACCTGCGCGCAGTACTGGATCATGCGGTGTCGCTAGGCGAGGCGGAGGCGGCGCTTCGGCTGGTCGATGCGCTGGCGTGGTACTGGTTCCTGCGCGGGCGGATCGGTGAGGCGGAGCGTGCGTTCGCGGCTGCGTTGGGTGCGGGTGCCGTACAGGATGAGAGCCTTCGGCAACGAGTTGTCGGGTGGCAGGCGGGGATCAGGTTGCTGGGGGACGATGCGTCGCGGACGGCGGCCGCACGGACGTTGCTGGGGGCGGACAGCCGGATCAGGGCGCATTGGTTCTTGGGGTTCGCGCATCGTGGGGGAGCGGTCGCGGCGACTTTCGAGGTGGTGGAGAAGGCGCTGGCGGAGTACGAGCTGGTTGGTGACGAGTGGGGGATCGCTGCGGCGTTGAGTGTGCGGGGGACGCTGGGGCGAGCTCGCGGAGAGTTGGTCGAGGCCCTTCGGGATGCGAGTCGGAGTGAGGCGATTTTCCGGCGGCTAGGAGATCGGTGGGGGCTGGTGAAGGCGACGAACAGTCTCGCTGAGCTGGCTGAGATCTCGGGTGATTATGCGCGGGCAGCGGAGTTGCACCGGGACGGCGTACGGATGGCTGAAGAGCTTGGTTTATGGGGTGAAGCTTCGCTGCGGCTGTCCGGGCTGGGCCGGATCGCGTTGCTGCAAAGGGATTTCGTGGCGGCTGATGAGTTCCACCTGCGGGCGATGAAGCTGGCGGCGGAGCAGGGGAACACGCCGGCCGAGGAGTTCGCCGAACTCGGGCTGGGGCTCAGCGCTCGTCGCCAGGGCAACCTCGATGCCGCTGAACAGCATTTCCGCCGCTGGCTCGACTGGCTCCGCCAACTCGACTCCCAACCCGGCGTACCCCTGGTACTCGCCGAACTAGGCTTCATCGCCGAACAACGCGGCGACGCCACCACGGCCCTCGCCCTCCACACCGAAGGCCTCACCGCCGCCCAAGCAGTAGGCGACCCCCGAGCCCTGGCCCTAGCCCACGAAGGCCTAGCCGGCGCCCATTCCCTCACCGAGGATGCTCACCAAGGAGCGTATCTGCTGGGTCGGGCTAGCTATCTGCGCGAATCCGTCGGCGCGCCCCTCCCTCCTGGTGAGCGCGCCGACGTGGATCGCATCACTCAACGCCTCATCGAGAGCCTGAGTGAATCTGTGTTCGAGGCGGACTTCGCCCGCGGCAACCGTGCCTGCTGATCAGCTGGCGGGGTAGTCGTCGTCGAAGGTCCAGGCGCAGGCGAACTCGACCCAGTCGCCGTCGTGCCGGATGTCGGCGCAGGACTGCAACTCCTGCGGGTTTCCGTAGAACTTGTTCGTGTGGACGAAGCCGCTCCGATTCAAGAGTCGGCAGAGGTGTCCGGCCGGAGCCTTTGCGGCGGCGGCCGGAACAGTGTGTCGCGGAGAACTGTGGGTGTTCTGTGGATCAGCCGTTCGGCTCGGAGACGCCAGCGGTCGTCTCGCGAGGCCTCAGTCGTTCGTCTCGGTAGGGAGATCGAAGTGCGGCGGGCGGCGGATGCCGGCGATGGTCGGGATCGGGTCGTTGGTGAGGAAGTCGAGGACGATCCGGTTCACCAGGTCGGGCTTCTCCTGGGTGAGGAAGTGCGACGTCCCCGGTACGACGGCGAACTCGGCACCCGGGATCGCGTCGTACATCTCCACCGCATGCGCGAGCGTCACCAGATCGTCGTCGGAGAACATCACCAAGGTCCGCGCGGTGATGACGCCCAGTTCGGACGCCTGCAGGTTCGGCTCCTTCGCGGCCATCTCGCCGATCTTGGTGGCGACCACCTTGAAGTGCTCCTCGCCGTCGGGCGAGACTTCGCCGTACGCCGGCCCGAGGAACTGTGCGATCTGGTCGACGTCCCACTCCATCTCCGGACCGGCCTCGCCGGACTTGTTGAAGCCGCCGCTGATCAGCACCAGTCGCTTGACGAGCTCGGGTCGCTGCATCGCGACCAGCATCGCGGTGAACGCGCCGTCGCTGTGCCCGACGAGATCGGCCGGCTCACCGACGACGGTCTCCAGGAACGCGATCGTGTCGCCGGCCATGATCTGGTAGCTGATCGGGCCCTCGACATCGGGGGTATGACCGTGGCCGCGCCGCTCCGGGGTGTACACGTGGAAGTGTTCCGCGAGCGGCCCGATGTTGGCGCCGAAGAACCGGGCGTCGACGAGGCCGCCGTGCATGAGCACCAGCGGCTGACCGGTGCCGGCTTCGTCGTACCAGGTCTTCACGGCGCCCAGCTGGACGTACTCACCCATGGTTGTTCCCCTCAACGTTGGTAGCGCGCAAGCTACCCCAGGTCGGGTCCGCACGCCACAGAACCCCCGCCGCCCCGATTCTAGCCTTGGCTCTATGCGACGAATATCCCTTGTTTTACTGGTAGTTACATCATTGGTAGCAACCGTTGGTACTACGCCAGGCGCGGCTGTCGGGCTCAGCTCGGATAGGTCATCGGGATCGGTCTCTGGGCTCAGTTGGCGGGACTGCCGGGGTGGGGCTTCGGATGAGGTGGGGGCGGAGTTGGCGAGGGCGGGGGCGTTGTGTGCGACGGTGCGGGTGCCGTTGGATCATCTGCGTCCGGAGGGGCCGAGGGTTGGGATTGCGATCTCGCGGATCAAGGCGGATCCGGCGAAGCGGCGGGGGATTCTGCTCGCCAATCCGGGTGGGCCTGGTGGGCCCGGGATCGGCTACCCGCTCGAGCTCAGGTCGTTGCTGGGCGACGTTGCCTCGCAGTACGACCTGATCGGGTTCGACCCGCGCTTCATGGGGCGGAGCGATCCGGTCGACTGCGGACCGGTCGTCCTCTCCGAGGTGTTCCGATCGCCTCCGACACGGGCTGCCTTCGGGCAGGCGGAGCGACTGGCCTCAAGGTTCGCGGCTTCGTGTAAGGCGCGAAATTCCGGCGTACTCCGGTACGCGAGCATCCGCGAGGTCGCCCGGGACATGGACTCGATCCGGATGGCGCTCGGCGAGCAGCGGCTCTCGTACTACGGGGTCTCGTGGGGCGCCGATCTCGGAGTCGTCTACAGCCAGCTGTTCGGCGTACGGGTCGATCGGCTCGTGGTCGACAGCGTGACCGATGTGGAGGGATCGGAGTATCACCATCTCGCGACAGGTTTGCAGACCGAGGCTGCCTTCGACGAGTGGGCGGCTTGGGTTGCTTCGCGCGACTCGGAGTATCACCTCGGGCGTACGGGGATGCAGGTGCGGGCGGCGGTCAGTCGATTGCGGTCGCGGACGATACGGCTTGGTTCATACCGGATCGATAGGTCGGCGTTGCCGTGGGTGCTGTCGTCGGCGCTCGGGGATGAGGGTGATCGGGAGCTGATGGCGCGCAACGTCCGTACGCTGATCGACGCCGCCACGGGGAAGCCGGTGCATCCGTCGGAGCAGTTGCTGGGATTCTTGGCGACTTATTACAAGCCTTCGTCTTTGGTCGAGCACTTCGTGGCGGCGTCGTTCGCCTTCACCTGCAACGACCGCGGCTGGCCCGCCGGCCCCTCGCAGTACTGGCGTGATGCTGTCCGCGATCGTGCGACCCAACCACTCTTCGCCACCACGATCCTTCCGTGTGCCTACTGGACGGATCACACCACCGAGCCGGAGCTTGCCATCGGCAACAACACGCCGATGCTCATCGTCCAGGCAGCCCGCGACAACATCCCGTTGCGCTGGGCCGAGGCACTGCACCGCAAGCTCCCACGATCGGTGCTGCACGTCGTGGACCGGCGAGCACATGGTGTGTACGACGCGCGAGTGCCGGAGGCCGTCTCGCTGGTGAATAACTACTTGGCGGGCTAGGTGCCGCTCGATATCCTGCAAGGCTTACTTCAAGCGAAAGGAGAAGGTATGAAGCGGCGAACCTAGCCGCCCACCCCCGGACGGTCCGGGAGGTACGGCGGCGGTTCCGAGAGGAACGAGATGTCTCGCACCGACAAGACGAAGCCCCTGTGGGTTCGTCACCTCGAGCACGCCCCGCGCCCGATCCACGACCACCGCCTCGGCCCGTGCGACCTGCCTCCTGCCCCGACCCGGGAAGCCGCCGGCACCTCCTGCCACTGGGAGCCTGGCAACCACTTCTACGCCGCCACCTGCTGCGCCGGCTGCAACATCCGCAGCTGCATCAGGGAACGCCAAGCCATGAACAAAGAGTCAAACCGCAAATCCCGCCACGCCGCCCGCCAAGAAACCCGCCGCTACACCTAACCTCCGATCATGGACGATCGACCACCCATCCTTCGGGCAACAGCAGAGTCAGGCAGTCGAACGTCGCCAGCTCCGATCATCTTTGTGCTCCGGTTGAGCATCTCCAGGTTCGCCGAATACTCAACTGGAGCACAAAGATGCCGCGTTCGGGGTGGGGGCCGAGGCGGGACCGCGGCGGGGATCCCGGGTTTGGGGGAGCGGTGGGGGTGTGGGTTAGCGGGTGCGGTGGTGGTGGGCTAGGTCGCGGAGGTAGAGGGCGCTTTGTTTGGGGGTTCGGGTTTGGGTTTCGTAGTCGACTCGGACTATGCCGAAGCGTTTGTCATAGCCGTAGGCCCATTCGAAGTTGTCGAGGAGGGACCAGGCGAGGTAGCCGCGGATGTCGGCGCCTTGCTTGATCGCGGACGCGACGGCGGCGAGGTGGGAGGCGAAGTACGCCGTACGGCCGTCGTCGGCTACGTAGCCGTCGGAGTCCGGTACGTCGGCGAAGGCGGAGCCGTTCTCGGTGATGACCATCGGGAGGCCGGGGTAGTCGCGGCTGATCCGGACGAGCAGGTCGGTGAAGCCTTCCGGCACGATCTCCCAGTCCATCGCGGTCCGCGGCCGGTCCAGCGGGAGCGTGCGGCTGATCGGCAGCCCGTCGTCGCCGACCGTGCGCCCGTCCTCAGCAAAACCGGTGAACTTCTGGCTGAAGTAGTAGTTGATCCCGAGCACGTCAAAGGGTGCCGAGATGGTCGCGAGGTCGCCGTCCTTGACCGGGATCTCGATGCCCTCGGCCGCCAGGTCCGCGATGACATCAGCCGGATAGTGCCCGTGCACCAACGGATCAAGGTAGATCCGTGCACCCATCCCATCGGCCCGCCGGGCAGCCTCGAGGTCAGGCAGAGCATCGCTCGCCGGGTACGCCGTGGCGGCGTTCAGCGTGATCCCGATGTCGATCGGCCGCGTCGCCGCTTCGCGCATCTGCTCGGTCGCGAGCCCGTGCCCGAGCAGCAGGTGGTGGATGGCAGCGATCGACGCCGGATACTCCTTGCGCCCCGGAGCATGCAGCCCATACGCATAACCGAGCATCGCCGAGCACCAAGGCTCGTTCAGGGTCGTCCAGGTGTTCACCCGATCGCTCAACGCATCGAAGACGAGCATGGAGTAATCGGCGAACCTGTACGCCGTATCGCGCGCCGGCCAGCCGCCCGCGTCCTCCAGCTCCTGCGGCAGATCCCAGTGGTAGAGCGTCACCCACGGACCGATGCCCTGGGCAAGGAGCTCGTCGACCAGCTTGTCGTAGAAGCCGATCCCGGCCGGATTCACCGGACCGGTGCCGTGCGGCTGCACCCGGGACCAGGAGACCGAGAACCGGTACGTGTCCAGCCCGAGTTGCTTGATCAAGGCAACATCCGCCGGCATCCGGGTGTAGTGCTCGCAGGCGACGTCGCCGGTGTCACCGTTGTCGATCGCACCGGGCACGCGGCAGAAGGTGTCCCAGATCGACGGCGTCCGGCCGTCCACGTCGACCGCGCCCTCGATCTGGTACGCCGAGGTCGCGACGCCCCAGCGGAAGTCGCTCGGGAGACTGGCGATCAGCGCCTGCTCGTCCGCCGGTGCGGTGAACACCGAGGAGGTGGGGAGAGCGGTTGGGTTCATAGTGAGGCGTACGGCGCTCGCCGGTGGGCGAACGCCGTACTGGCTCCCTTCAGGGAATGTCGTGTGTGGGTTGGTCAGGCGACCGGGACGCGGCCCGGCAGCCAGCAGGCCACCTGGCGGTTCGGATCGTTCCTGGCCTCGGGGACACCGAGTACGGGGATCTCCGCCGAGCACTTGTCGAAGGCGTGCGGGCACCGGGGGTGGAAGGCGCAACCGGTCGGCATCCCGCGCAGGTCGGGCGGCGAACCGGGGATGCCGGCCAGCTCCTTGCGGGGGCCGCGCAGGGCGGGGAAGGACTTGAGCAGCCCCTCGCTGTACGGATGCAGGGAATCCTTGTAGAGATCGGCCGACTTGGCCTCTTCCACGATCCGGCCGCCGTACATGATCGCGATCCGGTCGGAGAACTCCACCAGCAGCGACAGGTCGTGGGTGATGAACAGCACCGAGAAGTCCAGCCGCTCGCGCAGTTCGACCAGCTGGGCCAGGATCTGGCGTTGCATCACGACGTCGAGCGCGGTGGTCGGCTCGTCCATGATGACCACCTGCGGCTCCAGGACGAGCGCCATCCCGATCATCACCCGTTGCCGCATACCGCCGGAGAGCTGGTGCGGGTAGGCGTCCATCCGGTCCGCCGAGATGCCGACCAGCTTGAGCATCTCGTGCGCACGGGCGAGCCGGGCCTCGGCACTGAGCTGCGGCTCGTGCGCCTTGATCACGTCGAGCATCTGGGTGGAGATCTTGTGCACCGGGTTGAGCGAGTTCATCGCGCCCTGGAAGACGATCGACGTCTCGGCCCAGCGGAACTTCCGCAACTCGGAGTTCGAGAGTTCCATCACGTCGTACGGGTCCTCGCCCGGCGGGTGGTAGATCACCGAGCCACCGCTGATCACGCCGGGCGGCGGGAGCAGCCGGGTGATGCCGTAGGCAAGCGTCGACTTGCCGCTGCCGCTCTCACCGGCCAGGCCGAGCACCTCACCGCGGTGCAGGGTCAGTGTGACGTCGCGGACGGCCTGGACCGACTGGTCGCCGAGACCGTAGTCGACGTTGAAGTCCTTGATCTCCAGGACCGGTGCTTTCAGGTTCGCCATCACGCCGCGCCCTTCGCCTTGTCGGCGGGCTTGCGCAGGACCGGGGTGACCGGCTCCTGCGTGCCCTTGGTGGACAACACCGGGGTGAAGCCGACCCGCATCTTGACGGTGTGGCCGTCGGTGGTCTTGACCTTGGTGTGCCCGGAGCTGCGCAGCCGCGGGCTGACGAACTCGTCGATGCCGAAGTTGATCAGCGACAACGCCGTACCGAGGATGGCGATCGCCAGACCGGCCGGGACGAACCACCACCAGGCGCCCGAGGCGAGTGCCTGCTGGCTCTGCGCCCAGAACAGGATCGTGCCCCAGTTCCATTCGGAGATGGTCGAGATGCCGATGAAGGCCAGGGTGATCTCGGACATCACGGCGAAGATCACCGTGCCGACGAAGCCGGAGGCGATGATCGCGGTCAGGTTCGGCAGGATCTCGGCGGTGATGATCCGCCAGGTGCTCTCGCCGGTGGCCCGGGCCGCCTCGACATAGTCGCGTTTTCGCAACGAGAGGGTCTGCGCCCGCAGTACCCGGGCTCCCCAGGCCCAGGAGGTGAAACCGATGACGAGGGCAACCATCAGGTCGCCGCCGCTCGGGATGGTGGAGGCCACGATGATGATCAGCGGCAGCGCCGGGATGACCAGGAAGACGTTCGACAGAGCCGAGAGACCCTCGTCCGCGGCACCGCCCAGGAAGCCGGAGCTGACCCCGATCAGGACCGACAGCGTGGTCGCGACGATGCCGGCCAGCAGGCCGACGAACATCACGCCGCGGGTGCCGACCAGGATCTGGCTGAAGACGTCCTGGCCCAGGTGCGTGGTGCCGAACCAGTGCTTGCCGGACGGTCCCTGCAGGATGTCGCTACTGCGCTGCGACGGGTCGAACGGTGCGATCCACTGGCCGATGATCGCGATCAGGCAGAACAGGCCGAGGACGATCAGGCCGGTCGCCGCCTTGGGATTCGCGACGAACTTCAGCCGCTGGCGCTTGGCCGGTGCGATGGCGGCGGCCGGGCCGCCGGGAGTGACCGCGGTGACGGTACTGGCTGGTGCGGACATCGGTCAGCCCTCCTTGCGGGTGCGGGGATCGAGGAGCAGGTAGGCGACGTCCGCGATCAGGTTGGCGACCAGGACGGAGATCGTGATGACCAGGAACACACCTTGCATCAAGGGATAGTCCTTGGCGCCGACGGCCTGGAAGAGGTTGTAGCCGATGCCGGGGTAGGAGAAGACGATCTCGACCAGCAGGGTGCCGCCGACGATGAAGCCGAGCGACAGGGCGAAGCCGGAGACGTTCGGCAGGAGTGCGTTGCGGGCGGCGTAGCTGAACATCACCCGGCGTTCGCTGAGGCCCTTGGCGTGCGCGACGGTGATGTAGTCCTCCGACGCGGTGGTGACCATCATGTTCCGCATGGTGAGGATCCAGCCGCTCACCGAGGAGATCAGGATGGTGAGGGCCGGCAGCAGGCTGTGGTGGATCGCGCTGCCGATGAACTCACTGTTCCAGGACGGCACCAGGCCGGGCTCGTAACCACCCGACGACGGGAACAGCCCGTTCGTACCGGCCAGCACGCTGATCGCCAGCAGACCGAGCCAGAAATAGGGGATCGAGGACAGGAAGGTTGTCACCGGCAACAAACCGTCCAGCCAGGAACCGCGCCGCCAGCCGGCCAGTACGCCGAGCGACGTACCGATCATGAAGCTGGCGAAGGTGGTGATGCCCACCAGCGCGATCGTCCACGGCAGGGCTTGCCCGAGGACGTCGGAGACCGGGGTCGGGAAGAAGTTGAACGAAGTACCGAGGTCGCCGTGGAAGATCTGGCCCCAGTAGTCGACGTACTGGCTCCACATGCTGGTGTTCTTGTCCAGACCGAACAGCACGTAGAGCGAGTGGATCGCATCGGTGCTCAGCTGGCCCTGGTACTTCGCCATCAGCGAGGTGACCGGGTCGCCCGGGATGAGCCGCGGGATGAAGAAGTTGATGGTGATCGCGGCCCAGGCCGTGAACAGGTAGAACGCGATCCGCTGCAGCAGGAACTTCACTTCGCGGCTCCTTCCTCGTAGAGCCAGCAAGCGGCCCAGTGCGCGCCTTCGCCGGTGACGATCGGCAGTTCGAAGCGGGGCGGCAGCTCGGTCGAGCACTTCGGCATCGCGTGGATGCAGCGCGGGTGGAACCGGCAGCCGCTCGGCGGGACGATCAGGCTCGGCGGCTCACCGCCGGCCTCGTCCTCCGGCGCGTCCCTCAGATCGCCGACCCGGTCGAGCCGGTCGGGATCGGGCGCGCTCTCGATCAGCAGGCGGGTGTACGGATGCGCGGGGGCTTGCGTGACGGTCTCGGAGTCGCCGCCCTCGACCAGCCGGCCGGCGTACATCACCATCGTCTCGTCGGCGAAGTAGCGCGCCGAGGCGATGTCGTGGGTGATGTAGAGGATGGCTAAGTTCAGGCGCTCTTTTAAGTCCCGCAGGAGGTTCAGTACGCCGAGCCGGATCGACACGTCGAGCATCGAGACCGGTTCGTCGGCGAGCAGCACCTCCGGGTCGGCACCGAGCGCCCGGGCGATCGAGACCCGCTGGCGCTGGCCGCCGGACAGTTCGTGCGGGAACTTGTCCAGGTAGCGCTCCGGCGGAGTGAGCTGGACCCGGAGCAGCAGCTGCTTCAGGTTGTCCTCGAGCTCGGCGGACGTGCTCCCCGCGCGGCCGTGGATCTTCAGCGCGCGGGTCAGGTGGTACCGGACGGTGTGGACCGGGTTCAGCGACGCGAACGGGTCCTGGAAGATCATCTGCACCTGGCGGCAGTAGGCGCGGAACCTGCGGCCGCCGCGCACGGTAACGGTCTTGCCGTGCAGCCGGATGTCGCCCGAGGTCCGCGGGTACAGCTGGGCGAGCAGCCGGGCCACCGTGGACTTCCCGGAGCCGGATTCGCCGACGAGCGCGGTGACCCGGCCCCGGCGAAGCGTCAGCCGCAGGTCGTCCACCGCATGGACCGCTTTGCGCTCCCTGGTGAACAGGCTGCGCAGCCCCCGGCGTACGGGGAAGTGTTTGGTGAGGCCCTCGGCCTCGAGGACCACCTCGTGGGTGGTCAACGGGTCTGTCTCAGTCGCCGTCATGACTTAGTCGAACTCCTAGCTAGTGTCCCCAGAACACCCGGTCGCGGCACCGCGGCCGGGGACCCCCAGGTGGTGGGATCCCCGGCCGCGGCAGGTCCTTACGCCCCGGCGGGCTTCAGGTTCAGGACGATCTGGAGTGCGTTCTGCTGCGTCGGCTGGGCCGGCGCGTACTGGTTCGACTCGTCCGGCCAACCGACCCAGTGCTTGGTGCTGTAGAGGCCACCGACGTTCGACGCCGAGGTCGGGATCACCGGCATCTGCTCGACCATGATCTTCTGCAGCGTGTTCAGTGCGGTGGTCCGGCTCGCCTCGTCGGCGGCGTTGGCGTAGGCGTCCAGCGCCTTGGTCGCGTCGGGGGAGTTGAAGCGACCGTAGTTGCCGCTCACGCCGGCCTTGCCGATCGGCTTCAGGATCTTGCCGTCCATGATGTTCTGGTAGATGTCGAACGGCGTCGCGCCACCGTTGGTCCAGTGCATCGCGGCGTCGAAGTTGCCGGTGTCGATGTTCTTGAACCAGGCGTCCTGGTTGGCCTTGTCGATGGTCGCCTTGATCCCGATCGAGGACAGGTTGTCCTTGATGATCTCCAGGTCGGTCTGGTAGTCGGACCAGCCGGCCGGGTCCGTCAGCGTGATCGTGACCGGCTTTCCGGTCGGGTCCTTCAGGGTGTCGCCCTCGAGCTTGAAGCCGGCCCCGCTGAGTTCGGCCTTGGCGCCGTCCACGTCGACCTTGTGCACCTTGTCCTTGAACTCCGGCGCGATGAAGGATTCGCCGGCCGGGGTCGGGATGCCGGTGACGGACTCGACCTTCGGGTAGAAGTAGCCCGCCTCACCCTGCTGGAAGATGTCGTCGCGGTTGATCACCTTGTCCATCGCGCGCCGCAGGGCCGGGTTGTCGAACGGCTTCTTGGTGGTGTTGATCCACAGGCCGTGGATGCCGAGGTTCGCCGGGAACCAGAGCTTGTGGTGGTCGGGGTCCTTGTCGACGTACACGGTCTTCACGTTCGGGACGAAGACGAAGCTCCACTCCGAGGAACCGTTGGCCAGCGCGGTCGACTGCGCGTTGTTGTCGTTGTACGACGTGTAGCGCAGTTCCTTGATCTTCGGCAGGTCCTGCCAGTACGCGTCGCGGATCTCCAGCGTCGTGGTCTGCGGGGTGAACGACTTCAGCTTGTACGGCCCGGTGCCGATCGGGTTCTTGACGGCCTCCGTGCTCGGGTCCTTGAACGCCGACCACTGCGCCTTCGGCACGACGAAGACGGTGAGGATCTTGTTCTGGTTGGTGAACTGCGACCGGGTGAAGGTCAGGTCGACCTTGTTGCCGGAGGCGGTGATGGCGCCGTACGGGATGGCGTCGGTGTTCAGGCCCTCGTTGTCCTTGCGGAGCTGGAAGGAGTACGCGACGTCGTCGGCGGTCATCGGCGAGCCGTCGGAGAACTTGACGCCGTCGCGGATGGTGAGCGAGAGCTTGGTGAAGTTGTCCGACCAAGCCCACTCGGTGGCCAGCCAGGGCTTGCCCTTGTCGGTCGGCTTGATGCCGTTGATCATCACCAGCGGCTCGTAGATCATCCAGCGGTAACCCAGCGATGCACCCGCGGACGAGCCGAGGAACGGGTTGTGGTTCTCCGTCTGTGGGCCGTTCGGCATGCCCACGTTCAGCACCGTGGTGGCGCTGCCGGCGGCGGTGTCCTTCTTCGCATCCCCGTTACTGCAGGCAGCCAGTGTGACTGCCGCGAGCACGCCCGTGAGGGCTAGCGCGACTGAGCGTCGAGCTCGCATCGTTCCTCCTGTGGTTCGTCCAACTGTGTTTTGGCGGTTGACTGTCGGATGGTGCCTGGGGTCTCGCATCGTGCCGTGAAAGCGCTCTCATGGGAATATCGGCGGCGCTAACAGATCGGTATCGGTGTTCGGTGTGCGTCGGTCGGCGACCGGGTCGCCGGCGGCGAGGCGGGGGCAGCCGCCCCGCCGCCGGCAGTTCGGCGAGTACTACGTCCGGCGGGCGGTCACGGGGGCGGTTGAGCTGCGGACGATCAGCGTCGTGGGCAGCACTTTGGGCTCGTCGGGCATCGGCTTGCCGTCGAAGTACCCCATCAGCATCTGGGCCGCCGCCTGGCCCATCAGGCGCATCGGCTGATGCACCGTGGTCAGCGGCGGCTCGGTGTGCTGGGCATAGGGAATGTCGTCGAAGCCGACCACCGACACGTCGTTCGGCACGTTCCGCCCGGTCTCCCGGACGGCCTGGATGGCGCCGCCCGCGGACAGGTCGTTGTGCGCGAAGATCGCGTCGAACCTGAGCCCGGCGTCGAGTGCCTGCTGGACGCCCTTGCGGCCGCAGTCGTGGGTGAAGTCGCCTTCGAAGACGAGCTGTGGGTCGAGCTCGATCCCGGCCGCCGCGTAGGTGTCGCGGAAACCGTCCAGGCGTTCCTGGGTACAGCCGAACCAGTCCACGCCGGTGATCACCAATGGCCGGCGGCGGCCGAGTTCCAGCAGGTGCTGGGCGGCGGCCTCACCCCCGGCGCGGTTGGTGGTGGCGACGGACGGGAAGAGGGGCTGCTTGGCCCGGTCGTCGATCAGTACGACGGGCAAGCCGCGGGAATGCAGTTGTTCGATGTAGGCGAGGGTGCCTTCCGGCTCGATCACCAGCAGGCCGTCGAAGGACTGGGCCGAGACCTGGGAGGCGAACTGCTGCATGGATTCCTCACCCCGGTTGCAGGTGAACAGCAGCAGGCCGTAGCCCGCGGACTCGACCACGTCCACCGCGCCCTGCAAGACCTCGCCCATCCAGGGCCAGGTGAGCGACGGGACCAGCATGCCGACGATCCGGGTCCGGCCGCGGGCCAGGCCGACGGCCCGTGCGCTGGGCACGTAGCCGAGCTCGGCGATCACCTGACGGACCCGCTCGGCGGTCCGCATGTCGAGTTCGCCCTTGCCGTTCAGGACGCGCGAAACGGTGGTCTTGCTGACCCCGGCACGGGCGGCCACATCGGCGATGGTGATCGACACTGTCAACTCCCCTCGGGCGGTTGGGGGTTTGTTTCCGAACCGTGTCGCTGAGGTTCGGAACCGGTTTCGGAAGCGGTTCCGTAGAGTGAAGCCGAGTGAGTCAGCTCACGTCAATCACGACGCGATAACGAATCACGACTAAGTTCACGATTTGTAAGAAGTGGACCCTGTGGATAACCGCCGACCCTTCCGGGCGGTCCTGCGGCATGATGGACTGGCGCTCGCAGCGGGACCCGAGCGGCATCCGGATGACCGCAGAAGCGGCATTCTGCGGTCTACACAAGGGCAGGTCGACACACCATGGATGGACGCCGGACCACGGTGCGCGACATGCGGCGGTCGAACCGCTCGGTCATCCTCACCAGCATCTTCCGCGACGGCCCGCTGAGCCGCTTCGAGCTGGGGCAGCACACCTTGCTGAGCGCGGCGAGTGTGAGCAACCTGGTCGGCGAACTGCTCGAGGAGCGGGTGGTCGAGGAAGCCGGTTCGGTCGAGTCCGACGGCGGCCGGCCGCGGGTGCTGCTCCGGGTCAATCCGCGGTTCGGCTACGTCATCGGGGCCGAGGTGGGGGAGACCCGGGTCCGGGTCGAATTGTTCGACCTCGCGATGCAACTGCGGGCGATCGCGGTCTATCCGATCGAGACGGCGACGCTGGATCCCGAGTCCGCGGTGATCTACGTGACGGGCGGCGTGGCCAAGGTGCTCGAGAAGGCGGGGGTCAGGCCGGAGGATGTGCTCGGCCTGGGGGTCGCCGTGGCCGGGATCGTCGAGGGACCGGCTATCGTCCATGCCCAGACGCTCGGCTGGGAGGCGGTTCCGTTCGGCGCGATGCTGGCGGCGGAGACGGACATTCCGATCCAGGTCGACAACGGGGCCAACACGCTCGGCCAGGCCGAGATGTGGTTCGGGGCCGGGCGGGGTGCGACCGACGCGGTGGTCGCGCTGGTCGGGTCCGGGGTCGGCGCTGCCCTCGTCACCGGCGGGTCGAGTTATCGCGGCATCCGCAGCAGCGCGGGCGAGTGGGGACACACGACGATCATGTACGGCGGTCGCCGGTGCCGGTGTGGCTCGAAGGGCTGCCTCGAGGCGTACGTGGGGGCCGAAGGGGTGCTCGAACGGTTCCAGTTGCTGAACGACGGGGTCGCCGCGTCGGGGCTCGACGAGGAAGAGGCGTTCACCGGGCTGCTCGATTCGGTCAAGCGGTCGAAGGTCGCGGCGAAGGTGGTCGACGACACGATCGGTTATCTCGGCGCGGGGTTCGCGAACCTGGTCAACCTCTTCAACCCCGAGCGGATCGTCCTCGGCGGCTGGGCCGGTCTGCTGCTCGGTGAGCGCTACCTCCCGCAACTGCGCGAAGCCGTCGGCAAGCACGCCCTCCGCCAGCCCTTCGCCCAGGTCACCATCGAGCTGTGCGAACTGGGCCGCGACGCCGTAGCCCTCGGCGCCGCCACCCTCCCCGTACTCCGCCTCCTCCGCGACGGCGGCGTCCCAGTCCCCCGCTCCTTCCCAGCCCAGGTCAACTGACCCCCGCCTCCCCGCACCCCCTACTCCGCACCCGGCACCCGGCACCCCGCACCCCGCACCGTGCCTCTCCGCACCCGGCACCCGGCACCCGGCCGGCACCCGGCACCCGGCACCCGGCCGGCACCC
>NZ_JBEXSJ010000020.1:0-157923 GCF_040613535.1 Kribbella sp. NPDC006257
ACGCTGGTCGGAGGTGCGTAGACCCTGGGGCGCCACGCACGGGGGTCTCGGCTTCTTGGTTGTCAGGCCAGCTCGCCGTACCGCGAGCGCGGCCAGGCCAGCAGCGCGTCGATCTGGACCATCGCCGACTGCTCCAGCAGCAGCACCGGTCCGTCGGCGAAGTGGAACAGCCCGGTCGCCGGGTCGCGCACCTCGTTCCAGGCCCGTTCGGCGTACGCCTGCATAGTGGCCTTGTACGCCGGGTTGTGCGCCACCGAGTCGAGCAGCAGCAGGTTCTTGAAGTAGATCGAGTTGAACCTGGTCGGCTGCAGCCAGAGCCGGTCGTCAGTGCCGTAGAACGCCAGCGACGCCGTGGCCAGCGCCTTCGCGTCGTTCAGGTACTTGCGGTCGTGAGTCGCCTTGTACAGCAGCGTTCCAGCCCCGAGCATGACGCCCTGGTTGTAGCTCCACTGGGTCTTCTCGACATTGCCGGCGAGGTCGATGTGGTCGTAGTACAGACCGTTCGGCGCCAGCATGCACTGCTGCGCCCAGGCGTACATCCGCTTCGCCTCGGTCAGGTACGACTTGTCGCGGGTGAGCAGGTAGAGGTGTGCTCCGAGCTCGGCACCAGGACCGTTGGAGATCGTGTTGCGGTCCTGGCTCCACGGCGCCTGGGTCCAGTAGACGCCGCCCGCACACGGGTGCGTGGGGTCGGTGTCCCAGCCGTGGACGACGAGCGCGAAGATCTCCTTCGCACGGGCGAGCGACGAGCGGTCACCAGTCCGCTGGTAGTGCTGGATCAGGTTCAGGCCGATCCACTCGTTGTCGTCGTAGAACTTGTCTCCACCACCACCGAGCGGCGGACGCACGTAGGAGTCGTAGCCCTTGGGCGTCGTCGTGGCGTTCCAGTACGGCGCGTAGCCGGCCAGCCTGCGCTGCGCCTCCGCTGACGCCTTCCTGCCCGCACCAGGGATGCCGGCCAGGTTCTCCGCAGCGACCGCGGCCTGCGAGTAAGGCCAGACGTAGGAGTACGGGTTGCTCTGCGTGTTCGGATACTCCTCCAGCAGGAGGTTCTGCTGGCCGGTCTCGAAATACTTGGTCAGGGCCTGGTACGACGCGTTCGCGCGAGCCGCTGGGCTAGGCACGTGCGCCGCCCGCATCGAGGTGGCACCGTCGGGCTGCGCTCCGGCCGCACCGGCCGTGGTGGCGTTCAGCGCACCGAGCATGGCGACCGCCAGTACCCCACCGGCGACCTTGGTTGATATACCAAATTTCCTGGGCATCGACTTGCTCCTCCTGGGCGGCTGCGGTTGACATCGATGTCACGTTCTAACCGGCGCAGGGATTCGGCGTCAATGCTTCAGCGTCAGCGGGTTTCCTGATCGCTTGATATATCAAGTGTGCTCGGATCCGGTGCGGTGAAGCCGAACCAGGCCGAGCGAAGGCTGAGCCGGGACCGGAGCTGGTCGCCGGTCATCGCCTTCTTCTTCCCGTTGGTGCCGACCGCCTCGACCCGCAGCACACGACCGCCCCCTGGGCCGACGCCGGTCCGCGTCGTCACCCTGAGACTCCGCAACGGACCGACCCCGAAGGCCGCCTGGACCTGCGAGGTGGGCCGGGTCACCGTCCAGCTCGCGTTGGGGTTCCGGTTGCCCGGGTAGGCGTCCCAGGTGTCCACCTTCTGCACCTGGTACGGGAGATCGCCGGGCGTCGTCGCGCCGCCGTTCGACGAGGAGAACTCGGCGATGATCGGAGAGCTCTTGTAGAGCCGGATCTGGCCGGCGGTCGCCCCGATCGCGTTGTTGGTCGAGGACTCCTCGGAGTCGTAGCCGCCGTACACCTGGCAGAGGATCGTGTCGCACAGGTCGTAGGCTCGGTCCGTCGCCCGCTTCCGGTGGTACACCGCATAGGTGCGCGCGGCAACGGCTTGCGCCTGCAGCGCCGCCGGACGCCAAGTGAACAAGGCTTCCCGCGGTACGACGCCGCGCAGGTAGGCCTCCAGCGACAGCACGTTCACCGTGTCGAGGTGTGCCCCGGCGGTGTCCGTCGCCCGGAGGATGCCGCGGTACCGGACCTGGCTACCGCTCGGCAGGACCAGCGCGGTCAGTCCGACGCCCTCGAACTGCGCCATTCCCCTGAAGGTCCGCCACAGCGTCCAGGTCCGGTTCTTGGTATCGAACGAGCTGACCTTCGTGCCGTGATCGCCACTCGGATCGATCGACCACTGGTTGCGAGTCGATGCCCTGGGCAACGTATAGACCTTGTTCGCCTTGAGATCACGCACCTTCAGACCGGCTACCGTGATCACCCGGACCCCGTCGGTGGTATCCGCGGTCAGCCGAATCCGGACGTTCCCGGTCGCCTTGCCGGTCGCTGTACCGGGGTAGTAGAAGTCGAGGATCTGCTGCACCGACTTCCCGGCGATGGCAGCACCCTGGGCGCCGTACTGCGACATGCCGCGGCCGTGGCCGAAGCCGCGACCGTTGATCGTGGTCATCGCCTCCCCCTGGGGCGGATCGATGTCGTGGGCGACCGCCAGCCCACTCGGCAAGGCGCAGACGACGAGGCTGATGGCTAGGGCGCGTTTCATGTGATGTAGACCTTCCGGGTGCGGAAGCTGTAGGTGAGGCGGCCGTGCTGGTACTTCTGCTGCACCCCGCCGGCGACCTTGAAAGGTTCGGAGACCGGCAGGCCGAGCCGCGACCGGTCGGAGCCGAGAGCCCCGTATTTACGGGAGATCGGGCCGTTCACGGCGTGCATCCCAGTCCGCGGCGACCAGTAGATCGCGCCGGCCTGAAACCGCTGCACGAGGCTGCCGGACGGCCTGCCGTTGCGCTGTTCGGCGGTCGGGAAGCCGAGGATGCCGTCGGGACCGAACCTGCGGAAGTACCAGCGGAAGCCGCCTTGGAGACTGTGCGCGCCACTGGCCGGCGACCAGTAGAGGTCCCTGCTCCCGAAGTACGTCGCGCGGCCCTTCCGGGTCGGATGTTCACCCCAGAAGGGCTGGCCGATCTTGCGATAGCCGCCCAGCTGCAGGGCGAATCGGTAGATCTCGGTGGAGACGCTCCTGCCCATCAACGTGTCGGCCCGCGCCTTCAGCCAGCCGAGTTGCGAGTAGAGGTCGTTGCCCGGGCACGCGGTCGCCTTGGTGTCGCGATGACCGGAGACCGTGTGCAGCTTGCTGCCGTCCAGTACGACGGTCGCCTGCGGCGAGCGGTAGTTCGCGTCGAGCTTCCAGGCGATGATCCGGGCCGTTGCCTCGAGCATCTGACCGGTCGGCCTGGCCTTGTCGAAGTTGCCGATCAGCGAGACGCCGAACGAGTTGCTGTTGAACGACCCCGTGTGCGCGCCGAGCACGGGCAGCTGCATCCCGCCGTACCGGCCTTCGAAGATGCGGCCGAACTTGTCGACCAGGAAGTTGTAGCCGATGTCGCACCAGCCGCGGCTCTTCACGTGGTACGCATAGGTCGCGCGGATCATCGCCGGGACCTGCGCCCGCGTGTAGTTGTTGCGATCGGCGGTGTGGTGCACGAACGCCGCCTGCACAGTGCTGGTGTACTTCGGTCGCGCGCAGGCCGCACCGTTGTGGCTGCGCAGCCGCTCGTCGGCACCCCAGCCGGGCCGGCCGATGATCGCCGGGATCGGGTACGGCGCTCTGGCGCTGGTCTGGGTGGCGGCGACACCGCTCGGCGGCTTCGCGTCGGTGGCGAGCACGCCGGGCTGGATCAGCACCACCTTCGCGTCACTGACCGTCGTACCGTCCTTGGTGGTCAGCGAGGCGTCGATGCCGTTCGCGTCGCCGACCCAGAACGGATCGGTGCCGTCGCGCTCCTGCCCCTCCGGGGACGCCGGGTCCGGGCCATGCTCCTCCTCGACCGGGAGTTGCTCCCAGTCCGACCACACACCGTTGCGCTGGACGCGGATCTTCGCGACGACCTCGCGAGAGTCCGGCCGGGCAGGCCAGGTCACCCCGACCAGGCCGAACGGCTTCGTCGCGGTCGCGGACGTCGTACCGGGGCCCTGCCGCAACGGCAGTTCCTGGTACGACGAATCGGTGGCAGCGGATGCTTCGGGTGCCTGCGGTCGCGTTGCCTGCGAGCTTTGCCATTGGCTCGGAACGAACAGCGCCAGACCGGTCACCGCGATCACCGCGAGTCGGGTAGTTCTCATAAGTCACCCCTGTGCTCGGGCAGCGTGATCGATTATGTGCACAGCGTGACCGGAATCCGTGGCATTGCGCTCACTCTGCGTGGCGAACGGGGTGCGGAGCATTTCGGCCCGATTGGGCTGCCCGGTAGGCTCGACGCATCACCCGTCGAGGAAGGCTGTCATGGAATTCATCCTGCTGATCGCGGTCATTGTGATCGCCGCGCTGGCCTACCGCTCGTACCGGCGTACGAAGCTCGAGACCCAGAAGCGAGACGAGATTTCGTCGGCCGAACTCGAGTCCGTGAAGCGGACCGCCGACGAGGACATCACCAAGTTCGGCGAGGAACTGCAGGACCTCGACCTGGACATGGCCGGCAAGGACCTCGGCGACGGTGCCCGGCAGGACTACCAGCGCGCGCTGGACTCCTACGAGTCGGCCAAGCAGGCGGTCGGCCAGGTCACCCAGGCCGACCAGATCAAGCACGTGATCGAGATCCTCGAAGACGGCCGGTATGCGATGGCCTGTGTCCGCGCCCGGGTCCAGGGCGAACCGCTGCCGCAGCGGCGCCCGTCCTGCTTCTTCAACCCGCAGCACGGCCCGTCCGTCGCGGACGTCACGTGGGCCCCGCCCGGTGGTGCGCCGCGTGAGGTGCCGGCCTGTGCGGCCGACGTCGAGCGGGTCCGGGCCGGTGCCGAGCCGGACGTCCGCAAGGTCATGGTCGGCCCGCAGCGGGTGCCGTACTGGGAGGCCGGACCGGCCTACTCCCCCTACGCGCAAGGCATGTTCGGCGGCCTGGGCGGCGTGATGACCGGCATGTTCGTCGGCACCATGCTGGGCGGCATGTTCTCCGGCGGCGGCTACGGTGACTTCGCCGGAGGCGGGTTCGACGGCGGCGGCTACGACGGTGGTGACGGCGGCGGTGGTGACGGCGGCGGCGACGGCGGTGACTTCGACTTCAGCCAGGACTCCGGTGGCGACATGGGCGGCGGCGACTCCGGCGGCTGGGACTTCGGCGGCGGCGACGGCGGCGGCTTCGACGGCGGCGGCTTCGACTTCTGATCCCCGAGCACCGAGAACTCCCAGGCTTATCGAGCCTGGGAGTTCTTGCGTTCCGGAGCGATGCTTGCAGGCGGCTTGGAGCGCGTGCCGACAGCTAGGAGGACGCCGGCGGTTAGCGACAGCCAGAGATAGGCATTGCCGGCGAGCTGTTGAGGGATGTTCCAGGCCAGTTCGTGGTTGTCGCCCCGCGGCGGCCACCAGATCGGCGCCAGCATGAACAGGCCGAACCAGGCCACCGAGACCGGGGCGGGGTGACGCCGTCCGACGTCGGTTGCTGTTAGCAACGAAATGCCGAGCGGCAGGCACCAGACCCAGTGGTGACTCCACGACACCGGCGAACACAGCAGCCCGATCAGTGCGCAGACCGACACCGAGGCGAGGCGTTCGCCCCGGAACCACAGGACTCTGGTCAGCCAGAGTCCGGCAAGGACCGTCAGCACGACTGCGACCTGCCAGAGGCGACCGCCGCCGGCGAGATCTCCAGTAGCTCTGATCAGGAAGCCGTTCCAGGACTGGTTGCCGGAGTACGCGAGGCCGCCGATCCGGCCTGTGTCGGACACCATGTGGGTCCAGTAGTCCCAGGCCGTCCGAGGTGCCAGCAGGAAGCCGATCAGCATCGTGCCGAGGAAGGCGGCCGAGGCATTGATCAGCGCCCGCCATTGCTTCGTCACGAGCAGCAGACCGAAGAAGACCAACGGGGTCAGCTTGATCCCAGCCGCCAGCCCGATCCAGATTCCCCGAGTCGAGCGCTTCGCCGCGAGTACGTCGTACAGGATGACCGCGCAGAGGATCAGGTTGATCTGGCCGTAGGAGAGAGTTTCGCGCACCGGCTCGAGCAGCATCGATCCGGCGACGACCGCCACCAGGACGGCGGGGTGCGGGCGGCCGAAGTACTTGCGGAGCCCGTCGAGGTGGCTGCGCAGGCTCAGGCGCCAGATCGCGAACAGGGCGACCAGGGAGACGGCGATCGACAGGCCGTACGCGAGCGGCCAGGGCAGAAGGGAGACCGGCACCATCACCAGGCCGCCGAAGAGCGGATAGGTGAACGGCATCGAGATGGACTTCAGTCGCGCCTCGTAGAGCGTCGAAGGGTCCGCGAGAATCGCCGATCCACCGAGGCGGTACACCTTGAGATCCGCACCGGTGTGCGCCCAGACGAACGGCAGCAGCGCACCGACCACGACACATACCCCGGCCGCGAGCACCCAACGCCGCTTCGCCGGATCCCCCAGGATCCCCGTTATCACCGGCCAAGCTTGGCAGGGGAAGGGTGCAGAACGGGGCACTAAGCCGCTGGCATCTTCTGGCCAGACGGCTCGACAACGACCTTGAAGTGACTGACGGCCAGCAGTACGACGGCTGCCAGCGCCGCGATCAGGTAGGCGTTGCCGAGGAGCTGGTCGCCGAAAGCCCAGGTCAGCTCGCGATTGTCGTGATTCGGCGGCCACCAGATCGGCGCCACGGCAAAGAGCCCGAACCACAGCACCCCGACGACGTAGCGCCAGACACCGACGACGACACGCACGAGCGACATGCCGAGGGGCAGCGCCCAGACCCAGTGGTGGCTCCACGAAACCGGTGAGCAGAGCAACCCGACCAGGGCGCAGATCGAGACCGAGGCGAGCCGGTCATCGCGCAGCCACAGCAGCCGGGAGAACCAGAGTCCGCCGAGCACTGTCAGCCCTACCAGCGCGAGCCAGACCAGCCCGCCGCCGTCGAGATCACCGGTCAGCCTGATCAGGAAGGCGTTCCAGGACTGGTTGCTGGAGAACGCGAGCCCGCCGATCCGGGTGGTGTCGGAGACGAGCGAGGTCCAGTACTCCGTGGCCGAGTGCGGCGAGACGACGAAGCCGACCAGGACCGTCACCAGGAAGGATCCCGACGCGTACAGCAGCGCCCTCCACTGGCGGGTGACGACGAGCAACCCGAGGAAGACGAGCGGGGTGAGCTTGACCCCGGCGGCCAGGCCGATCCAGATCCCCCGCCGGGAGTGCTTGAGGTCGAGGACGTCGTACAGGATCAGGGCGCAGAGCATCAGGTTGACCTGGCCGAAGCCGAGCGTCTCGCGAACCGGTTCGAGCAGTAGCGATCCGGCGACCACGGCTAGCAAGACCACCGGCGGCACGCGACCCAATGACAGTCGCCAGACGAAGACCAGGCTGACCACCGTGCCGACGGTCCAGACGGTCACTGCGACCGGCCAGGGCAGCAGAGCGAACGGAACCATGACGACGGCGGCGAACGGTGGATAGGTGAACGGCAGGCCGGCCAGGCGTACGTCGTACAGGCTGGACGCGTCGTCGAGAAGAGCTCGGCCGCCGAGGCGATAGACCTTCAGGTCGACCAGGGAGTGCTGCCAGAGCATCGGCAGAATGATGCTGGCGGCAACACAGATCAGCAGGGCCGCCGCCCACATCAGCTTGGTCCGCACAACAGGGAATCCTGGCACGGTGGGGAGGCCACCGTGCCAGGAGCCTAGGCGTTAGCGGGTGATGGTGATCGGGACGGAGAGTGCAGCCGGAGCCGTGGGCGGACCGAGGAGCAGCTCACCGTGGTACTGCGAACCGGGTGTCATCGCCTTGTTGTAGTCGATGTGCAGGGTGACCGGCGTACCGGCGGCCAGCGGACCGGTCGGCACCCCGCTCACCGTCAGGTCGTTGCCCTGGACGGCGTCGACGTTCAGGGTGAAGGCCGGCGTACCGGCGACCGAGAAGCCATGCACCCAGATCTGGTAGTTCCCGTCCGGCGGGCTGATCAGATCGACCGACTCGTTCGCCGTGCCCGAGGTGGACGAGGCGACGATCTCCGACGACGAGAAGACGCCGTCGTTGTTGGCGTCCCGGACCACGAACAGGTCCAGGTCGTCGCTGTCCAGCGCGGTGCTGACGCTCAACCGGGACGCGTGCGACAGCGTGATGTTCTTCTTCACACTCGCCGTCGACGGGTCGTCGGGGTTGTCCTGATGCGCCGTCTCGGTGGTGGTGCTCGGCTGGCTGAGCCCGAACGCGGCCGCCTTCAGCCCGTCCAGCGGCACGCTCGACTCGAACTTCACGTCGAACCCGCCGGTGTCACCGGTCGCCGTCTGGGTGACCGAGGACGGCGAGACCGACGCGCTGCCGACCTGCACCTTGAACGGGGTGTTGAACTGGTCGCCCTGCCAGCCGACCTGGTGCAGCGCGATCTCCTGGATGCCTTCCTGGGCAGGCGCCGTGACGACATCGGCAGGTCCGCCGGTCGCCGTGTCGAACCGCCAGACACCGTTGCGCACGTTGGTGTTCGGGCTCTTGCCGACCGTGTCGATCGTGTACGGCGCTCCGAAGACCGTGTCGGGCACAACCTGGAAGTGGTTCTCCGAGCGGCCCATGATCAAGGTGTCCAGATCAGTGGCCGGTGCGGTGCCCTGCCACGTGGTGTTGGTGAGCAGCTTGGTGCCCTCGGCCGGCGTCTTCGGCACGTCCAGGTAGAAGAAGCGCCAGTCGCCGGACTCGGCCCGCCAGCCCCAGTCGTTCGCGCCGAACACCGACCCGTTGTTGTAGGTCAGGTTCCGCTGTGCCTTCGCGACGTCGTCACCACCGAAGGTGGTCGCGCCGGTGATCTTGCCGGTCGCGTCCTGGGTTGCCTTGGCGGCCACCGCGATGGAGACCGGCACGACCATCGAGTCACTGCCGCGCTTCAGCACGACGGCAGTGGAGTACATCCCGTACGGCGTGTTCGCGGGCACCTTGATCGAAGCCGTGAACGAACCGCCCTTGGTGGTCTTCGAGGTGGTGATCCACTTGAAGTCACTGTTCTTGTACCAGTCGATCGAGATCTTGAAGTTGGTCTTCGGGATCGACGCGTTCTTGGTCGAGTGCTGCAGACCGAGGAAAAGACCGTCGGCCATCCTGCTGGCCGGGTCACCGACCCAGGACTGCAGGGCGTTCGAGCCGGCCCGGTGGTACATGAACCGGGAGTACTCGCCCTGCTGCATCTCCGACTTCGCGAAGTCGAGGTCGAGGAAGCCGTCGATGTTCGAGCTGGTGGTCTTGTCGGTGTGGTTGACCACGCCGTTGTGGTTGGTGTCCTTCCACAACTTGCCGTCGTGGTTCACGTCGGTCCAGTTGTAGGTGAGCAACCGCCACGCCTGGTCCTCGGTGAGGTTGTTGTCGCCGTCGAACTGCGACCGCGGGTACTCCAGCTTCACCACCATCAGGTCGGCATCCTTGTGTTTCTTGACCTTGCTGGTGAGATCGATCAGGTAGTCGGGTGCGTTGAAGTTCCCGGTGCTCTCCTTGGCGAGATCCTGGCTGGTGAAGTCGAACGTGTCGTTCGCCGTACGGACCAGCTGCCGGTCGCTGACGTCCCACACACCGGGCCCGTTGACCTTGAACATCTGGGTGTCCGTGCCGCCGGGTGAGATCACGTTCGCGAAGACCGGGTACTCCGTACCGCGGTAGTCGCCGACCCGCCACTGCGACGGCGAGACGCTGGCCCGTACGCCGACCGCGCTGCGGACCGCCTTGCCGACGTCGATCGAGCCGGAGCCCTGGACGTTCGAGTCGTAGCCGAGATCCTTCGCGGACGACTTCAGCAGGTCCTTGGCGGTCGAGTAGAACCCTGCCGGGACGGTCCCGCCGTGCGCCTTCTTGTACGCCTGGTAGACGAGCGCGGTCGCACCGGCGGCAACCGGCGTACTACGGCTCGTGCCGCCCCAGGTCGTCCATGCGTTCCGGCCGTCCAGCACGGTGTTGAGCGTGGCGTCGCCTGGTGCATAGGCGCCGTCGGCAACGACATCCACTCCGTTGGTGGCGTTCGCACCGAAGCCCCGGTTCGACCAGACCATCACGTCGTTGTCGGTGATCTGCTTGGTCCGGACGATCGAGTCCCAGCCGGTGCCGCCGAACTGGGTGGACGCGCCGACCTCGATGCCCGCGGTCGGTGCGGCCGAGCCCGTCGTACCGAAGCCCGGGGCGCCGTTGCCGGTGGAGAACAGCGGCGTCGTACTGCGGCCCGCGTGGATCACGTCGGCTTCCTGGCTCGCCGCATCCCAGCCGTCGTTGTCGACGTTGGACTGGCCGTAGGAGTTCGAGGTGACGTCGACGCCCTGGCGGGTGGAGAGCAGGTAGCCGAACTGAGTGGAGAAGGCGAAGCCGAGGTAGATGTCACCGAAGGGCGCGAGCTTGGCATTCGGGGCTCCACCAAGGACGGCGCCGGGGTACTGACCGCCCGGAACATCCTTGAAATTGGGCAGTTTTCCGTTGCTGACCGCCTGGCCGACGACGTTCGACGCCGTCAGTGTGCCGTGGCCCTCGATCGACGGGTCGAAGTCACCGGTCCAGGCGACCAGCTCGCCCGGGCCGAACGAGGTGTCGTTGACGCCGAACGCGTCCAGGCCGCCGGGGATCGGGGTGGCGCCGTCCGACACGTAGTACAGGAGGCCGCCGGACATGTCGGTGTAGCCGTCGCCGTTCATGTCGCGGTACGACGCGGGCGAGGCCTTGGTGACCGGCTTCTCGTCGGCGAACGAGTAGTCGTTGTCGAGGTCGACGTAGATCGTGTCGTACACGCCCGCGGTGTGCGGGTCGGTGACGAGGAACGCCGGGCGCTCGCCGTACAGCTGCAACAGGTGGTCGTCCGGGTGGCTGCCGAGGCGCACCTTGCCAGACTTGCTCCACGCCGCCGGGAAGCTGTAGGTGTGGTCGTTCGTGCCGGCCGGTGCGGAGAAGTTCCGCGACGGGCCGGTCTTGGTGGCGAAGTCGGCCGAGCAGGTGTCGCCGGACTTCGTGCAGTCGGCGGCGGTGGTCTTCACGTACCAGGACAGACCGTCGTCGATCTGGCTCGGCGCGGACAGCCACTGCAGGGTGCCGAACGGGTCGAACGCCTTCGGCCAGCCGTTCCAGCCGGCCTTCGCGCCGGTCTGGCCGGACCAGGTCTGCCAGGTGTTCAGCAGGTCCGGGTGGCCGAAGTCGGTGCCACCGTCGAGTACGCCGACCGTCACGCCGGTGCCGGTGAAGCCCGCGTTCCAGGCGCCGGTGAAGTCGTGCGTCTTCGCGTCCAGCGCGTTCAGGTGCTTCATCTTGTCGAAGTTGGATCCGCGCAACGGCGGCGCCTCGTCGTACGGGACCTCGGCCGCCTTCACGCGCTTGATCGCGGCCTGCTGCTCGGCCTTCGTCGGCGCCTGGTGCAGCTGCGGATCCGGGTCACCGGTGGGCTGACCCGTTTTGGTCAGCTCGACCGGCTGGACCGAGATGACGCCCGCGGTGGTCGCGAGCTTCGGGAGCGCCTGTACGCCGATGGTGCCGATCACGATGCCGGTGTCGCCGGACTGCGCGGTCTTCGGGTTGTCGAGCAGCGCGCGGGCCTTCCCGGCGTCGCCCTTCACCGTGGCGAAGACGGCGACCTGCTGGGTGTCGCCCTTCTTGACCCGCGTCTCCAGCTTCGGATCCAGCTTGGCCTTCGCACCATCGGTCGCTGTCTCGATCTGTTGCGCCACCACCGGCGTCGGCGGTGGACCCGCCGCAGTCGACGCTTGCACCGGCAACGGTGCCGCGGTAAGCGGCACGGCAAGCAAGGTGGTCAAGGCAACGAACGCAGATCCGTACGACAGCCGTCGTCTCATCAAGTCCCCTCCGGCAAGTAGCGGCCCCCCGACCACCGCACGATGAACTCCCCGGAGCGTAAGACGACCAACCAACCGCACGGAAGCGGTTCAGCCGATGGGTTTACCGACCCTGTCCACTTGGTTGCCGCAGACAACGATCACACTCCGTGGCCGGCCATCCCGCCGCCTCATACCCACTCCGGAAATTTCGCCGTCACCCCGCGAAACACCCCCACCCCTGCTTCGACTACGCCATGTATCCACCCACCCCGATGCGTGAACGCATGTTTACCCCTGCATTTCCACCACCCCTGATCCGCCTGCCACCAGCCTCGGGCAAGCACCTTCCCTAAACCCCCGCCGAGTAGCCGCTGGAGAACGAGAAGACGACCCGGCTCAAGCTTTCACCCGCCCGGGAAGCGGACCCCCAGCGCCCGGAAGCGGACCGCCAGGCCATCAGTACTCGCCCCAGTCTCGCCACCTCGCCACCACGCCACCTCGCCACCTCGCCACCGACCACGCTCAACCACCGCCTCCACCGGCTCCCCACCGCCCCGACTGATGCCCTGGCGGTCCGGCCGAGGGCAACCCGCCCAACTCGCCGATGCGTACGGGCTCGCCCCGCCCGTCCTCTCCGCTCCCCGGCTCTCCACACTCACCCGGCTCGCCCCCGACGAACGCCGCGCGACCTACCGCCTCGACTGACCGGCCCCGCTCGACCTACCGGCTCGACTCGCCGTATTTCCGCCAAAAAATCCGCGAGTCGAGCCGGTAGGTGACGGCGACGCCGCGAGTCGAGCCGGTAGGTGACGGCGACGCCGCGAGTCGAGCCGGTAGGTGGCGGCGACGCCGCGAGTCGAGACGGTAGGTGAGATCTCGGGCGGCGAGTGGAGCCGGGTAGTGGGCAGCCCTAGCCCTGGACCAACTCGACTAGTTTTCGTTGTTGGGTCAGGAGCGGAGGTGGAGGCGGCGGGCGGCTTCGGCGATGGAGCCGGAGACGGAGGGGTAGATGGTGAAGGACTGGGCCAGCTGGTCGACGGTGAGGCGGGCGCCGACGGCCAGGGAGATGGGGTGGATGAGCTCGCTGGCGCGCGGGGCGACCACGACGCCGCCGACGATGATGCCGGTGTTGGGCAGGCAGAAGAGCTTGATGAAGCCGTCGCGGACGCCCTGCATCTTGGCGCGGGCGTTGTCGGCGAGGGGGACCTTGACGACCATCGCCGTACTGCCACCCGCGTCCAGGGTGGCCTGGGTGAGGCCGACGGTGGCGATCTCGGGGGCGGTGAAGACGTTCGAGGAGATCGCCGCCTGGTTCAGCGGGGCGACCGCGTCGCCGAGCGCGTGCGACATCGCGATCCGGCCCTGCATCGCCGCCACCGAGGCCAGCATCACGACGCCGGTACAGTCACCGGCCGCGTAGACCCCACGGGCCGACGTCCGGGAGACCCGGTCGACGGTGATGAAGCCGCCGTCACCGAGCGACACGCCCGACTCGACGAGGCCCATGTCCTCGGTGTTCGGCAGCGATCCGACGGCCAGCAGCGCGTGCGACCCCTCGACGGTCCGGCCGTCGGTGAGCGTCACCACCACCCCGTCGCCCTGCCGCCGGACGGATTCGGCCCGGGACTTGCCCAGCACGGTCATCCCGCGGCGCTTGAAGACGTCCTCGAGCACCTCGGCGGCGTCCTGGTCCTCACCGGGCAGCACCCGGTCCCGCGACGACACCAGCACCACGTCGCTGCCGAGCGCGTCGTACGCGCTGGCGAACTCGGCACCGGTGACACCTGACCCGACAACGATCAGCCGCTCGGGCAGCTCTGCCAGCTCGTAGACCTGCTCCCAGGTCAGGATCCGCTCGCCGTCCGGCTCGGATCCCTTGAGGATGCGCGGCCTTGCGCCGGTGGCGATCAGGACCACATCGGCCTCCAGTCGCTCGTCCCCGACCACGACCGTCTCCGGGCCGTCCAGCCGGCCGCGACCGTGGATCACCCGGACCTTGTCGTCGGCGAGCCTCCGGGTGATTCCGAGTGACTGAGCCTCCGCGAGCGCCTTGACCCGCTGGTTGACCACCGAGAGGTCGACCCGCACGGAGTTCGCGGGATCGTCGTCCCCGTCATCCAGGCGTACGCCGAGCTGGCCGGCCTCCTGGACCTCCGTCATCACCTCCGCGGTGGCGATCAGCGTCTTGCTCGGGACGCAGTCCGTGAGCACGCACGACCCGCCGATCCCGTCGGAGTCGACGACTGTCACCTCCGCCCCTAATTGGGCGGCCGCACTCGCCGCTTCGTACCCGCCAGGACCGCCACCGATGATCACAACTCGCGCCACGAGACGCCATTCTTCCGTATCCTGTTTTCCCGTGACCCTGTACGCCGCTTTTGCGTCGAATCTGGACCCGAATCTGATGGCCGAGCGGTGCCCGTTCTCGCCCCTGCGCGGGACCGGGTGGATCGTCGGCTGGCGCCTCACGTTCGGGGGCGAGGAGCTCGGCTGGGAGGGCTCGATGGCGACCGTCGTCGAGGATCCGGCCGACCCGACCAACCAGGTCTTCGTCGCCCTGTACGACGTCAGCCCGCAGGACGTGGAGCGGCTGGACGAGTGGGAGTGGATCGACCAGGGGGTCTACCGCAAGATCCAGGTCCGGGTGCAGACCCTGGACGGCGAGCAGCTGGCCTGGATGTACGTCCTGAACGCCTACGAGGGCGGCCTCCCGTCGGCGCGCTACCTCGGCATCCTCGCCGAGGCCGCCGAAGCCGCCGGCGCCCCCGACGACTACGTAGCCGACCTCCGCGCCCGCCCCTGCCAGTCCTCAGGCCATTAGTCGTCCGATCATCGGTCCGTTGTTCCCCGGCGTGTCGGCGTTCATCGGTCCCAAGTTGCATTCCTTGCGGCGGCGCAGCGGGGGATATCGTGCGGTGGTGACCGTCACTGATGATGTTCGTACCGCCGCCGAAGCCTGGTTGAGCCAAGACCCCGACCCTGACACGCGGGCCGAACTGCAGGACCTGCTGTCCGCCGGTGCCGGGGATGAGCTGGCCGACCGGTTCAGCGGGACGTTGGAGTTCGGTACGGCGGGGTTGCGGGGTGCCGTCGGCGCCGGGCCGAACCGGATGAACCGCGTCGTCGTGATCCGCGCCGCCGCCGGACTCTGCGCCTATTTGAAGGCTCAAGGACTCACCGACGGTCCCGTCCTGATCGGGTACGACGCCCGGCACAAGTCGGACATCTTCGCGCAGGACACGGCCGCCGTCGTCCGCGGCGCCGGGCTGGATGCGGTACTGCTCGACCGGCCCACGCCGACCCCCGTCGTCGCGTTCGGGATCCGGCATCTGAACGCCGTCGCCGGTGTCGTCGTCACCGCGTCGCACAACCCGCCGCAGGACAACGGGTACAAGGTCTATCTCGGCGACGGCTCGCAGATCGTGCCGCCCGCCGACTCCGGCATCGCCACCGCCATCGCGGCCGTGGGTCCGCTGGCTGAGGTACCTCGAGGCGACGACTGGCAGACGGCCGGGGACGACCTGCTGGGCGCTTATCTGGATCGCATCGCGACCCTGGTCCCCGCGGAGGCTCCGCGCGACCTGGAGGTGGCCTACACGCCGTTGCACGGGGTCGGGCGGGCGCTGGTCGAGCAGGCGGTGGCGCGGGCGGGATTCGCCGTACCGGCTGTGGTTGCTTCGCAGGCGGATCCGGATCCGGACTTCCCGACCGTGTCGTTCCCGAATCCGGAGGAGCCGGGAGCGATCGACGCGGCGCTGGAGCTGGCCCGGAGCGTCGGGGCCGACATCGCGGTGGCCAACGATCCCGACGCGGATCGCTGCGCTGTCGCCGTACCGGATCCCGCTGCTGATGGTGGCTGGCGGATGCTGCGCGGCGATGAACTCGGGTCGTTGCTCGGGGAATTCCTGCTGTCGTCGAAGCCGGCCGGGGTCGCCGCCTGCTCGATCGTCTCGTCGTCGCTGCTGAGCAAGATCGCCACGGCGTACGGCGTACCGTTCGTCGACACGCTCACCGGATTCAAGTGGATCGGGCGGGTGCCGGAGCTCGTCTTCGGCTACGAGGAGGCACTCGGGTACTGCGTGGATCCGGCAGCCGTGAAGGACAAGGACGGCATCTCGACGCTGATCCGCGTTCTGCAATTCGCTGCCCAGGCGAAGTCCGAGGGTCGCACGTTGCTGGACCTGCTGGACGATCTCGCCAAGAAGTACGGCCTGCACGCGACGGACCAGCTCTCCGCGCGCGTCGAGGATCTGAGCCTCATCTCAGCCGCGATGAACCGCCTCCGCGCAACTCCCCCGACCCTCCTCGGCGGCCACACCGTCGAAGGCATCGACGACCTGAACGAAGGCACCGAGGTGCTTCCCCCGACCGACGGCCTCCGCTACACCTTGTCGGCCGGTGCCCGAGTAGTAGTCCGCCCCTCAGGCACAGAGCCCAAACTCAAGTGCTACCTAGAGGTAGTCATCCCGGTTGAAGGCGATGACGTCGTAGCAGCCCGCGCACAGGCCGCAGCAGAACTGTCGGCCATCAAGCGCGACCTGGCGACAGCCGCAGGCATCTAGAAAAGCGTGAAGGGCCTCTGACCCAGAGGCCCTTCACGCAAGTCTGTTGGTCAGCGAACTGCTGCGGCTGCTTCTGCCTGCTCGGCGCGCAGGGAGCTTTGCAAGGAGGAGTGCAGGATGCGGAGGGTGCTGGCGGACTGCATCAGCGCCTCGCGTTCGTCGGAGTTGCGGTTCGCGAGGTTGGTGATCTCGTTGATGCTCGCCTCGATCCGCCCGATCCGGTCCGCGACCGTGCCCTCGCCGCTGCTCGCCCGCCGGACCGCCTCGGAGGTGATCGTCCAGACGTCCTCCCGGTCGTTGGTCCGCCGGGACAGGTCGACCATCTGGCCGAGCGCGGCCAGATCGCTGTCCACCTGGTTCCGCTCCAGCGGTTTGGTCAGTCCTGCGGTGGCCTTGCGCAGCCGGGTGACATGCCCGGACAGCTCGGACCAGCTGCAGGTACCACTCTTGATCTTGTCCAGCACCCGGGTGTACTCGGTGTTGAACTCGTCGTAGTTCACGATCCCTTGACTCCTGCCGTTCGTCGTTCGACACAAGACTGTAAGGCGTGCGGACCCGAAACACGGTAACCACACGATCGCAGATCGTGTACGTGTCGGCAAAACGCACGTGCTGGACAAGCACGCACGGTGCTGTTCAAGCACGCGAAGGCGCCCGGAATGCAGAACGCATTCCGGGCGCCTCGGGTTACACGGCCGGCCGAGGTTGCGGTGCAGTGTTACCGAACTGCATCAACGACCAACGACAAGGGAAGGAAAACGAGCGGGTGGGCAAGTTCACCTTCCGGTCGGATCAGGAGATCCGGGTCGCCGGTGCGGCCCAGGTCTGGCAGCTGCCGGCGTGCTGGCCGTGGCCGTCACCGTTGAAGCCGGCCATCGACCAGAAGTTGTGGTTGGTCCACGAGCCGTGGTCGCGCGGGTAGCCCGGCATGTCGCCGGAGTGCGACACGACGTACCGCCACTGGTCGTACAGACCGCCCGACATCGGGTAGGCCTTCTTGTTCGCGCCGATGTACGCCGAGCCGAGGCAGGACGCCTGCAGCTCCCGGCGACGGCTCTCGGCCAGCGCCGCGTCACCGGTCATGTGCTGCTGCCGCCACCACGACGCGGTCAGGATGCTCGACATCGACTGCACGTGGTGCCCGTACTCGTGCGCGATCGTGTTGGTCGCGTACGCAACGGCGAACGTCGGGTTCTGCGCGTAGTAGTTGACGATCTGGCGCCACGGGATGTAGATCGTGCCGTTCCCGTAGGAGCAGTAGAACGAGTTGTTCGTGACCGAGCCACACTTGGAGTTGACCGTCGTGTAGCCGTGCACGACCAGGGCCGGCTTGACGTCCCAGCGACCGCCGGAACGCCAGAGGATCGGCTTCCAGGCGGCGTACAGGCAGCGGACGAGTTCCTGCTCGAAGTACCGCACCCGGTACTCGGTGTTCAGCAGGACGTTCGGCCGCTTGCAGCCGGACGCCGGGATGTACGGCGTCTTGTAGAGCTTGTTGTTGACGACGGCGGCGCGCGAGTTGGTCGCGTTCCAGCCGGACGCCGTGGCTTCGATGCTGCGCGTCGCCAGCGGCGGCAGGACGACCTGCCCCTGACCGGGGATGGGCTGCTCGGTCGCGGCAGCCGGGGCGGCCTGCGCGTTCGGGACGGCAAGGGCCGCGCAACCGGCCATGGCAAGCACGCCTACCAGCCCGCGCAGCTTCTTGCTGGAGAGGTTGTACATACGCTCCACTCTCGAGTACTTGGGGGACTTACGGGCCCCATCTTGGATCACCGAAAGGTTCACCGGCGACGGACAGGGTCTCGGACGCAGTTCTTCACACCCAAGTTCCCCTCAGTTCGGAAGTTTGCCGCCGAGGAATCCGAGCTGCTCCGGCAGCATGCGCCGCCAATACCCGGCGGTATGGATCCCTGCTTCCAATCCACCCTCAGCCGGTACTTCGGAACGCAGGTCCCGGGTCGCACCGGCGAACGGATCGTCACGACCGCAGTCGATACGCACCGCGATGTCTTTCAGGTCGGCCGCCCGGCCGAAGAGCTGATGCGCCGCGAAGTCGTCGGCACCGTCGTACGAACCGGGTGTGGTGTCGTCGACGTGATGCCAGAGGGCCGGGCTCATCGCTGCGACCGCGGCTACCTGGGGTGCTTTGACGTCAGCGGCGAGCAGGAGGCCGCCGTACCCGCCCATGGACCAGCCGAGCACGCCGTACCGGCTTGTCTTGAGGCCGCGTTTCGTCAACAGGGGAAGGAATTCCTCGGTCAGCATGCGGTGCGGATCGTCTCCGGTCGCGCGGCGGTGCCAGTAGTTGTCAGGTCCGCCGTCGACGGTGGCGAGTGCGAACGGTCGGGTGCCGGCGGACACCGCGGCGGCGAGGTAGCGGTCGATGCCGAGGTCGTTGATCGCCGAGGTGTGGTCACCTCCTCGGCCGTGCAGGACGAGCACGACCGGCAACCGGGCGGCCGGCGAGCCCGGTGGATAGATGACCGACCAGCCGACCGTCGTACGGCGTGCTGCCGACGCGAAGGTACCGGAGACGACCGGGCCGGGCTCGACGTCGGGGACGACACCGTCGTCGCCGGTCAGACCGAGTACGCCGTGCACCCGCGCGCGGCCGGGGATCACGCCGGTCTCGACCAGACCCGCTGCTCCCGCGACCGCGCCGACGGCTGCCGTGATCAGGAAGGTGCGACGGGAGGTCAGCGGAACAGCCCGCCGATGACGGCTACCAAGGCGAAGACGGCGATGATCGAGAGTTCGGGATAGGCCCAGGTGGTGACGACTTCACCTTCGGCGGTGGGCCCGTACTGCTCCTGGTGGCTCTCGATCCGGGCCACCACGAAGTCGGCGCGGGAGATCGAGCTGTCGTCGCGGAGCTTGCGGCCGCCGACGCGTTGTTTGCGCATGTCGCGCATCACCAGCTGAACGCCGGGGCAGCGGATCTTGCCGCGTTCGGTGTGCACCCGGAGGATGTCGGTCACGTCGACGTCGGTGACCTTGTTCCACGGGATCCGGTGGTCGCGCAGGTGATTGCGGATCAGCAGGCCGTCCGGGCGCAGGTTGACCGACGGGCGCACCAGCCCGGCGTACGCGAGCACCATCAGGATCCCGATCACTCCCGCGACCATCAACCCACCCGCGGTCCGCCACTCCAGCACGATGTCGAGCAGCCCGAGGACCCCGATCACCATGACCACCACTCCGGTGATCCGATTGGACGTCGACAGATACTGCTCCTGCTCACGCTCCTTGGCCTTCACCGGGACAAGGTAACTCGCGCGGGAACAACGTCAAGTGGTCAGGTCGAGACCGAAGAGCCGCTGGGCGTTGTGGAGGGATTCGTTGACCGCGGCCAGGGCGTGGGTGCGCATTTCGGTTTCGTACTGCGGGAGCGAGTCGCCGGCGAGCGCCTCGGTCAGGCGGGCCGCGTCCCAGAGGGCCGTGTTGGCGCCCGCACCGGCGGACGGAAGCATCGGATGGACGGCGTCGCCGAGGAGGGTGACTCGGCCGGTCTCCCAGGACGCCACCTGGATGCAGGTTCGTAGGGTGATCGGGAAGGCGGCGGTGGGGTCGGCCGCGTTGATCAGGTCGGTGATGGTCGGGTGCCAGTCGGTGACGTTATGGGCGACTACCTTCCAGAGGTCCTCGGCCGACATGGCAAGCAGTTCTTCGTCCGGGTGGCCTAGTTGGTCTTGGGTGCCGGTCATGACTGCCATCAGGTAGTCGCCGTATTCCTCGGGCGGTGTGCGGAACAGCACTGGGGCGAAGGCTGCTCCTGGGCCGTCGCCGCCTGCGATGAAGCAGAAGCCGCGGAGGAAGTCAGGAGGGACCTGCAGCCCAGGAGTCAGCGGGATCTTGCCGTAGAGGCAGCGGATTCCGCTGTCGATCACCTCGAAGTCGGGCACGAGCTGCGCCCGGACCCGCGACCTGACCCCGTCGGCACCAACCAGTACGTCGGCTGTCTCGGTGCTGCCGTCGTCGAAGTGGATCTCGACCCGGCCCGCCTTCTCGGCGTACGACGTGAACTGTTTGCCGAAGACGAGCACGTCGTCGAGGCCGGTGATCAGCGCCCGGCGGAACGCGTAGCGGTCGATCGCGCTGACCGTCGCCGGGCCGGCGCCTGGGTAGAGCTGCTCGAAGGTCTTCGTCAGCGAGCTGTCGAACCCGGCGACCAGGTCGCCGGGATGCGTCGCGGTCTCGATCACCCGGCGCCGCACCTCGGCCGGCAACACCGCGGCGAGCGCCGATTCCCCCACCGGACTGATGTGGATCCGGTACCCCTGCTTACGGAACCGCGCGGACGGGTCGCGCTCGAAGAGCCGCACCCCGACCCCTGCCTGCCGCAGCCCGTGCGCCAGCGCCAGCCCACCGATCCCGGCCCCGATGATCGCTACCTGCATGATCCACTCACCCCTTAGTCATCCATTTGGATGATTAAGTTAGCACGATGATTGACAAATTCGCTAGAGTGATCGCATGCACAGATCGCCAGGGCCGGCCGAGCGTCAGCGCGACGCGGAGCGCAGCAAGCAGCAACTGCTCGACGCGGCGGTGATCGAGTTCGCCGCGCACGGCTTCGGCGGCGCGCGGGTGAGCGAGATCGCGACCCGGGCCGGCGTCAACAAACAGCTGATCTCGTACTACTTCGGCGGCAAACTCGGCCTCTACCAAGCCGTCAGCGACCGCTGGCGCAGCGGCGAGGAATCCATCACCGAGGGTGCGACCACTCTGCCGGAGGTGGTAGCGGCGTATGCCCGGGCCGCCCTCGCCGAACCGGACCTGGCCCGCCTCCTGATCCGCCAAGGCGTCGACCAGGAAGCAGCAGAGGCCGACCGCGAGTCCCAGCAGATCCGCTTCCAGGCGATGCTCAGCGATTTCCGGACCCGCCAAGAACAAGGCGAACTGGCGGGCGATCTCGACCCGGCGTACATGGGCCTTGCGTTGTTCGCCCTCTCGGCCGCTCCCGTCACCTTCCCGCAGATCGCTCAAGCCCTCGGGCTCAACACCACCGACCCCGCATTCGCCACCAACTACGCGACGCAGATCGCCCGCTTGGTCGCTCACCTAGGCTCTTCCGCCGCGACGAAAGATGGCGGGAAACCGCAGTAGACTGCGGTGGGTGACCACAACCGACACTGGCGTCGACAGTCTCGCCGACGTGACCTCGTCCGAGGACCGGCTGCGCCGGTTCCTGCTGGGCCTGCCGGGCGTCGACCAGGTCGGCGCCGAAGCCCGGGCCGCCACCCTGAGCACCCGGTCGATCAAGACCACCGCCAAGGCCTACGCACTCGACCTGGCGATCCGGATGATCGACCTCACCACGCTGGAGGGGCAGGACACCCCCGGCAAGGTGCGCGCCCTGTGTGCGAAGGCGAAACGGCCCGACCCGGCCGACCCGACCGCACCCCAGGTGGCCGCGGTCTGTGTCTACCCGGATCTCGTGGCGACCGCGAAGTACGAGCTCAAAGGCACCGGCATCAACGTCGCGAGTGTCGCCACCGCCTTTCCCAGTGGGCGTTCCAGCCTCGCGATCAAGATCCAGGACACCAAGGACGCGGTCGCGTCGGGCGCCGACGAGGTCGACATGGTGATCGACCGGGGCGCGTTCCTGTCCGGCCGGTACGGGCTGGTCTTCGACGAGATCACCGCGATCCGGGAGGCCGCCGGTGACGCGCACCTGAAGGTGATCCTGGAGACCGGCGAGCTGGTCACCTACGACAACGTACGGCGTGCGTCGTGGCTGGCGATGCTCGCGGGCGCGGACTTCATCAAGACGTCGACCGGCAAGGTCTCGCCGGCCGCGACGCTTCCGGTGACCCTGGTGATGCTGGAAGCGGTCCGCGACTACCACGAGGCGACCGGGCTGCACATCGGCGTGAAGCCGGCCGGCGGGATCCGGACGGCGAAGGACGCGATCAAGTACCTGGTCACCGTCAACGAGACGGCCGGACCGGACTGGCTGGACCCGGAGCTGTTCCGCTTCGGCGCCTCCAGCCTGCTGAACGACCTGCTGATGCAACGCACCAAGCTGGCCACCGGGAACTACCCCGGCCCCGACTACTTCACGCTGGACTGAGGCATGAGCAGATTCGAGTACGCACCCGCGCCGGAGTCGCGCGCGATCGTCGACATCAAGTCGTCGTACGGGTTGTTCATCAACGGTGTCTTCACCGAGGCGACCGACGGCAAGCCGTTCAAGACGGTCAGCCCCGCGTCGGAGGAGGTGCTCGCGGAGATCAGCGAAGCCGGCCCGGCCGACGTCGACAAGGCCGTCAAGGCGGCCCGGAGGGCGTACGAGAAGGTCTGGGGCCCGATGCCGGGTCGCGACCGCGCGAAGTACCTGTACCGGATCGCCCGGCTGATCCAGGAGCGCTCGCGCGAGCTGGCCGTGCTGGAGTCGCTCGACAACGGCAAGCCGATCCGCGAGTCGCGGGACGTCGACCTGCCGCTGGTCGCCGCACACTTCTTCTACTACGCCGGCTGGGCGGACAAGCTCGAGTACGCCGGTGCCGGTGCCGATCCGCAGCCGTTGGGTGTGGCGGCGCAGGTGATCCCGTGGAACTTCCCGCTGATGATGCTGGCCTGGAAGATCGCTCCGGCGCTCGCGGCCGGCAACACCGTCGTACTGAAGCCTGCTGAGACGACGCCGCTGACAGCACTCGCGTTCGCGGAGATCTGCCAGCAGGCGGATCTGCCGCCGGGCGTGGTGAACATCATCACCGGCGCCGGGCGGACCGGGCAGGCACTCGTCGAGCACGAGGGCGTCGACAAGGTCGCCTTCACCGGCTCCACCGCGGTCGGCCGCTCGATCGCGAAGTCGGTCGCGGGCACGGAGAAGAAGGTCACCCTGGAACTCGGTGGCAAGGCCGCGAACATCGTCTTCGAGGACGCGCCGATCGACCAGACCATCGAGGGCATCGTCAACGGCATCTTCTTCAACCAGGGCCACGTCTGCTGCGCCGGTTCGCGGCTGCTGGTCCAGGAGAGCGTGTACGACGAGGTGCTGGCGCGCCTGAAGCGCCGGATGTCCACCCTGCGCGTGGGTGACCCGCTGGACAAGAACACCGACATCGGCGCGATCAACTCCGCCGAGCAGCTGGCCCGGATCCGCGAACTCTCCCAGGTCGGCGAGGACGAGGGCTCCGAGCGCTGGTCGCCCGAGTGCGAGCTGCCCACGCAGGGTTTCTGGTTCCCGCCGACCGTCTTCACCGGCGTCTCCCAGGCGCACCGGATCGCCCGCGAGGAGATCTTCGGGCCGGTGCTGTCGGTGCTCACCTTCCGCACTCCGCAGGAGGCCGTCGAGAAGGCGAACAACACGCCGTTCGGGCTGTCCGCGGGCGTCTGGACCGACAAGGGTTCGCGGATCCTCTGGATGGCGAACCAGCTGCGGGCCGGCGTCGTCTGGGCCAACACGTTCAACCGCTTCGACCCGACCTCGCCGTTCGGCGGCTACAAGGAGTCGGGCTACGGCCGCGAGGGTGGCCGTCATGGTCTGGAGGCCTACCTTGCCCACTAAGTCCGATCCGGCCCGGCTGGATGTGCGCAAGACCTACAAGCTGTACGTCGGCGGCGCCTTCCCCCGCAGCGAATCCGGCCGTTCGTACGTCGTGACCAACGCCAAGGGCAGGTTCCTCGCGAACGCGTCGCAGGCCTCCCGCAAGGACGCCCGGGACGCGGTCGTCGCGGCCCGCAAGGCGTTCGGCGGCTGGTCGGCGAAGACGGCGTACAACCGTGGCCAGGTGCTCTACCGGATCGCCGAGGTGATGGAGGGCCGGCACGAGCAGTTCAGCTCCGAGGTCGCCGCCTCCGAGGGACTCTCGATCAGCAAGGCCCGCGCGGTCGTCGACGCCTCGATCGACCGCTGGGTCTGGTACGCCGGCTGGGCCGACAAGCTCGCCCAGGTGGTCGGTTCGAGCAACCCGGTGGCCGGGCCGTACTTCGACTTCTCGTTGCCCGAGGCAACTGGTGTGGTCGCGCTGCTGGCCCCGCAGGACTCCAGCCTGCTCGGCCTGACTTCGGTGATCGCGCCCGCGATCGTGTCCGGGAACACCGCGGTCGTGGTGACGTCCTTCGAGCGCCCGCTGCCGGCGGTGACGCTGGGCGAGGTGATGGCCACGTCCGACGTACCGGGTGGGGTGGTGAACATCCTCACCGGCTCCGCGTCGGAGATCGGCCCGTGGCTGGCGGCGCACCTGGACGTGAACGCGATCGACCTCGCCGGCATCGAGAGCCACGAGGAGGCGACCGCGCTGGAGGCGGCTGCGGCGGAGAACCTCAAGCGGGTGCGCCGGCCGGCCGACGAGGACTGGACCGAGTCACCGGGGTTGTCGCGACTCACGCAGTACCTGGAACTGAAGACGGTCTGGCACCCGATCGGGATCTGACCCTTCTGCTTCTGCTGCGGCGGCGAAACCGGATGGCCGGTTGCGCCGCCGCTCGCCTATCGTGACGCCATGCTGAACGCGCGGAAGCCGAAGCCTGGTGACAAGGTCGCGATCGTCTCCCCGTCGGGCGGTCTCCCGGAGATCTTCCCGGCGCCGTACGAGCTCGGCCTCGAGCGTCTGCGCAGTTGGGAACTCGAACCGGTCGAGTATCCGACCACCAGGAAGCTTGGCTCGACTCCCGAGGAGCGGGCCGCGGATCTGCACGCCGCCTGGTCGGATCCGTCGATCCGCGCGGTGATCGCGTCGATCGGCGGCGAGGACCAGCTCACCGTGCTGAAGCATCTCGACCCGGCCGTGTTCCGGGCCGACCCGAAGCCGTTCTTCGGCTACAGCGACAACACGAACCTGCACAACTTCCTTTATTCACAAGGGATCCGGTCGTACCACGGCGGCTCGGTGATGGTCGAGTTCGGCCGCAGCGGCTCGATGCACCCGGACAGCGAGCGCTCCTTGCGCGCCGCCCTGTTCAGCTCCGGTGACTTCGAGCTCACCCCCGCTGCCGGCTGGACCGACCGCAACATCGACTGGGGCTCGCCGGGCTACGGTGCCGAGGAGCCCGAACTGTTCCCCGCCACCGACTGGACCTGGTACGGCGACCAGCCGGTCAGCGGCAACCTCTGGGGCGGCTGCCTGGAGATCCTCGCCTGGCAACTGGCCGCGAACCGCTGGATGCTCCCGGTCGAGGAGTACTCCGGCATCGCCTTCTTCGAGACCAGCGAGGAGATGCCGTCGGCCACCGAGGTCTACCGCATCCTCCGCACCTTCGGCGAACGCGGCCTCCTGCAACGCTTCGACGCCATCCTCTGGGGCCGCCCCAAGGCCTGGGCCCTGGACAACCAACTCACCCCCACCGAAAGCACGACCTACACCGAAGCCCAGTACGCCGCCGCCCGCCAAGCCCTCGCGGAGTACAACCCATCGGCCCTCTTCGTCACCGGCTTAGACCTAGGCCACACCGACCCCCAATTCACCCTCCCCTACGGCGGCCCCGCCCAACTGAGCCCAACAGACCGCCGCATCACCGTCACCTACTAGCGGATGTCGGTGTGGGTGAGAGGGGTGTTGGGGTCGGGGTAGCAGGCGACGGCGGACTTGATGGTGACGAACTTCCATTTGATGGTGGCTCGGAGGTTGAGACCCGGGTTGTCGAAGCTGGTGCCCTGGAGCCTCGTCTCGATGGCGCCTGAGCGGCCTGCTCGCAGCTTGACCGTCAGAGAAGGCAACTGATAGCCGGAGCCGCCTGGGATCGGGCCGGCGACCTTGATCGTGACGACGCCGTTGGTCGCCTCGAGCGAGGGGCCCGAGCCGAGGCCGGAGCCGCCGCTCAGGGTCGCACTGACGTAGCGCGAGTTGGTGGGGATCGGCACCCGGAGCGACAGATCGCGCACCTCCTTGACCTTGAAGCCCTTGACCTCGCCCGGCAGTGACCCGGCGTCCGCGTTCACGACGATCTCGAAGAGCGCCCCCGGCTTCACCACCGCGGGCGCCGACGCCCCAACGCCCTGCCGCAGCGAGAAATGCTGGTGCCCGAACTTGGTGTCGGCCTGACACGTGTAGCTCACCGCCACCGGTCCCGCCACCGCTGGAAGCGCCCCGATCGTGAACGCCAACCCCAGAGCCAACACCTTGAGACTGCGGTGAGTAGTCATATGACTACTCTAAGAGAGCTGGTCAAGACGTTGCCCCGGTATAGCGGCGAAGGCCGAGACGCCAGCAAATGGTGGCGAGGAGGCAACTGACCGCCGCTCCGGCAACGACCGGTGCCAGGACCAGGATGCGTGGGCCGTCGAGGAGGGTGGTCGTCGGAACGGTGGCGATCAGGGCCAGCGGGAGGAAGTAGGTCAGTACTGCGCGCAGCGGGCGGCGATAGATGTCCATCGGGTAGCGGGCGAGTTGCCAGGCCGAGCTGTAGAAGATGTCGAGTTGCAGGCGAGGTGCCCAGAAGGCGAGACAGGCCAGCAGCACTCCCATCGACCAAGTCACCGCCAGTCCAGCTGCGAGAGTCACCAGCCAGGCCAGTACTGCGACCGGCGACGGCACCCGGTCGAGTCCGACGGCGATGACGGCACTGCCGAGAACGAACTGGACGAGAGCCAACGGCGTCGACTTCGCCAAGCTGGCCAGGAAGAGCGTCGGCGCCGGCTGCAGCAGGTAGGTGTCGAGCCTGCCGTTGCGGATGCCATCGTCCGGGAACCAGGAGAGGTTCGGATCGATGAAGGCGCCCTTCAGGCTGCTGAGCAGTTGGAAGGTGCCGATCAGCACGCAACTGTCCGCCTCGGACCAGCCGACCAGCGAATCAGTCCGGGTGAACACGATCACCACGGTGGCAAGGGATGCGCCCAGCCCGACGATCGCCAGGCCGATATCGAAGAGCAGGTTGAGGCGGAAAGCCAGGGTGCCTTGGACGGACATCCTCAATCCGGCACCGAAGAGCCGCAGCAGCTTCATGCACCCACCACCGTGTAGCGACGAATCCCGGCCCGCCACAGCAGAACAGAGACCGTGATCAGTACGGCGATCCAGCCGGCCTGGTAGGCAAGTCCGGTCAGCACCGGGGTCAGACCGTGGACCCGGCCGGCGACGACATCTGCGGGCAGGCCGAGCATCCCGTAGTACGGAAGGACTTTTCCGATTTCCCGCCAGGGCTCCGGGAGGAACGCCAGCGGTGCGACGGTGCCACCGAGCAGCGAGTTGAGGGTCCAGCCGAATCCCACGATCGAATGCACCCGCTCGGTCCAGAAGGCGGCCAACGAGAGGGCGAAGGTCGAGCAGAAAGTGAGGGCGGCGCTCAGCACGAAGACCGGAAGGGCCGTCAGCACCGCGGTCCAGCTCAGGGAGATGTCGAAGGCGAGGCCGATCAGCAGGGCGATCGGGAATCCCATCGCCGTCAGCCAGATCCGGATGGCGAGGTTGGTACCGATCACGGTGACCACGACGGGCTGCGGACGCAGCAGGTCGTGGCTGATCGTGCCGTCGTAGATCTTCTGGGAGAAGGTGTGTTGCTCGAACGACTCCGTCATCACGGTGACCAGCAGCAGCGCCACGTAGTACCTCGCCACATAAGGGTCGTGCGGATAGACGGCCGACCAGACGAACAGGCCGATCAGCGGCCCGAGCACAGCTTGGATGACGAGGGTCAGCAGGAACCACCAGGTACCCGACCATTCGAGCACCTCCATCCTGATCCGGCGTGCGATCAGCCGCGGCAGCCGGTACGCCGGTGCGGTCATCCGACGCCCTCCCGGTAAGCGCGATCGATGACGACGTCGAGGGGCGCCTCCTCCACGGACAGATCCGCGATGTCCAACTCGGTGAGCAGCCGGGCGGTGGTCCGGGCAACCTGGTCGCGTGGCACGCGCAGTACGAAAGTCCCGTTCGACGCCTCGACGAGCTCACCGGCCTGGCGGAGTCGTTGCTCATCGGCAGCCGGCGCGGTGAGACGAACGAGCTTGTACGGCGAGAGCCTGGCCGCGAGTTCGCCGAGTTTGCCGTCGTACTGGATCCTTCCCTTGTCGATCAGCACGAGCCGCGGGCAGAGCGAGGCCACGTCGGCCATGTAGTGACTGGTGAGCAGCACGGTCGCGCCGGTCTGTTCGGCGTACGAGGCAACGAAGCGCCGCATCGCCGTCGCGCCGGTGACGTCCAGGCCCAGCGTCGGCTCGTCGAGGAACATCACTTCTGGCCGGTAGACCAGTGCGAGGGCCAGACCCGCCCGCATCTTCTCGCCGAGGCTCAGTGCCCTCAGCTGACGGTGCAGCAGGTCATCGAGGTCGAGCAGTTCGGTGAGCTCGCCGAGGTTCCGGCGGTACTCGGCCGGTGGAACCTCGTACAGCAACTGCTGGTACTGCAAGGTGTCGAGCACGGTGAGCTCCTGGGATCCGCCCACCGGCTGACTCCCGCGCAGGAAGGCGATCCGGCGAAGGAAGTCGGACCGGCGCTGCCACGGCGAGGAGCCCAGCACCTGAACGCGCCCGGAGGTCGCGTGCAACAACCCGGAGAGGATCTTCATCGTCGTCGTCTTGCCGGCGCCGTTGGGTCCGATGAACCCGACGACCTCACCACCGCTGAGAGCGAACGAGATGTCCCGTACTGCGGGCACGTCGCGGTACCGGCGGTTGAACACCGACCCCAGGGTCGCCTTCCAGCCGGTCCCTCGGATCGGGGCCCGATACGTCATGCAGAGGTCGTCGACCTCGATTGGTGTCTCCATGGGGCCGACCGTAGGAAGAAAAGACGCCACCCGATGGCTTATTTGTCTGAGATAGTCGGAGCATGCGCGCCGAACGGCTTCTCCGGCTGTTGCTGCACCTGCAGACTCGCGGGCAGTCGACCGTCGCCCAGCTCGCGCAGCATCTCGAGGTGTCGCCACGCACGGTTCAGCGGGATCTCGACGCGCTGAGCCTCGCCGGGGTGCCGGTCTACTCGGTGCGCGGACGCGGTGGCGGCTGGGCGCTGCTGCCGGAGTACCGGACGAGGCTGACCGGACTCACGCCGGCCGAGGCGATGTCGGTCTTCGTCGGCGCGACCGCGCACGTGCTGGCCGACCTCGGCATCGACGCGTCGAGCGACCAGGCGATTGCGAAGCTGATCGCGACGCTGCCCGAACCGGCCCGGCGCGATGCCGAGTTCGCCCGGCAGCGGCTGCTCGTCGACCATGCGGGCTGGGACGACCGCCAGGAGACGCCACGCTGGCTGGACCGCTGCCGCGAGGCGATCTGGTCGGAACGCCGGCTCGCGATCACCTACCGGGACCCGGCCGAGCCGTTCGTCGTCACCCCGCTCGGCCTGGTCGTCAAGAACAGGACCTGGTATCTGGTCGCGGCCCGGCCGGACGGCGCGCTGCGCACCTATCGGCTGACCCGGATCTCCTCGGCAGCACTGACCAGCGAGGCCTTCACCCGGCCGGACGACTTCGAGCTGGCTCGCTACTGGGCGGAGTCGCAGGAAGACTTCAAGGGCAGCAGGCCGTCGTATCCGATCGTGCTGCGCGTGCGCGACAACGCCGTACGACGGTTTCGCCCGACCGCTCCGGCGCAGCCCGACGCGGATGGTTGGTCTGTCGTCGAGGTCGATCTCGAGAGCGCGGACGAAGCCTGCGCAGCCGTGCTGGCGCAGGCGGGTGATGCCGTGGTGATCGCGCCTTCCGAACTGGCAACCCTGGTACGCCGTGCCGCGACCCGGATTCTCGTAACTGGCACCGGGTAGCGTCGCGGGTATGCCTGCTCTGACTGTTGACGAAGCCCGGGAACGGGGTACTGCGGTTGAGGTTCGTGGATATGGGTTGGAGTTCGATCTGACCCTTGGTGAGGAGGCCTTCCTCGCGGTCAGCAGGATCTGGTTCTCCGCGACCGCGGAGAGCACGTTCGTCGACGTGAAGCCGGACGAGTTGCTGAAGGTGACGCTCAACGGGAAGTCGGTCGACGCGGCGGCCCTGGACGACGGCAGGTTGCCGTTGCACGGGCTGCAGAAGGAGAACGAACTCGTTGTCGAAGCGCGGATGAAGTATTCGCGGGACGGGGAAGGGCTGCAGCGGACGGTTGACGAAGCTGACGGGCGGGTCTACCTCTACGGGATGGCTTCGCTGGAGTCCGCGCCGCGGTACTTCGCCTGTTTCGACCAGCCGGATCTCAAAGCGCCGTACCAGCTCAAAGTGAGGTGTCCCGAGGACTGGATCGTGCTCGGCAACGGGCCGTCGACGCAGACCGCGCCGGGTGAGTGGGAGATCGCCGAGACGAAACCGCTGTCGACGTACTTCGTGACGCTGGTGGCCGGGCCGTACCACCAGATCACCGGCGAGCACGACGGCATCCCGCTCAGCCTCGCCTGCCGGCAGAGTCTCAAGGAGTATCTCGAGCGCGACCAGGACGACCTGTTCAAGGTGACCGCGCAGGCGTTCGACGAGTACCACCGGCTGTTCGGGTACCGCTACCCGTTCGGTGAGTACCACCAGGTCTTCGTGCCGGACTTCAACCTCGGCGCGATGGAGAACCCGGGCTGCGTGACGTTCGCCGACAGCCTGGTCTTCCGCTCCCAGGTGACGGATGCGGAACGCAGTACGCGGGCAAGGATCGTCGTGCACGAGATGGCGCACATGTGGTTCGGCGACGCCGTCACGATGAAGTGGTGGAACGATCTGTGGTTGAACGAGTCGTTCGCGGAATACATGGCCCACCGGGTCTCCAACGTCACCGACCACGTCGGGCACTGGACCGATTTCGCCTTCGTCCGCAAGTGGTGGGGGCTGCAGGCGGACCAGCGCGGTTCGACCCACCCGGTCGCCGCCGACCCGGTCAAGGACGCACGCGAGTCGCTCGACGACTTCGACGGAATCTCTTATGCCAAAGGCGCCGCGCTGCTCAAGCAGATGGTCACCTATCTGGGCGACGAGGTCTTCCTCCGCGGTGTCAACGCGCACCTCGACGCGCACGAGTTCGGCAACGCGGATCTGCGCGAGTTCATCGACACCCTGATCGCGGCCGGCGCCGACGACCTGCAGGACTGGTCCGACCGATGGTTGCGCACGTCCGGTCTCGACACCCTCCGCACGGAGCGCACCGAGAACGGGATCGTCCTCCATCGCGAGTCGACGGCCGACCGCCCGCACCGGCTGACGGTCGGCTCGTACGACGCCTCGGGCCGCGCCACGTTCGCCGACGTGCTGCTCGACCGGGAGTCGGTCGAGATCGCGCTGGAGCCGGGACTCGTCGTCGTACCGGATGCCAAGGACGACACCTGGGCCAAGCTGCGCCTGGACGAGACGAGTCTTGCCAACCTTGCGACCGTGCTGCCGAAGATCGAGGACGGTACGACGCGCGCCGTGATCTGGAACAGCCTGCGCGACGCGGTCGCCGACGCCGAACTCGATCCGCGCCAGGTCTTCGAGATCCTGCTGACCGCGATCCCGCACGAGGACACCGATATCGCGCTCGGTTCGCTGCTGCAATGGGCGAGGGCCCGCCTGCTCGGCATCGCCCTCCCTTACCAGCCGTACGCCGGCCGTCTCGCCGCAACGCTCGCGGCCACCGACGCCGAGCCCGGCAGCAGCCGCCAGCTGGCCATCGTTCGCGGCCTGATCGACACCACCCAGGACGCCAAGCTGCTGCAGCGCTGGCTCGCCGGCGACGAAGTACCGGCAGGTCTCCAGCTCGACAGCGACCTGCGCTGGTCCCTCGTACTACGGCTCGTCCAGCTGAACGTCTTCGGCGAAGCGGAGATCGCGGCCGAACTCGCCCAGGACAACTCGACCGAGGGTGCCGCGCAGGCCGCGAAATGCCGGGCCGCACTCCCGACTGGGAAAGAGGCGGCCTGGGCCTTGCTGATGACCAAGGCCGAGGTGGGCGTGAACGACCTCTACGCCACCGCCGACGGCTTCTGGCATCCCGAGCAGGCCGAGCTCACGGCGCCATACGTCGAGCGGTTCTTCGCCGAGATCGCCGCGACCGCGGAGCTGCGGTTCGGGATGGCCGTGGCGCTGGCGACCGGACGGGCCTTCCCGAAGTTCGCCGTCGACGAGAGGACCGTCGAGCTGGCCGAGCAGCTGATCGCGGACGAGAACGTTGCCCCGAGCATCCGTCGTACCGTCGCCGACGCGACCGATGACCTGCGCCGGGCCTTGACCGTACGGCGTGCCTTCGGCTGACTCGCTGATTCGACAGGCGAGGCCTATCCCGCGCACTTAGGCTCTTCGGGGACTGTCATCCGCCCCGAGGAGCTGTTCGAATGCGCCTGATCAAGCTGGTCCTGGTCACCCTGCTCGCTGTCGCGGCACCGACGCTCGCCCCCGCGGCAGCCGCGCCCGGCGTACGGGCTGCCGATGATGTGGCGGCGAAGCTGGCCACCATTCCGGGGTTGCGGATCGAGAGCAGCACGGTGATCAACGGGAAGCCGTTCTTCGTGCTGCAGTACACGCAGCCGGCTGATCAGCTGAAGCCGAACGGGCCGAAGTTCGAGCAGCGGGTGACGTTGTGGCACCGCGGTTTCGACCGGCCGACGGTGCTGCACACCACCGGGTACGGCGGTGTCGGCGGCGCGTTCACCTCCGAACCGACCAGACTTGTCGACGGCAACCAACTCAACGTCGAGGAACGCTTCTTCAACACCTCGACCCCCGCCGGACCGGCCTGGTCGAAGCTGAACATCTGGCAGGCGGCGAGCGACCATCACCGCATAGTTCAAGCCTTCAAGAAGGCCTTGTACGCCGGCAAGTGGGTCGCCACCGGGGCGAGTAAGGGCGGGATGACGTCGGTCTATCACCGTCGGTTCTACCCGAACGATGTCGACGCGACGGTCGCCTATGTGGCTCCGCAGGACGTGGACAACCGGCACGACAGCTACGTCAGCTTCATCCAGAACGCTGGCACCGATCCGGAGTGCAATCTGGCGCTCCGGAACCTGCAGCGGAACACCTTGCTGCGCAGGCCTGCGATGGTCGCGAAGCTGACCGCGTACGCCGCGGAGCATGGGCTCACCTATGAGGACACCTTCGGCTCGGCGGATCGCGCGCTGGAGGCCGCTGTGCTGGATACGCCGTTCGCCTTCTGGCAGTACAGCACGCAGGCGAGTTGCCCGTTGGTGCCCGGATCGGCGACTGCGACCGACCAGCAATTGTTCGACTTCATCGACCGGATCGCGGGTTGGTCGTTCTACTCCGACGAGGGCACGGCTGACTTCCTGCCGTACTACTTCCAGGCGACGCAGCAGCTCAACTGGCCGGATGTGGCGAGCAAAACCACGTGGCTGAAGGGATTGCTGCATTATCGCGAGGCCGGTGACGCGCCGGCCGCCGTACCGGATGCGATCGAGCCGAAGCACGAGCCGTATGCAATGGCGGACATCGATCATTGGCTGAAGACGGCTGGGCGGCGGATGCTGTTCGTTTATGGGGAGAACGATCCTTGGAGTGCGGAGAAGTTCGAGCCGGGGGCTGGGACGAGGGACTCGCATTGGTACACGGTTCCGGGCGGGAACCACGGGTCCAGCATCGGCGCGCTGCCGACCGCCCAGCGGGTCGAGGCGACCGGGATCCTGCAGACGTGGATGGGAGTGCCGGTGAACACTTCAGCAAAGACACGAACTGTTGACCCAGGGGCCCAGCGGCTCAGCGGACGGTGAGGTGTTCGGCGACTTGTTTGCGGGCCTGGTGGATGCGGGCCTTCACGGTGCCGAGCGGGACGGCGAGTTCGGCGGCGATCTCCGCGTAGGTCATGGCGCCGAGATCCCGTAGTACGAGCGGCTGGACCAGCTGCGGATGGTTCGACTCGAGTGCTTCGAGGGCTTCCAGCAGGTCGAGGCGAGAGCCGGCGATCACCGAGGTGGTCCGCGGGTCGACCGACTCGGGCAGCACCTCGGCGGACTGCTCCACGCTGCGGCGCTTGAGCGATCGGTAGGTCTGCCGGGCGCAGTTGGTGGCGACCACGGTCAGCCAGCCGGCGAAGGTGCCACTGCCCTTGAAGGTGTGAATCTTGGTGGCCACGGTCATCAGCGTGTCCTGGACGGCCTCTTCGGCGTCCTCGCGGTGCGGCAGGAACTTGGCCACCCGGCGCTGCACCTGCGGCCGGACCAGTTGCAGGATCTCGGCGAGCGCGGGCTCGTCACCGTGCGACGCCCTGACCGCCAACTCTTCCAGTTCGTCGTTCATTGCCCCCCAGCGTCTCCGGCCCGGTGTTCGCCTTGATCCGTTCCGTCACCGACAATAGCCGGAATGGATGTCATCGGACGCTACCGTTTGCAGTCGAAGATCGGCGCGGGTGCTTTCGCCACGGTCTGGCGCGGGTACGACGACGACCTCGACATCGACGTGGCGGTCAAGGTGCTGGCCGAGAACTGGGCGTCGCGGACCGACGTCCGCGAGCGGTTCCTGGCCGAGGCGCGGATGATGCGCCGGATCGCCAGCGACCGGGTGGTCCGGGTGTTCGACCTCGGACAGCTGCCCGATGGCCGGCCGTACTTCGTGATGGACCACATCGGTGGCGGGACGCTGGCCGAGATCATCAAGCGTGGGCCGCTGAACGCCGCGGACGCGCTCTGGTGGGGCGCGGACCTGGCGCGAGCGGTGGCGGCCCTGCATGAGGAGGGCGTCGTCCATCGGGACATCACTCCGGCGAACCTGCTGCTCAGGCCGACCCGGGCGGACTCGACCGGCGGCGGAACCCACCGGATCGTGCTGGCCGATCTCGGGCTCGCCAAACGCGTCGCGGAGGCCTCCGGGCTGACCCAGGCGGTCGGCACCCCGTCGTACATGGCGCCGGAGCAAGGCCGCGAGTCGGGCGGCTTCGACGAGCGGGCCGACGTCTACGCGATCGGCGCGGTCACCTACGCGCTGCTGACCGGGCGACCGCCGTACGTCGCGTCGTCGATCACCGACGTGCTCGCCCGCGACCCCGATGCCGACCCGCCCAGCCTGCGCCCGTGGCTCGGCGACTCGGTGGGCGACATCGACGCGATTCTCGCCCGGACGCTCGCGTACCGGGTGGACGAACGCTGGCAACGAGCCGATTCGCTGGCCGAACGGCTCGAGGCGGAGGCCTATCGGGTCGAGCAGGAGACCCCGGAGCCGCCGGTGACGGCAGCCGCTGCCGCTTCCGGGGAGAAAGAAGGCACTACGGTCGCGAATCGGCGGCGGAATTGGCCGGTGTTGCTGATGTTGCCCGTTCTCTTGATCCTGGCCGGCGTGGGCGGCTGGTTTCTTTCCGGGCGATGACCTCCTATGCTCGGGCGATGACTTCGGCAGGTCCGACCGGCGGTTACGACCCGCGACATTTCGATCAGCTTTTTCAGCTCGAGGCGGCCAGTTTCTGGTTCAAAGGCCGCAGCGACCTGATCAACTGGGCCCTGGACAAGCAGTTCCCGGCCGCTGAATCGTTCCTCGAGCTTGGCTGCGGTACCGGCTATGTGGTCGACCGGGTGCGGCAGATTCACCCGGACTGGCGGCTGGTCGGGACCGAACTGTTCGAGGAGGGCCTCGACAAGGCCCGGATCCGGATGCCGGAGGGCGTCGAGCTCCGGCAGATGGATGCCACCCAGGTCCCGTACGACGCGGAGTTCGACGTGGTCGGCGCGTTCGACGTGATCGAGCACATCGAGCCGGCGCCCGAAGTACTGGCCGGGATGTTCCGGGCGGTCAAGCCGGGTGGCGGTCTGCTGATCACGGTGCCGCAGCACAAGTGGCTGTGGAGCGAGGCGGACGTCGCTGCGCATCACGTCAAGCGGTACACAAAGAAGGAGTTGCGGTCGGAGATCACCGCTGCCGGCTTCGAGGTGGTCCGGATCGCCTCGTTCGTCTCGTTGTTACTGCCCGCGATGATGGCTTCCCGGTTGCTCAAGAAGGACGCGGGGAATGTCGAGGAGGAACTCGACATGGCAGCGCCGATCAACAAGGCCTGCTACGCCGTGATGAGGCTGGAGAGCGCGCTGATCCGGGCTGGGATCAACTTTCCGGCCGGCGGCTCACTGCTGGCGATCGCCCGCCGACCGCTCTAAGCCTGGCGGCCGCTCTCAAGCCTGGCGGCCGCTCTAAGCCTGGCGGCCGCTTTAAAGCTGCTTCGGGCGGTCTCTTTCATGCCTTAGATAAAGGCCTGCTGCCGTCGACACACTGGTGAACAGCCAGGCGGCCACACCGGCGTCGTCGGCGATGCCGATGATCGGCAGCAGGTCCGGGAGGATGTCGATCGGCGAGATCAGGTAGAGCAGGGCGAATCCCCAGAGCGCGAGCCGCCTCTTGGGGAGTCCCGGGTAGGCGCCGGTTCGCGCGGCCCTGATCAACCGGGGCAGCGCCTGGGCACGCTCGATGACGTTGCCTACCGGCTCCGGCTCACCACGCGCGGCCCGCCGACGGCGGCCGACCTTTCGGCGTACGACGCCCAGTCCGGCCATCGCGGCGCCCAGCACCAGCAGGACGACGCCGAGGCCGACCGGCGACACCCCGACGACATCGCTGTCGCGGAAGACCAGCGTCACCAGTCCGATCACGGCCAGCAGGCCACCGAATACCACCATTGTCCGACTCTAGTCGGGGTTGGCGGCCAGGTGCAGGTGGTGGGCGAGTGCCTTGACCGCGGCGTTGGGGCGGCGGCTGGAGTAGCAGAGCAGGTGGTGGCGCGTGGCCCACTGGTCGCGGAGCGGGCGGAAGACGAGCTGCCGGCCCGTCAGCGGTGCGGTCGGGTCGACGGTACGTCGGGGGACGATCGCGAGGCCGGCGCCGGCTGCGGCCAGAGCGATGACGGTGTGCAGGTCGGGCGCGAGGGTCCGGTAGCGCGGGACCGGGGCGTGCGGGCCCTGCGCCTTGTCGATCCAGCGGCGCAAGGCGGTCGACGGGTGCAGGCCGATCATCGGGTGCTCGGCCGCCTCGGCGTACGTCATCGCCGTCCGGTCCTGCAGGATGCCGTCGGCCGGACCGATCACGACGAGCGAGTCATCGGTCAGGAACTCGGTGAGGAGATCGGTCGGTTGCTCGTCGACGACCACGCCGAGATCTGCGTTGCCCTCGGCAAGTATCCGGAGGCTCTGCGGTGTGCGCTGCTCGGACACCGACACGTCGTACTCCGGATACTCGCGCAGGAACGTCGCCAGAGCCTCCGGTACGACGCGGTGCAGCCCCGACGTCCCCGCCACGATCACCAACGGCCTCGCTCGCGCCGCGGTGTAGCTCGCGACGGCGCTGTCGAGTTGTGCGGTGGTCGCGAGCACTTCGCGCGCATGACGAGCCAATGTCGTACCGGCCGGCGTCGGGCGGACCCCGCGTCGTTCACGGATCAGCAGCTGTACGCCGGCCTGCGTCTCGAGCGCCCTGACCCGCGCGCTCGCCGAAGGCAGACTCAGGTGCATGAGCGTAGCACCGGCCGTGATCGACCCCTCTGCCACGACATGAACGAAGAGTCTCAGGTCGTCCAGGTCATAGTGCATACCTTCAGCCTAAGGCTTGGACTAAGGCTGACTGCGTCAATCGCGCATTGTGAACCCGGCGGCAGACCCTGATCCTCGAAGATGTGGCCCACCTCCTGATCGTTCTGCTCGCCGGCCTGGTGTCCGGCGCGCTGAACTCGGTCGGAGGCGGTGGCAGCTTCATCGCGTTCCCGGTCCTGGTGGCGGCCGGCCTCGCGCCCGTCACGGCCAACGCCGCCACGACGGTCGCTCTACTGCCGGGCGCATTCGCGAGTCTCTGGGTCTATCGCCGCGAACTCCAGCCGCTCGCCGGGACCTCGACCCGCTCCCTCACCGTGACCAGCGTCGTCGGAGGCGGCCTCGGCGCAGTACTGCTGCTCGCGCTCCCCTCGGACTCCTTCGACCGCCTGGTTCCCTGGCTGCTCGCATTCGCCACGCTCGTCCTGGTCTTCGGCCGCCGGATCGCTTCCTTGCTGAAGACCGGCGTACTCAGTCAGCCCACGATCCTCGGCGGGCAGTTCGTACTCGCCTTGTACGGCGGGTACTTCGGCGGCGCGGTCGGCATCCTGATGGTCGCCTTCTGGAGCATCGGCCTCGGTCTCGATCCCGCTGCCGGCAACCCACCCAGGGTCGCCCAGCTCGCCGCCATCTACTGCGCCGCCGCGGCGATCTTCCTGCTCGCCTCCGACGTCGCGGATCGCCCGCTGATGCTCGCGTCACTCGTCGTGGGCGCGGTGGTCGGCGGCTTCGGCGGCGCGGTTGTCGCCCGTCGCCTTCCTCCGTCCGTACTCCGTGCGCTCGTGCTGACGCTGGCGATCGCGATGACGGCCGTCTACTTCGTCAAGGCGGCCGGATGAACCCGGCCGTCGCCCGCATCGCCTTGTCCTACGAGGCTTGCGAGCTGGCCGAACTCGCGGGCGCCGCAGTACCAACAGACCGCAGTACGCCGGAAGCCGTCGCTCAAGCCGCGCAGATCCTCCAGGCAGCCCACCGCCTGCTTACGACCGCCGTACTGGCAGCCCAAGCCGACAACATCCCCTGGCCTGAGATCGCCACGTTGCTGACTCCAACTGCCGAGGTCGCAACTTCGTGGCGCACCCATCTGCTCGCCAACCCCCATGAAGCGGCCGAAGATCTGGACGACTGGGTCAACCGCCACGCCGAACAAGACCTCGGCCCGGCCCCCGTCTCACAAATCCTCAGCTGATCTTGTCGCTACGCGGCGACGCGCCCGCCGCTTGAAGTTACGGGCGGGGGCCCAGCGGGTCCTCGTCGGGTGGGGTCGGGCTGCGCGGGGTCTTGGTGAGGGAGCGTTCGGGGAGCCAGAGGATGAAGGTGCTGCCGATGCCGAGTTCGGAGTGCAGGGCGACGGTGCCGCCGTGGGATTCCACGATCTGGCGGACGATGGCCAGGCCGAGTCCCGCGCGGCGTTGCCCGGTGGACGGGACCGTCGACGGAGGCTGGCGTTGGCCGGACCGGAAGAACCTGTCGAATACCCGGTCCGCGTCTTCCGCCGCGATCCCGGGCCCTTCGTCGCGCACGGCGATCCAGGCCCAGCCCGAGCGGCTGCCGACCGCGAGCACGAGTTCGCTGCCGCCGCGCGCCAGCCGGACCGCGTTGGAGAGCAGGTTGTCGACCGCCCGGCGAAGAGCCTGCGCGTCACCGGCGGCGATCGGGCCGGGTGCAAGACGTCGTACAAGCCTTAGTTCACGGTCCGCAGCGATCAGCGAGTACTCCTCGGCGGCCTCGCCGGCGATCGCGGCCAGGTCGACGTCCGCGTCCACGAACGCCGGTGACGACCGGCGGGCGGACGCGAGGAGGTCCTCGACCAGCCGGGTCATCCGCTGGATCGCGCGGGCGACGATCGCGGTCGCCTGCGCCCGGTCGGCGGGTGTCGTGTCGTCGTGCGCCAGTACGGCGTCCACGTTCGCCTGGATCACCGCGAGCGGATTGCGGAGCTCGTGCGAGGCGTCGTCGACGAGCTGCCGCTGCGCCACGAACGCGGACTCCAGCCGCTCGAGCATGTCGTCGACGGTGTCTGCCAGGTTGCGGAGCTCGTCCTTGGGCCCTTCGAGTGCGATCCGGCGGGACAGGTCGGTAGCCGAGATGTCCTGCGCGGTCGCCGTGATCCGGCGTACGGGTCTGAGCGCCCGGCCCGACAGCCACCAGCCGGTGCCGAGGCTGAGGATGAAGAGGACACCCATCCCGGCCGCCGAGTAGTTCCGCAGCGTCTGCAGGGTCTGGTAATTCACCGCCGAGGTGATGCTGGACAGCTCCGCGGCCTGGATGACGTAGCCGGGCTTGGGATGAAGGTTGCCGTTGGCATCTTTGTAGACCTTGTTGACGGTGATCGGGTCGAGCGGCTTGGGGTCGAGGATCGCCGCCAGGGTGAAATACAGGCCGCCGAGCAGCAACGCGGACAGGGCGATCAGGACCGCGGAGTACGTGACGGTCAGCCGGAACCGGATCGTCTGGGTCCAAGGTGGTCGCTTCATGTGTCGCCTCTGAGTCGGTAGCCGCGGCCGATCACCGTTTCCAGCAAGGGCTCTTCGCCTTCGAGGGTCAGCTTGCGCCGCAGCGTGCCGACGGTGACTCGCACGCTTTGGGTGAAGGGGTCGGCGTTCTCGTCCCAGACATGTTCGAGCAACTCCTCGGCGGAGACGACATGACCCGGTCGCGACATGAGATAACGCAGTACGCCGAACTCCTTCAGGGTCAGCGGCAACTCTCGGCCGGCTCGCGTCGCCTGGTGCCGGGCGCTGTCCAGGACCAGGTCGCCGACGTGCAACTGGGTGGTCCCGTTGGTCACGTCGCGCCGGAGCAGCGCGCGGATCCGGGCCAGCAACTCGACCAGCGCGAACGGCTTGGTCAGGTAGTCGTCCGCCCCTTCGTCGAGCCCACGCACCCGATCGGCGAGCGACGCCCTCGCTGTCAGCATCAGCACCCGCAACTCGCGCCCGGACGCCACCTCGATCTCACTCCGCCGGACCGCACGGCACAGGTCGAGCCCGCTGGTGTCCGGCAGCGTGATGTCCAGGATCGCCAGGTCGTACGCCGTGGTCGCCAGCTTCTCGACCGCCTCGGCGCCGGTCAGGGCGGTGTCCACCGCATAGCCGGCCCGGCCGAGTCCCGAGCGCAGGGCGCTGACCAGACCTTCTTCGTCCTCCACCACGAGTAGTCGCACGTCCCAAAGGTAGCGGGCGCCTCTGCAGGTGCAGGGGTGTTCTTTCGGCGGACTTTCGTTCTGCTTTCCGGTCGTTTTCGGGGCCTGTTGATGGTCTGTGAACCTGCAACCGATCGAAGGAGCACCGATGAACTCCAGCGGAAAACGTCTTCTGCTCGGTACCGCGGTCGTCGCGGCCGCGCTCGGCGTGGGTGGTTTCGCGTACGCCGCAGGCAACGACCCGGTCCCCGACCACGGCTACGTCACCATCGAGAACGACGCCACCACCCCGTCGCCAGGCACCGGACCGCAACAGGCTGACGGAAACGGAAACAGCGACGGAAACACCCAGCGGAACGGTCGCGACTGCCCGGACAAGAAGGGCAACCCGTCGCAGGGCAACCCGCCGCAGAGCACACCGCAGCAGGGCAACCCGTCGCAGAGTCAGCCGTCGACACCGGAGCAGAGCAACCCGTCGCAGAGTCAGCCGTCGACACCGGAGCAGAGCCGGCCGACGACGCCGGAGCAGAGCCAGGGCGACGTGCAGGGGCAGGCATGACGGCTGTGCTGGAGCGGGCGCTGTTCGAGGTGAAGCGGGTCGTCGTCGGGCAGGACCAGCTGGTCGAGCGGATGATGGTCGGCCTGCTGGCCCGCGGGCACTGTCTGCTGGAAGGCGTTCCGGGAGTAGCGAAAACGCTCGCCGTCCGGACTCTCGCGGAGGTGATCGGCGGCCGGTTCGCCCGCCTGCAGTTCACCCCCGACCTGGTCCCCGGCGACATCGTCGGCACCCGGATCTGGCGTCCGTCGGCGGAAGGTTTCGACACCGAACTCGGCCCGATCTTCGCCAACCTGGTCCTCGTCGACGAGATCAACCGCGCCCCGGCGAAGGTTCAGTCGGCGCTGCTGGAGGCGATGGCCGAGCAGCAGGTCTCCATCGGCGGAACGAGCTACCCACTCCCCGAACCGTTCCTGGTGCTGGCGACGCAGAACCCGATCGAGTCCGAAGGCGTCTACGCGCTCCCCGAAGCGCAGCGCGACCGGTTCCTGCTGAAGATCACCGTCGACTACCCGACGCCGCTGGAGGAACTCACGATCCTGCAGCGGATGAGCTCACATCGCCCGCATGCGAACGCCGTACTGACTCCCGAATCGGTCAAGCAGTTGCAGGAGGCAACGGAAGACGTCTTCGTCCACAACGCGGTCGCCGAGTACGTCGTACGCCTCGTACATGCGACCCGGGTGCCGCAGCAGTACGGCATCACCGACCTCGCCGGCGTACTGGAGTTCGGCGTGAGCCCCAGAGCCACCCTCGGCCTGGTAGCAGCCGGCCGCGCCCTAGCCCTCCTCCGCGGCCGCGACTACGTCCTCCCGGTCGACGTGTACGACGTAGCCCACGACGTCATGGCCCACCGCCTCGTCCTCACCTTCGACGCCCTAGCCGACGGAGTAGACCCCCGAGCCGTAATCTCCCGAATCCTCCAAGCCATAGACCAACCCCACGTAGTCCCCGCCGACGACACCCCCGGCGCAACGCTAAGCGGTTCCGCCGCATGATCGAGCACAACGCGTGCGGATGCGCCCTGGGCGGCAGGCACGCAGGAACCGGATCGGCACGAGCGGGTGCAGCACGAGCTGACGTGGTGCGCTCGGGTGCGGGACGAGCGGGTTCGGCGCGAGCGGGTGCAGCGTGAGCGAGCGGGGTGGGCTCGGGCGCCGGAGGCGGCATCCGGGGGCGGCGCCAGCCCCTCTCTCCCCCGATCTTCTGGCGGGGCGGGAGAAGGTGTTGCGGTCGTTGGAGTTGTCGGTGAGGCGGAGGCTTGACGGGTTCTTGCAGGGGGACATCACGGGGCTGCGGAGTGGGCCGGGGAGTGAGCCGAATGAGGCGCGGCCTTATCAAGTCGGGCAGGACGACGTCCGGCGGATGGACTGGCACGTCACCGCCCGCTCGCTCGAACCGCACGTCCGCGCAACCCTGGCAGAACGCGAACTGGAGACCTGGGCCCTGGTCGACGCCTCCGCAAGCATGGACTTCGGTACGGCGCGCAGCGAGAAGCGCGACCTCGCCGTGGCGGTCGTCGGCGCAGTCGGCCTGCTCGCGGACCGCCCCGGCAACCGGCTCGGCGTACGAGTTGCTGTCGGCAACCACCTCACCCGGATCCCGGACGCCGGCGGAGTCGCAGCACTCCGACGTACGATCAGAGTCCTGCTGTCGTTGCCCAGAGCAACTCCCGGTGAGCAATCACCGACCGAACTCGGCCACGCGATCGTCCGCCTCAACCGCGAGCATCCCCGCCCCGGCCTGCGAGTCGTCGTCTCGGACTTCCACCAGGACCACGCCGACTGGGCCGACCCACTCAGAAGACTCGCCGCCCGCCACGAGGTGATCGCGGTGGAGGTTCTCGACCCGCGCGAACTGGAGCTCCCCGAGGTCGGCCTGCTGACGCTTGTCGACCCGGAGACCGGCCGTCGCCGCGAGATCCAGACCGCGAACCGCAAACTCCGCGCACGGTACGCCGCCGCGATGACCGAGAAGCGCGCGCAGACCGCCGCCGCGATCCGTGCCGCCGGCGCCGCGCACCTCGTACTCCGCACCGACACCGACTGGGTCCGCGACATCGCGGCCTTCGCCACCGCCCGGCGCCGGGCGAACACCCGCCGGGCACCTCGAGCAAGGACGGGGATCCGATGAGATTCGAACAACCGCTGTGGCTCTGGCTGCTGCTGGTCGTCGCGGCGCTGGTCGTCGCCTACCTGATCGCACAACGCCGCCGCAGCCGTTACGCCGTACGGTTCGCGACTCTGCCGATGCTGGAGAAGGTCGCGCCGAACCGTCCAGGTTGGCGGCGGCACGCACCGGCGCTGGCGTTCCTGGCCGCGATGGTCGTGCTGACGATCGCGATCGCGAAACCGGTCGCCGACGTGAAGGTGCCGCGCGAGCGAGCCACCGTCGTGGTCGCGATGGATATCTCGAACTCGATGGCCGCCACCGACGTCGCACCGAACCGGTTCGAGGTGGCGAAGAAGGCCGCGACCGAGTTCGTCGAGAACCTTCCCGGGCAGTTCAATGTGGGTCTGGTGTCGTTCGCCCGTACTGCGAATGTGGTGGCGGCGCCGAGTACGAATCATCAGGCGGCCGTCGACGCGATCAACGGGCTCGAACTGTCCGACAGCACCGCTATCGGCGAGGCCGTGATGACCAGCCTGCAGGCCGTTCGCTCGCTCGACGCCGATGCGGCGACCGACCCGCCACCGACGCGGATCGTGCTGCTGTCCGACGGCGGCAACACCGCCGGGCGGCCGATCGACGAAGCGGCCGCGGCGGCGAAGGCTGCCGGCGTACCGGTCTCGACGATTGCCTACGGTACGCCGGAAGGCACCGTGAACATCGAGGGCCGGTCAGTCCCGGTGCCCGCCGACACCAAGTCCCTGCAGGGGTTGGCCGATGCCACCTCCGGGTCCTTCTACTCCGCGGAGAGCGACGAGCAGCTGCGCGATGTGTACTCCGACCTGCAGTCCTCGATCGGCTGGACCACCGAGGAGCGCGAGATCACCAACCTCGTCGCCGGGATCGCCCTAGCCGTGGCCCTCCTAGCCGGACTCGCCTCCCTGCTCTGGTTCTCCCGCCTCCCCTGAACCACCTGGAGCCCCCATGAGCCCCCACCTAGGCCACCCCTTCCGCGGCCCGCACTACCAACCCAGCCCACCCCCAAACCCTGAACCCAGTCAACCTTTTACCCCGGTCAACCCCACGCCCATCAACCCCGACCTCGCTAACCGCAGTCCCGCCCACCCCACCCCGGTTACCCCAGTCCCCGTCACCCCGGCCTCCGCCCAGCCGGCTCCCCCCTCTCCGGCCGCGGCACCTCAGGCCGGGGTGACGGACCCCCTCGGCTTCCCGGGGCAGTCGACCGCGCACCATCCCGCAGGGGCGCCTGGTGACGCTGGGCGGTCGACGGGCGCTCCGGTACGGCGTACCGGGTGGGGGTTGGTTGCCGGGCTTGCGTTGTCGGTGGTGGCGGGTGGGTTGGCTGGGGCTGTGAGCGGTGGGGTGTTCTCGGCTGATCAAGTCGGGGCACCGGTGGAGCAGGTGGGGGCTCCTCCGGGTGCGGCGCAGGGGTCGATCTCGGCGGCTGCGGCGAGCGTGCTGCCCGGTGTCGTCTCGGTGCGGGCCGGGCGCGCGACCGGCTCAGGCTTCGCGATCGACCAGCAAGGACATGTGGTCACGAACGCCCACGTCGTGGAAGGAGCCGATGAGGTGTCGCTGGTGCTGTCCACCGGGCGAACCGTCGACGCGAGCATCGTCGGCGTCGACACGAACAACGACCTCGCCGTACTCCAGGTCCGCGGCGACGCCTCGAGTCTGCGCCCGCTCACGCTCGGCCGGTCCTCGCAACTCCGCGTCGGCGACCCGGTGCTCGCGGTCGGCTCACCGCTCGGACTGGAAGGAACGGTGACGGCCGGCATCGTCAGCGCCGTCAACCGCCAGGCCCGCTTCGGTGACAGCGGCAACCAGCAGACCGCGATCCAGACCGACGCCGCCATCAACCCCGGCAACTCCGGCGGCCCGCTGGTTAACGCCGCCGGTCAGGTCGTCGGGGTCAACACCGCCATCGCCACCCTCGGCTCCAGCTCCCGCTCGGGCAACATCGGCATCGGCTTCGCGATCCCCGTCGACCGGATGACCACCATCGTCAAATCCCTCATCGACTGACCCGCTCCGGCCAAAGCCCCACGACACCGAAGCCCAAGAAAAATAGCGTCACCGCACCAAAGATGCCGACCAGCAGCCAAGGATCGGTCCCGTAGTCCGCAGCCTGCATCCGGTACGGATCCTCCCGGTCGTACAGGACGTCGATCGTCCCACCCACCGTGGCCTCGAAGTAGTTCGAGGTGTCGTTCTCGATGGTCTGCCCAGCCCGCGTGACATACCGCACGGTGATGGATGGATTCTTGCCCGAGCTCTCGGCCAGCACCGTCGCGGTCACCACCTCGCCGCGCCGGTCGAGCCAGTACAGATCCCGCAGCATGAAGGTCCCGACCGCCGCCATCACGACAGCCGCGACCAGACACATCACCGATTCCAGGTCGAATCGAAACGTCAGTCGCCCACGCTTCTTCTGCCGACTACCTGCCCGCTCCACCCCACGCATCCTTCCAGCTTGTCCCCCATCGACGCGTCCCACCGACACGCGGTTCCTTCCGCCCGGGATACAGCTAGCACCACCCTTGGTTCTGTAGGTAGCGGGATCGTTTGGGCCGCGCATTCGAAACAAGCTGTTGGAGTCAGCTTTCCGTCCCATCAGAGAGTGCCGTCATGCCCTTCAAATACAACAAGTCCAGCCGTACTCCGCGGCTTCGCCGAACTGCCGCCCTCGCCGCGGCCGCAACAGTGAGCCTGCTCGCGGCCGGCCTGGTCACCACCTCCACCCCAGCGGTTGCTGAGAGCAACCACATCACGCCGGACGTCGTACAGCAGGGCCTGGACCGACTCGTCAACGACGACAAGTTCCCCGGCGTCCTGGCCGCCGTACGGGATCGTGACGGCCGGACCCACAACTACACCGCCGGTGTCGCCGACCTCGAGACGCGCAGGAAGGTGCCGGTCGACGGACAGGTCAGAATCGCCAGCAATACCAAGACTTTCGTCGCCACAGTGGTGCTGCAACTGGCCGGGGAGGGCAAGATCGAGCTGGACAAGCCGATCGAGAACTACCTGCCGGGCCTGGTTCGCGGCAACGGCATCGACGGCCACAACATCACCGTCCGCCAGCTACTGCAGCACACCAGCGGCCTGCCCGACTACGACCAGGACGTGGCCGCCGACTACCTTCCCAACCAGCACAGGTACTTCGAGCCACGGGAACTCCTCGATCTGGCGTTGGCTCATGGGGCGGAATCAGCTCCCGGCACCCAATGGAGCTACAGCAACACCAACTACATCGTCGCCGGTCTGCTCGTACAGAAGGTGACCGGACGCCCGATCGGCGAGGAGATCACCAAGCGGGTGATCAACCGGATCGGCCTGCGGCACACGTACTGGCCGGCTACCGGCGACCAGACGATCCGCGAGCGTCACGCTGAGGGCTACTGGATGACCGAGCCAGGCAAACCGCTGGTCGATGTGACCGAGCAGGAGCCGTCGATGGGGTGGGCCGCCGGAGCGTTGATCTCGACGCCGAGCGACCTGAACAAGTTCTTCGGCGGATTGATCGGTGGCAAGCTCCTCAAGCCCGCGCAACTCGAGCAGATGCTGACCACGGTCGCTGCGCCCGACGCTGGCCCTCGCGGCGACGCGCAGTACGGGCTCGGTATCCAGACCTTCAAGCTGAGTTGCGGCGGCTTCGCCTGGAGCCACGGCGGCGACGCACCGGGCTACGAGACCCGCAACGCCATCACCACCGACGGCCGCCAGGCCACCGTCGCCGTCACCACCCTCCCCACCACCCTCCCCCTAGCCACCGACGTGGAAGACCTAGTCGACACCGCCATCTGCCACTGACCGAACCCGCAGTTCCGGGGGTTATCCCCTCAAAGTGTGGGTTGGGTCCCGGTATGCACGCAGGCAACCCACAGTTTCAGGGGATAACCCCTGGAACTGTGGGTTCGCCCATGGCGGGTGGAGCGCAGGTCAGGGTCTGGGGGCTGCCAGGAGGGGACGGGTGCCGGAGAGGACGGAGGCGTAGAGTTCGCGGACTCTGGTGGCTTCGGGGTCGGTCATGATCGAGGACTCGGGCTTGCTGACGGTGGCTTCCCAGGTGGGAAGGGTGCCGGAGACGGCCCAGGCTGCTTGGCGGGCGGCGCCGAGGGCGACGTATTCGGCCGGCTCGGGCAGGACGACAGGTGCACCGAGCAGGGCCGGAGCGAGAGCCTGTACTGCGCGGGAGCGGGCAGCCCCGCCGAGCAAGAGCACCCGTTCGACCGGGAGACCCTGGGCGCGCAAGGCATCGACCGCGTCGGCCAGGCCGCAGAGCATTCCTTCGACGGCGGCGCGAGCCATCGTCGCGGGCTGCGCGGTCGCCCGGGTCAGGCCGTAGATCAACCCGGTCGAGTGCGGCAGATCGGGCGTGCGCTCGCCGTCCAGATAAGGAAGCATCACGAGCCCACCGCTGCCCGGCGACGACAATGCCGCCTCGTCCAGAGCAGCCAGGTCCATTCCGAGCAACTGAGCCGTCGCAGACATCACCCGGGCAGCGTTCAAGGTGCACACCAAAGGCAAATAACCACCGGTCGCATCGGCGAAGCCGGCGACGAAGCCGCTCGGGTCGGCGGTAGGCGAGTCGCTCCGAGCGAACGCCGTACCGGAAGTTCCCAGCGAGACCGCGACATCGCCCGGCTGGAGGTCCAGCCCCAGCGCGGCAGCCATGTTGTCACCCGTCCCGGCGGCCAAAGCTGCTCCCGAAGCAGTCTGACCAACGACCTCGGCAGGACCCGCAACCCGCGGCAAGGTCAGCGATCGACCGAAGGCCATAGAGACCAGGTCAGGCCGGTAGGAGTTGGTGATCGGCGACCACCACCCGGTACCGGACGCATCACCGCGGTCGGTCGTCAGGTCCGAGATACCGGAACGATCAGCGGCCAGTTTGTGCGTCAGCCAGTCATGCGGCAGCGCCACCGCTTCGGCCCGGGCAGCCGCATCGGGCGCCGCCGAACGGACCCACCGCAGTTTGGTGACCGTGAACGAGGGCACCGGCACGGACCCCACCGCCGCGGCCCAAGCCTCGACCCCGCCCAACTCCGAGACCAGCTCGGCGGTCGCATCGGCTGACGAAGTGTCGTTCCACAACACCGCCGGGTGAACGACCTCGCCGTCGGCAGAAAGCAGCACCATCCCGTGCTGCTGCCCACCGACCGAGATCGCCGAGACGCCGTCGAGCAGCCCGTCCGAGGCGATCTCCCAGGCCCGGAACCACTCCGCCGGATCGACCTGGGTGGCATCGGGATGCGGCGCCCGGCCTTCGCGGAGCACCTCCCCGGTGGCCGCGTCGCACACCACGACCTTGGTCGCCTGGGTGGAGCAGTCCACACCAGCGACCAACGATGGTTCAGTCATCTACTCAGGTCCTCTCGAGGGCGGCGAGCTGCCGTAGTACTTCGCGGGCAAGGTCGGTGGTGGTCACCAGGGTGCTGACCAGACCGGCCCGCACCGCGGCGATCACCGCCGGAGCACGGTGCGCGCCGGCGGCCAGCGCTACCCGCTCGGCCGGCCGGCGCAACTGGTCAATCGACACCGCGATGATCATCTGCTCCAACGGTGACTCGACCAGTCTGCCGTCCTGGTCCAGGAGATGCCCGCTGATCTCAGCAATTGCACCGCCGGCCAGCCCCTCGTCCCGCAGTTCCTCCGAGACCGCGTCCCAGACCGTGGAACACCCGGCCCGCCATGCCCCGATCGCGACCACCGAGATGTCCAGCCCGTCCGCCAGCGCCAACGTGTCGGCTATCCCCGGCTGCCGCCGCAGCGCAGCCACCGCCGCGATGTCATCCACCACAAGCGGAGCGTGTACGGCGTGCGCGGTCCCGCCTGCCAGAGCTGCCGCCCGCCGCGCCAGATCCATCGTGCTCCCACCACCGGCCGGCGAGTGCAGCGAACCGGCCATCTGGATGACCGTGCACGCGGGCAACGCGTCGAAGTGATCGACCATCGCGTCGACCGCCCGGCTCCAGGTCAGCCCGAGCAGGTCACCGTCGTGCACCAGCGGCGCCACGGTCCGCGCCGCCGCCTCCGCCACCTGATCCCGGACCTGTTCCGGCGATCCCGACGTGTGGGTGACCACGCAGCGTGGCACGCCGAGCGCCGAGGCCAGCTCATCGGCCAGGGCCCGGTCGATCGGGCTCGGGCTCTTGATCTGGATCTGGACGATCCCGCGGGCCCGTGCGTCCTCGAGCAGCCGGGCGATCTTGAACCGGCTCAGGTTCAGGTCCTTGGCGATGTCCACCTTGGACGTGTTGTCCAGGTAGTAGCGACGAGCGACGTCCGCCAGTAGCTCGTCGTCCTCGTCTCCCTCGCCGAGCAGCTGTCCCCGCGTGTTCACCGTCGCCCTGCCCCCAATCCGTCTCCGTGCGGCACCGTAACCGGTTCAGGGGTTCGGCGCGACCGGTAGCCCCGTTCTGTCAAACAACCGTCATCCAGCCAGCTCTTCCAGGGTCGCTCGCGCTCCCCGCTCGTACAGTGCGGACAACGACGCCGTGTACGCCTGGACGAACCGCTCGTCGTCGACCAGGTCACCGAACAGGTCCCGGTCGGATACGAAGAGCAGCGGGTCGTCACGGTTGTGCTGGGCGCGTTCGACCAGCTTGTCGCGCAACCGGTCGACCACCTCGATCGGCTCACCCCGCTCGTCGGTGCCCTCGGCGTACCGGGCCCAGGCCGCCACCACCAGCGCGGACCGCTTGATCTCCCGCCCGGCCGCGAGTTGCTCGCGGATGACCGGCACCAGCCATTTCGGGATCCGGTCGGACGATTCCGCGCAGAGCCGCGCCAGTGTGTCGCGGACCTCCGGATTGGCGAACCGCTCGATCAGCTCCCGCTGGTACCCGCCGAGGTCGACGCCAGGCACCGGCGGCAACGTCGGCGCGCCCTCGTGCTCCATGTAGCCGAGCAGGAAGTCGACGAAGAGCTTGTCCTGGCACACCTCGTGCGCATACCGATACCCGGCCAGATACCCGAGGTAGCAGAGCGCCTGATGACTCGCGTTCAGCAACCGCAGCTTCATCAGCTCGTACGGCTCGACATCGGCCACCAGCTGCACACCGACATCCTCGTACGGCGGGCGCTCGCCTCCGAAATCGTCCTCGAGCACCCACTGGGTGAACGGCTCGCAGACCACCGGCCACCCGTCGTCGACCCCGAACCGCTCCGCCAGCGCCACCCGGTCCGCGTCGGTGGTGACCGGGGTGATCCGGTCCACCATCGAGTTCGGGAAGCGCACCTCGCGCTCGATCCAGTCCGCCAGCTCCGGATCCTTCAGCCGGGCGAACGACGTCAGCATCTTGCGAGCCACGTGCCCGTTGCCCGGGATGTTGTCGCACGACATCACCGTGAAGGGCTTGATCCCCGCCGTACGCCGGCGCGCCAGCGCCTCGATCACGAAGCCGAACACACTGACCGGCGTCGCACCCGGCGCGAGATCGGCGGTGAGCCCAGGGTCCGAGGCATCGAGCTCCCCGGTCACCTGGTTCACGTGGTAGCCGCCCTCGGTGATCGTCAGCGAAACGATCCGGGTCGCCGGATCGGCCATCCGGGAGAGCACCGCTTCAGCGTTGTCCGGTGCGAAGAGGTAGTCGACGATCGACCCGATCACCCGCGGCTCCAAGGTGCCGTCCGGGTACTTCACCACCAGCGTGTAGAGACCGTCCTGCGCCTCCAGCACGTCGGCCATCCGGCGGTCCTGGGGCAGCACGCCGATCCCGCAGATGCCCCAGTCGAGTGCCTTGCCGTCGTTCATCAGGCGATCGAGGTACATCGCCTGATGAGCCCGATGGAACCCGCCGACCCCGAAGTGCACGATGCCGGTGCGGACCGCCGTACGGTCGTACTGCGGTACGCCGATCTCGTTGCCGAGGGCACCTAATGTCACCGTTCCCAGCTGAGTCACTTGACCGCCCCGAGCGACAGGCCCTGGACGAGCTTGTCCTGGGCAGCGAATCCCGCGATCAGCACCGGCAGCGACACCACCAGCGAGGCGGCGCAGACCTTCGCCAGGAACAGGCCCTGGCTGGTGACGAACCCGGTCAGGAAGACCGGCGCGGTCTGCGCCACGGTACCCGTCAGGACGCGAGCGAAAAGTAGCTCGTTCCAGCTGAAGATGAAGCAGATCAGCGCCGCCGACGCGATCCCCGGGGTGACCACCGGCGCGACCACCGAGCGCAGCGTCCTGGTCAGCCCCGCGCCGTCGACCGAGGCCGCCTCGAGGATCTCCACCGGCACCTCGGCCAGGAAGCTGCGCAGCATCCAGACCGCGATCGGCAGGTTCATCGAGGTGTACAGCACGATCAGCAGCCAGATGTTGTCCAGCAGCCCCGCGAACTGCGCGAACAGGTAGATCGGCAACAGGCCGGCCACCACCGGCAGCATCTTGGTGGAGAGGAAGAAGAACATCACGTCCGTCCACTTCTTCACCGGCTTGATGGACAGCGCGTACGCCGCCGGGAAGGCGAGCAGGATCACCAGCACGGTGGACAGGATGCTCGCTGTCAGCGAGTTCGCGATCGACGGCCAGGGACCGGAGTCGAAGAACGAACGGAACCCGTCCAGCGTCAGCGGCGCGGCCAGATCCGGCGGATTCTTCGCCGCGTCCGTCTCGGCGTGGAACGAGGTCAGCACCATCCACAGCACCGGCAGCACGAACAGCAGCCCGACCACCCAGGCCAGCCCGCTCAACGCCCAGCCGCCACCGCGATTCTTCTTGCCGGTCACCATCGTCACCTGACCACTCATCGCCCCTCCTCCTTGAACAGTGTGGACACCGAACGCAGAGCGAAGGTCGCGATGACGATCGTGCCGATCACCACGATGACGCCGGCGGCCGAGGCCCGGCCGTAGTCGTGAGCGGTGTAGAAGGTCTGGTAGATCGTGTACGGCAGGTTGGCCGTCCCGAGGCCGCCGGAGGTGATCGTGAAGACCGCGTCGAAGTTCTGCACGACGTAGATCGAGCCGAGCAGCGCGCTCAGTTCGAGGTACTGGCGCAGGTGCGGCAGCGTCATGTAGCGGAAGATTTCCCACTTGCTGGCGCCGTCGATGCCGGCCGCCTCGATCACGTCGAGCGGACGACTCTGCAACCCGGCCAGCAGGATCAGCATCATGAACGGCGTCCACTGCCAGACCAGCGCAAAGATCACCGCCCACAACGGCTGGTTGCTGATCCAGTCCGGCTGCGGTGCGTTGTCCCCGAAGATCCCCTTGAGCAGACCGTTGAAGAGCCCGTACTCCGGGTTGTAGAGCGCGTGCTTCCACAGCAGAGCGGCTGCCACCGGCACCACGAGGAACGGCGTGATCATCATCGTCCGGACCACGCCGCGGCCGCGGAACCTCCGGTCCAGCAGCAATGCGATCGCCAGCCCGAGCACCAGACTGATCAGCACGACGCCCGCGGTGAGCAGGATCGTCACCCAGATCGCGTGCCGGGTGTTCACATCGGTGAGCACACTGCGGAAGTTGTCGATCCCGGCGAACCCGCGCTCGTCGGGGTAGTAGGCGTTCCAGTTCATGAACGACGTGATGATCGTGACCACGAACGGCAACTGGGTGACGATGATCATGAAGACCAGCGCGGGCAGCAACGGCGCCCGCCGGGCCCAGTCGCCGGTACTGCGGAGCAGGCGGCTCGGCGCGTTGGGCGGCACCGCCGCGTGCCGGCCCGGGCGAACCTCGGTATCCACACTCATGACGGTTCCCTCACTTCGCTTCTCGAGAGCGATACCGCTCCGCCACGTCGTCGGCGAGCGTCTGGCCGCGTTTCAGGGCCTTGTCGACGCTCATCCGGCCGGCGATCGCCGAGCTGACGTCCTGGCTGACCTGGGTCCCGAGATCCGGGAACTCCGGGATGTCGATGAACTGGATCCCGATCGCCGGCCGCTTCTGCACGCCGGGGTCGGCCGGGTCGGCCGTCTCGATCGCCTGCTTGGTCGGCTGCGCGAACGCCGCCGCCTCCTTCAGGTAGTCCGGGTTCTCGTACGTCGAGGCGCGCTTGCCGGCCGGGACGCGGGACCAGCCGAGCTTCTGGCCGACCAGCTCCTCGTACTGCTTGCTGGAGGCCCAGGAGATGAACTTCCAGGCGTTGTCCTTGCGCTTGCTGGCCTCCTGGATCGCCCAGGACCAGGTGTAGAGCCAGCCGGAGCTGTCGGTCTTCACCACGGGCGCCGGGGCGTACCCGATCTTGCCCTTGACCGGCGAGTTCGGCGCCTCCAGCGAACCGGCGGCGGAGGTCGCGTCGTACCACATCGCGACGTTGCCCTGGACGAGGTTGTTCAGGCACTCGGTGAAGCCGGCCTGCGGTGCGCCGAGCTCGCCGTGCGCGCGGACCAGGTCGACGTAGAACTTGGTCGCCTCGGTGAACTCCGGTGCGTTCACCTGCGCTTCCCACTTGTCGTTGAACCAGGTGCCGCCGAAGGTGTTCACCACGGTCGTCAGCGGCGCGAACAGCTGGCCCCAGCCGGGCTGGCCGCGCAGGCAGATGCCGCGCATCCCGGGCTGGGCGTTGTCCACCTTGGCGGCGATGTCGGCGACCTGCTGCCAGGTCGGCTTGGCCGGCATCTCGATCCCCTTGGCCGCCAGGACGTCCTTGCGGTACATCAGGAACGACGACTCGCCGTAGAACGGTTCGCCGTAGATCTTGCCGTCGGCGCCGCTGAGCGAGGTGGTCATCGGCTTCAGTACGTCGTCCTGGTTGAAGGACGGGTCCTTGGCGATGTAGTCCGACAGCGGTGCGATCCACTTGCTGGTCGCGTAGATCGGGATCTCGAAGTTGCTCAGCGACGCCACGTCGTACTGGCCGGCCTGGCTGGAGAACTCCTGGCTGATCTTGTCCCGGACGTCGTTCTCCGGGAGCACCGTGTAGTTGACCTTGATCCCGGTCTGTTTGGTGAAGTTGTCCGCGGTGAGCTTCTGCAGATCCACCATCTGCGGGTTGTTCACCATCAGCACGGTGATGCTGTCGGCACCGCCTCCGCCACCACCGCCACCACCCCAGCCCGCGCAGCCCGCCACTGAACTCACCAGGAGCAGTGCGACGGCCACACCCCCGAACCGCTTGCGCTGTACCACCACGAGTTGCTCCTTCGCCGTCGACGGCCGCTGCCGAGCTCGCTCATATGAGCACCCCGTTGCTCAAACTAGAGTGAACCGGCAGGCGGGCAGGCGTGTCAAGACCTCGCTCCCCATCCGAGCACATCACTGCTCAATTGAGCACCGGGGAGCTACCGTCCCTCGTCGACACCCTCGCGGTAGGACTCCTCCAGCTTCCGCACCCAGAACGGCACGAACACCGCCGGCCCGGTCACCCAGAGCGCCTCGTCGGAGGCCGGTGACGACACCATCGCGATCACGAAGGAGAGTGCGGTCAAGGCAATCAGAACGGCCCAGCCCATGGTGATGAACCACGGCCCGTCGCCCTCCACCAGCGGTTGCCGGATCAGCACCGCGATCAAGTACAACAGCGCCGCGACGGCAGTCACCACAACCAAGGTGACCGGCGCCAGGGAGACTCCGCCAGCCCAGAGCTCCTTCAGCAGAACCAGTCGCACCGTCTGGACGACGAGCAGCACCGACGTTCCGGCGTACACGAAGACACCACCGACAGTCAGCTTCATCCGCCATCTCCTCATCCCCCGGCCGAGCCACCCTGGTATCGCTCCCAGTAGGCCGCGCGTTACTGCACCGAGCGGTTCTGCAGCTTTAGGCATCCGGGCCGGCGATGGCGGAGAATGCTGCGGGTGAGTGCGCGAGTGGTGTTGCTGGCCGGCCCGTCCGGGACCGGGAAGTCTCATCTGGCGGAACTGACCGGGCTGCCGGTGGTCCGGCTCGACGACTTCTACCGCGACGGCGACGACGAGGCGATGCCGCGCTCACCGCTGGGCATCGTCGACTGGGATCACCCAGGCTCCTGGGACGCCGACCGAGCCGTCGCCGCCCTCGAAACACTCTGTACGACGGGATCCGCGGACCTGCCGATCTACGACATCTCCGCGGACGGAACCGTCGGTCATCGCCAGTTCTCGACCGAGGGCTCACCCCTGATCATTGCCGAGGGCATCTTCGCGGACCAGATCGTCGGCGCGCTGAAGGACCGAGGCCTGCTGGCCGCCGCGATCTGCGTGCGGCATCACCGGCTGGTGACGTTCACCCGCCGCTTCCAGCGCGATCTTCGCGAGCACCGCAAACCTCCGTTCACCCTGCTCCGCCGGGGAATCCTCCTGCTCCGCGACGACCCCCGCGTCGTACGGCGCTGCCTCGACGCCGGCTGCGAGCCTCTCGGGCCGAAAGCCACCCGCCGCCGGATCGCCGAGCTTCTCAGCACCGCCAGAACCTGATCTCCCACGGTCAGGGGCAATTCGCCTGGCGTTCACCTTGGTCTGGTGCCATCGAGGCGGCAATCCCTTGATCTACGGAGGAATCGTGAGGCGTGCTGCCCCCGGCGTCGCCGTGGTTCTGAGTGCCCTGGTCGTGCTGAGTGCGGCCGGCTGCGGCAACAGCGCCGGCGCGGTGACGACCAGCGAACCTGCTGCGGACGCCGCCGCCCTCGCCCCGTCCGCCACTGCCCCGTCCGCTGCCACGGCCAAGTCCGCCAGCGGTCTCGCCGGGCTCGTCGTCGTACCGAACGGCTACGTCACGGATCCCCGCCGGCAGAGCGGTCCGTTCAGCCGCGAGTCTTTCCTGAACACGCTGTCGTCCACGCCGGCCGAAGACCTAGCCTTGTTGCTCAACGCCCATTTCGCCGAGGGCTACCAGGCATCCCGAACCAGCGCCGACCGGAAGAAGCACTACACCGTGCAGATCTTCCGGGTCGGTTCGAAGAAGCAGGCAGACGTTCTGCAGCGTGGCTTCTGGGCCCAGGAAACGCACGACACCTCGTTCGCCGTACCGGGAGTGCCCGAAGCGCTGACCGACGCCCGAGTGGACGTCTCGACCGCGATCGGCCGGTCCGAGGCGGTCGCCGAATCCAGCTTCGTGGTCGGCAGCCTGGTCACCGAGATCAGCGTCACCCAGTCCGGCGACCTCACCGCCGGCCTCGAGCCCGATACAGCTCTCGTCGCCGCGATCACCAAGCAGCAAAAACAATCCCTGACCCGCAAGTCCAGCTGAGGTTAGCTCCGCGGTCCCGGTCCGGCTCGCAGACCGGGACCGCGCTGCTCAGCCGACGCGGCGGGCTCGGCTTGCGCCGGTCGGGAGGAGTTCTTCGATGAGCGCCTCGGTCTCGGCGCTCAGCACCAGACCGTGCTTGAGCACGCCCTCACCGAGCGCCTCGACAACCTGCTCGGTCGCCGCGACGCCGCCGTACCGGTGCTCGGCCAGCAGCAAGTCGCGCCACATCAGGTCGGAGCTACCGCTCAGCCGGAGACCGGCCCGGGCAGCGCTGACCGCACCGGCCGGATCGTCGTCACCCAACGTCAACTGGGCCAATCGGTGCGCGGTGTCGACGACCAGGTCGGGCACCACCCGTTCGAGGTGGACGCGCGCGATCCAGGAGTAGCCGCCGCGCGGCCGGCCACTCAGGAACGGCCCGCGGACGAGGTGCAGGCTGCGGCGGAGCAGTTCGCGCTCGTCCCTGACCGTCTGCGCGGTGCGGCTGCGCCGGACCAGTTCGCAGAAGCAGTCCCAGTCGACCGCGACCTCGGGGCCGAGGAAGAGGCGGCCGTTGGCGTCCTGCCGCAACTGGTGGCCGCCCTGGCTGTCCACCCCCAACCATTGCCGGACGCGCTCGACCGTCGCGTCCCGGACCTCCGGCGTGACCCCGCGGGGCCAGACCGACGCACCGAGCACGCTGGGGTGCACGCCACCGGGGTGCAGGGCCAGGAAGGCCACGATCTCCGTTGCCAACGGCAACCGTTCGTCCTCGATCCGGTACGGGCTGCGGACCTCGACCGAACCGAGCACGCCGACCCGGACGGTGGCGGTGACCCAGTTCGAGTCGTCACCGGAGTTGCCGGTGGCGGGGACCCGGACCCGGTTGCCGCCGGCCGGCAGCTGCGTCGGCGTACGGGCCGCCTCGAGCAGCTCTGTGACCAGCTCGACAGTCGGCTCGGAAAGCCTGCTGGCCGAGAGCGTCAGGTCGAGTGCCGGGATCCGCAAGGTCCCCGATTCGTCGACCTGCAGCTGCCAGCGAGCACCGGCCACCTCGCCGGCGACCATCAGCCCGAAACCGGCCCGGCCCTGCGCAGCAAGGGCTGCCAGCCGACGCGCGGTGTCCTCCTCCGGCGGAGCGCCCAGTACGACGTACTGCGGTGAGGCGTCGGCAGCGCGGGTCACCCGGCCGGCCAGCACCTCGGTCTCCACAGCGCCCTGTTCGAGGTCGGGCAGCACCAAGTCGATGTCCGGCACCACCCGGAGCCGGTCGGCCAGGACGTCACCGATCGAATCCGGCAGGCCCGAGGTGGTGACCCGGAGCAAGTCACCCCATGGGTTCGTGGCCAGCTGCACCGCGACCGAGGTCGCGACCTCGCGGGCGACCACCGAGTCGCCCCGGATGCTCAGCGCGCCACTGGCCGCTTCGAGGTCGACCAGTACGTCGCGGTCCTCCGCGTCGCGGCCGAGACAGACGAGCGCCGGATAAGGCGCCGGACCCTGGGCATCCGCGGCGATGTCTGCGCGCTCCAACCGCCACCGGCGGCCTTCGTCGATCGCCTGCCACGGCGCCGGGCAATCAGTGCGTGGAATGGACAACAGCAACTCGACAGCCTGGTCGTCCAGCACCGCGGCGAACAACGGCGGCAACGGTACGTCGATGGCGTCGCACTGCCGCACCAGGCCGCGCAGAGCCCGGTCCAGCGCCTCGGACCGGTCCGGGTCGGCCCCCACCCGCAAGGCGACCTCGGCCGCGGTGGCTGCCGGCTCTGGATCACGACCGCGACGCCGGTACCGCTCGACGAGCAGCAGGGTCAGCAGCCCGGCCGCGACCAGGCCGCCGCCGAGGAGATCGTTCGGCAGTCGCCACCGCGAGTCCTGCTGCACCTGGCCGCCGCCCGGCTGGTGCTCGCCACCTCCGGTGGACGGTTGGTGAACGCCTTGCTGCACGGCACCGCCGCCCGCGCCCTGGTGGACTTCCGGCGTGTCCGGACCGCTCTTCGACTTGCCGGTCGCGTGGGTGTCCGTCGTGTGCTGGACCGGAGCCTGGATGTGCTCGACCGGCTGGCGCTCCACCCCGGTGGCGTCCTCGGGCATGATCAAGGTCCAGCCCGGCATGATCAGCCGCGCCAGGTGCAGGTGCTGGCCGTCGGGCTGCACCCGGTCCTTGTTGAGCTCGTAGATCTCCTTGTACCGCCGGCCGTCGCCGAGGTGCTTGTCGGCGATGTCCCAGAGGCTGTCGTGATGATGCCCGTGCGGGGCCTTCACGACGTAGACCTTCTTCCCCGCCAGCGGATCCTTGCTCGTCGTGGAGTGCTGCTCGGTGAACCTGGTCGGATCCATCCGTTCGTCGACGCTGTCCGGCTGGACCTGGGTCGTCGCGCTGATGGACACCGTGGACTTCGGTTCGACCGGGCCACCACTGCCACCGGTCGCGGCCGCCGCCTGGCCGGCAGCGATACCGGTCAGCAGCAGCGCGCTGACCAAGACCCTCGCCAGGCGCTGGCTGCCGCCGCCGAGCGGGATGGCACGCGGGATGCCGCGACCGCGCGCGGCGCTGACGAACTCGGCGATCACACAGCTGACGAAGTGCAGCCAGGCCAGCCAGACGACGGCCCGCAGTACGGTCAGCAGCGCGTCGATGCCGATCGGGGCGGTCAGGTCCTCCCGGGTCGGCCACTTGTGCGGGAACGGCGGCAGCCCGGTCAGCACCAGGAGCGCGACCGGCACCCCGACCACGAGCACCAGCAGCGCCACGGCAGCCAGGAACGCCGCCGCCGGGGAACGGCGCTCGGGCGGGGCCTCCTGGTGGAACCGGCCTGGGTCCGGGGCCTCGGTGAACCGCCCGGGGGCCGGTCGGTGCGTCGTCATTGCTTGCCTCTCCTAGCCGATCCCGGTCTCGGGCGTCGCGGTGGCGTCGCCCTTGACGGTGAACGTGTTGATCCCGACCAGCGACAGGATCACGGTGTCGACGGTCGCCTGGGCCGACGTGGTCACCTCGTTGCCGTCGACCTGCACCGAGATGTCGGTGTATCCCCGCTGGCTGAGAAAATCGGTGGCGATCGCGGTCGCCTGGTCCGGGTCCACCCGGACCACCCCGCTGTTGCGCAACGCGACGATGTCGATCGCGTTCGCCCCCGAGCGGGCTGCCTGCTCCGCGTCGTCGGTCAGCTGACTGCGCTTGTTCAGCGCCAGGCCGCCGTCCACCACCAGGCCGGCGCCGACCATCAGGACGGCCGCGAAGCCGAGCATGAAGACGGTCGCCGAGCCGCGCTGGCTCCGCCGTCGCGAAGACAGCCACTGCCTCAGCCGGGTCATCCGGTCCTCCGGTACAAGTCGATCGGTGCCGAACTGCTGATCGTCACGGTCTTCGAGCCCGGCAGCCCGATCAGCCCGAGCCCGTCGTAGGAGACCTCACAGCTGATCGTGACGGTCAGCATGCCGCCGGAGATGAAATCACCGGACAGTGTCGCGCCCGAACAGGCTCCGACGTCCTGCAGGGAGGCCGCCGCGATGTTCTCCGCCGCCGCCTGCGCCGCGCTCTGGGTGCGTTCCAGGGTGGCCGCTCGGACGGCATCCCGGCTCGCCGCCTCGATGTCGCCGCGGACCGCGACGTACCGGCCACCGGCGATGACCAGCATCATGAAGGCGATCATCACCGGCGCGAGCAGCACGATCTCGACGGCCATCGAGCCGCCCTCGCGCCGCCGGCGCCATCGACGCTCAGTTGTCCGCACGGAAGTCCTCCAGCGGTCCCTGCACGACCTGGGTGACGGTCGGCGCGTCCACGAACGGCGTGATCTTCTGCGCATGACCGGTCACCACGACCCGCACTTCCTCGGCGCCGACCGGGGTCACTTCGATCTGCACGTCCTCGAGGACGCCCTTGCCGATCCGGTTGGTGTAGTCGATGCCGGCCGCCTGAGCCTTGCCGGCATCCAGGGTCGTCCGAGCCACCCGGGCGGTTTCCCGGGCTGCCGCGGACGCCACCTGGTTGCCCAGATAGATCAGCGACAGCTGGATCGTGACGAAGATCGCCAGCATCAGGATGGGCATGTAGAGAACGAGCTCGACGGTGCTCGCACCGCGCTCGTTCCGCTTCTGTTTCGCCATCCGGCCGGGGATCTTCATCAGTCAGATCAGGGCGTGTTCAGGTTGATGTTGTTGGCCTTGTCGGTCAGCTTCTTCAAGATGATCGCGCCGACCGCGATCGCGACGCCGATCAGCAGCGCCGAGATCAGCACCCACTCGACCGCGGACGCGCCGCCCTCGGACCTGCGGGCACGCTGGATCCTGCCTTCGACCAGAACCCTGAGCAGAAAAACTACCTGGTTGGTGGGGTTGTACATGTCATCACTCCTCAGTGCGGATCGAAGGCTCACAGCCCGACCACACGGGCTACAGCTGGATAGGTCAGGAACAGCAGGAAACCGACGCAGAGCAACATCTGTGCCATCAGCATGGATTGGGACCGTGCTTGCGCGCGGCCTTCGGTATCGGCGAGTTCCCGGCGTCGCATCGAGACCGCACGGGCAACCAGGGAGTCGCGCACCTTCGCCCCGTCCTCGGCGACCAGCGCCAGCGCCGCCGAGAGATCTCGCAGCTCGTCGATCGACACCTCTTCGCCGAGCTCACCGAGCGCCGCCCACGGGGTGATCCCCTGCAGACGAGCAGTCTCGAGGGTGTCACGGATCCGGACGAACGCCCAGCCGTCACTGATCCCGGCCGCCGACGACAACGCCTCCGGTACGCCGCGGCCGCCGGCCAGGTTCATCGCGACCAGGTCCAGGAACGAGCTGACCACGTGCCGGAAGTCACGGCGACGATCGGCCGCCACGGCCCGCAGCTGCACGGTCGGCAGGATCGCGCCGACCGCCGCACCGACGATCGAGAGCCAGACCGGGATCACGCCCGGCAGGCTGCCGGTCACTACGCTGACCGGCAGCAGCAGCATGAACGGCACCACGAAGCCGACCAGCGCACCGACCAGGGTGGTCGCCAGATGGGTCTCCAGCGAACGCCCGGCGATGCCCAGGTCGGCCCGGACCGGCGCCGGCAACTGGATGCCTCTGGCATCGAGTGCCCGCCGCAGCCCGGATCCGAGCCGTCGCATCCGCAGCGACTCGGTCTGGTGCCGGCGGTCCGCGGTCAGGCTCACCTCGTTGCGGTACCGCCGCCTGTCCGCGTCGAGTTGCAGCAGACCTGCCGTACCGGACGGCGTGGAGCTGCCGACGTACCGGATCAGCATCAGTAGTCCGGCACCGACCATCGCACCGGCCAGCATCACCAGCGTCATCTCGGGCCCCCGTGCTCGACGGTCGGCACCCGGTCCCGCGCGTGCAGGAAGCGTTCCGGCACCTCGAAGCTGGCCAGCCGGCGAAGCCAGAAGAAGCCGCCCGCGAACAGTCCGAGGATGATCAGCAGCACGAACTGTCCGACCGGTGTCGAGTAAGGCGCCACATACTTCTTGTTGAACAGGGACAGCCCGAGCACGAAGATCACCGTGACGAACATGACGATCTGGACGCTGCGCCGCGTACTGCGCCGGCCGGCGTTGACCCGCTGGCGCATGTCGAGGGCCGCCCGGGCCGACTCCGACAACGAGGTCAGCACCTCGCGCAGACCCGGACCCCGGAGCCTGGCGTTCAGGATCAGGCTCGCGACGATGAGGTCGACACTGGAGTCGTTCATCTCGTCGGCGAAGCGCTGGAGAGCCTGCGGCAGGGGGACACGAACCCTCAGACGGTCCGCGAGCGCGGTCAGTTCCTTCGAGATCGAGGGCGCCGCCGCATAGGCCGTGGCCGGGATCGCTTGTTCGAGACCGACCGCCCCCGCCACGGTGTCCCGCAGCGACTCGGTCCACGCGGCCAGTCCCTCCAGCCGGCTGATCGCCTTCGCCTCCGCGCCGGCTCCGCCGAACAGAGCGGGCCAGACGAACACCAGCACGCCCATCGCCACGGCGGCGACCGGCCACTGGGTGAGCAGCAGGATCAGGAGCCCGACGCCGACCGCGATCGGCAGCCGCATCCCGGCCTTCCGCAAGGACTCCAGCAACGGCGAAGGCGGCTTGATCTCGACGTCGTCCTCGCGCGGGATCAGCGAGACGACGAGCAGCAGGATCGCCCCGCCGACCACCGCACCGAGCAGGACGATCAGCAGCAGGGTCGCGGAAGGGACCGTCATGAGGCCCACCCGGCGGGCGCCGAGCCGCGGTATCCGACCGCCTGCAGCTCGGGCAGACAGCTGATCGGGGCGGCCGGCTGGGCCAGCCCGTCCGGTCCGGCCTGGAAGATCTCGCTGGACAGCACCCGGCCGTCGACACCGTTGACCTCGCGGACCGAGGTGATGATCCGGCGCAGCTCACCGCCGGCCGAGAACTCGTTGCGCCGCTCGACGAACACGACGAAGTCGATCGCGCCCGCGATCAGCATCATCGTGGCGTCGGCGGGCAGCCGCTCGGCCGACTGGATCGCATAGGTACAGATCCGGTTGAAGACCTCCAGCGACGAGTTCGCGTGGATCGTCGACAGCGAGCCGTCGTTGCCCTGGCTCATCGCGTTCAGCATCGTGACGATCTCGTCGCCGAGCACCTCGCCGACGATCACCCGGCTGGGGTTCATCCGCAGGCTGCGGCGGACCAGGTCGGCCATCACGATCGCGCCCTGCCCCTCGGAGTTGGGCAGCCGCTCCTCCATCGACAACACGTTCGGGTGCAGGTCCTCGAACTCGCCGAGACCCAGCTCGAGCGCCCGCTCGACGGTGATCAGGCGTTCGTCCGGCGGGATCTCGTTGGCCAGCGCGCGCAGCAAGGTGGTCTTCCCGGCGTTGGTCGCGCCGGCGATCATGATGTTCTTCCGGGCCGCCACCGCGGCGGACAGGAACGACGCCAGGTCCGGCGACATCGTCCCGTACTGGACGAGCATGTCCAGGCTCACCCGGGACAGCCGGGCCCGCCGGATCGACAGCGACGGCCGGGCGCAGACACCCATCAGCGCCGACAACCGGCTGCCGTCGGGCAGCCGCAGGTCCAGTTGTGGGTTGGCGGAGTCGAACGGACGGCTGGCCAGACCCGAGTAGGCCGCCAGCGTCTGGATCAGCTCGACGAGCTCGTCGTCGGATTCGGCGACCGGCTCGCCCATCTCCTCGTGACCGTCCGCATAGCCGACGAAGACCCGGTCGCAGCCGTTGATGTCGACGTTCTCCACCATCGGGTCGTCGAGCAGCGGCTGCAGCCGGCCGACGCCGAACAGCGCGGCGTGGATCCCGTCCGCGAGCTCCTGCTCCTCGAGCGCGCTCGGTGGGGTGCGACCGGACGCGATCTCGCCCCGGGCATGCGTCTCGAGCACCCGTCCGACCACCGCCCGGGCGAACTGGCGCTCGTCCTCGGCGGTCATCTGCGGCAGGCCGTTGGCCGAATCCTCGCGACGCTGCCGGGCGAGCACCTCGGCGACCTCTTCGCGCAGCCGGCGTACCAGTCCTTGGTCCATCAGACGACTCCCCAGCCCTCGGCGGCCTTGGCGCTCTGCGTGCCGAGCTTGCGGAGCCGCTCGGCCAGATCCGCGGCGGAGCGTAACAGCAACGACGACCGGGCTTTACGGCCGTCGCCGGTCCGGACCGCCTCGGCGGCTTTCTCGTCCTCGGCCAGGATGCCGAGCACGGTTGCCTGCAGCCGGGCCCGATCCAGGATGGCCTGGACCTCGCCGGCCACCCGGGTGTCCCGGTACGACGTGACGAGGGCCACCCCGACCGGTACGGCGTCGTACGTGCCGAGCTGAAGAACCTCGGAGAAGCCGCGGATCCGTTCGCGCAGGTGCGACAGGCCTTCGACGGTCGGCCGGGCGATCAGCAGCAGCGCATCGGCGTTCTGCAGCACCGGGACCGTCGCGGAGCCTGGCATCAGCCGGCCGCAGTCGGCGATCACGTCCCGGCCGGGCACGGCACGCAGCGAGCGGGCCAGGTGCTGCCAGGCCGGACCGAGTCCCTGCACCTGGCTCGGCGACACGACCCCGACCAGTACCTCGAGACCACCGGCCAGCATCTGGACGTGGTCGCCTAGCTGGACCTCGGTACTGCCCCGGCGTACGGCGGCACCCAGCGACAGCAGGCCGCGATCGGGATCGAGCGGCACGCCGGCCTGGTCGCGGTACCGCAGCGCGATGTCACCACCGGCGGGATCGAGGTCGGCCAGGATCGGATCACCCTGCCACGCACCCGCGAGTGCGACCGCCGAGGTCGTCACGCCGGGCGAACCCTTCGCCGCGGCCAGCACGTACAGCCCCATTACTTCGGCCCCAGCGACGTGCCGCTCTTCAGCAGGCCGACCGCGATCCGGTTGTTGCCGGAGGCATCGGTCACCGTCTTGACCATCTCCTGGTCGACCAGGACAGTGGCGCTCAGCGAGGTCGAGGACTTGTCCCCCAGCGCCGAACTCGCGGACACCTTCGGGACGTCGAGGATGGTCCCGGTGCCGAGCACGACCGGCGGCTGGTTGCCGGTGCCGATCCGGATCAGCTCGACCAGATCGCCGGGCTGCAGTCCGGCGGCCGGGACCCGGCCGCCGACCAGGGCGATGCCGACCGCGGCCTTACCCTCGGCGATCGGTGGGTCCTTGACGAACTGACCCTCGTTGAGCAGTTGTCCCCGCACCAGGTTGACCTTGGCGTAGGTGCCGATGATCCTGCTCGCCTGCTCGGCCGGGATCAGCTTCAGTCCGTCGCCGGCCACCCGGGTCTCGGCGAGGTCGTCGACGCTGATCTTCTCGCCGACGCCGACGTTCTGGGAGAGCTGGATGACCGCCTGGCGCTCGTCCATCCGGATCGCCAGCAGACCCGCGATCAGCGCGCCACCGACGATCAGCAACGCGGCCAGCGCCGCAACGGCCGGCCTGCGGCGCCTGGTGTTCGTCGGGAGCCTGCCCCCGGTTCTACGGGTGGTCCCGATCCCGCGCTCGGCGCGCTGGCGCTGCCGATCGACCGTTTCCCTGCCGGTGGTGGTGGACATCTGCCCCGCTCCTCGAAATCCGCGGGGCAACTCTGTGCCGGTCCGGCGCAGTTCGCCCCCGCCTGGCGTCCTCAGACAATATCGCCCGAGCGGGGTCAGATTCCTCCCGCCCGTGACTCTTCACGGCCGCCGTCAAAGACCCACGCCCAGCCGCAGCCGACACCTTAGATTACGCCACCCCCAGCAGCAGCCCGATCACAGTAGGTGATCGGTCTGACAGCAGCGGTATGGACCGATTGCGTGGTCGAATGAGGTGTGGGTGATGGGATAGAGGGACGGTTGGCTGAAGGCTTGGCTGCTCGGGAGGAGCAGCGGGCTGCTGGGGCGTCGGTCAGTCGGTTGCAGCGGCGGGTTGATGGGCTGTACGCCGAGACTCGGCACTTCGCGGGGCGGTTGGATGAGCTGACTGCTCGGCTGGATCGGCTGGAGGGCAAGGCTCGGTCGTGGTTCGGATCGTTGTTCACTCGCAACCTGGACGAGCAGGTCGAGCTGCTGCGGCTGGAGACCGACGAGGCCGAGGACCGGTTCGAGGAGGCTCGCCGGAACTTCGAGGCGGCGCGGGACGAGCTGGAGCAGGCCCGTCGGAGGCAGGAGGAGCTGGCTGCTGGGTCGGCCGACTACGACGCGGCCCTTCAGGACAAGGAGAAACGGCTGCTGGCCGAGGGCGATCCCCGGGCCGGCCGACTCGCTGAGATCGCTGCGGAACAGGAGCGGCAGGCCGTAGTACTGCAGGACACGGATGATCTGCTCACCAGCATCAGCTGGTCGGACCGGGCACTGGACACCCTGGAGCACCTGATCACGAGTGCGCGCAGGTTTGCTCTGACCGACCTGGCTGGGGGTGGCGCCATGGCGGGGAAGGCCAAGTACGACGAACTGGCTGCGGTCAGCAACGCAGCGGCGTACGCCGAACAGTGTTTGGGGAAACTCAAGGACGAGTTGGACGTGTACGGCGAACGGCAGTCGCTGGTGACCGGTGAGCCGATGGATTCCCGGGCAAGGTTTCTGGACATCTGGCTCGACTCACCCTCCCGCGATCTGCAGAGCTTCCTGAAGGTCGCCGAGGCCCAGCACCGGTTGCCGCGGACCCGCAGTCTTCTGCAGCAGATCGGCGACGACCTGCGGCAGCGGCGGGCCGAGGTGCTCACCACCGTCGACAAGCTCACCGCGGAACGACAGCGCCTGCTGGCCAAGTGATGTCTGCCGGTGACACCGGCACCTGCCTGGACTGAGGTCTGCGGTGACACAGGTGCGCGCCTAGACTGCGGTGACGCTGACTAGGGAGTATCGAAGTGCTGCTGTTCCTGACCGCCGTCGACGCCCGGACGGGCGTCAGCCGCGACGTCACCATCGACGCCGAGGACGACACCACCGTCGGAGACCTCGCGGTCGCCGTGTCCGACGGCAACCGGCAGCAACCGGCGGGCCCTGACAACAGCGCCGTCCGGCTGCTCAGCAGCGCACCGAGCGCGACGAACGGCTCCGGCCCGAGCAGCCCCGGCCTGTTCCTCCGCGGCCGCCGCCTGCCCGACGACACCCCACTGAAGTCGTCGCCGATCCGGCACGGCGCCGTGGTCGGCATCGGCGGCCCGGTCAACGACCCCAGCATCGAACCCACCGGCCTCCTAGACCTCCGCTGCACCGGCGGCTACGGCGCCGGCCTGGCCCACCGGCTGGGCGCCGGTTCGTACCTGCTGGGGGCCGAGAACTCTGCCCTCCCGCTGGTTCCGGACTCTCCCGAGGTCGCCCTCTACCTGGAGGTCAACCGGTACGGGAAGGTCACCGTGCGCCCCGGAGCCGACGATCTCGGCACGATTCCCGCGCCGGACCGGGTGGAGCCGCTCGAAGGGCCGATCATCGTCGGCGACCAGTTGCCACCGGCCCCTAAACGTCGTTGGTGGCAACGCAGGCGGCGTACGGCGGAAACGCTGAGCACGTCGCGCGACACGATCAGCCCCGAAGATCCGCTGCCGTACGTGCGGCTGGACCGGGAGCCGGTCACCGGTGAGACCGAATGGGTCCCCGGTACGGTCCTCGGCGTCGGGCGCCAGTACTTCGAGCTGACCCTGGTCACCGCGCCGGATGCTTCCCTCACGCCGTCGACGGACGGCGCGACGATGGACTTCAACCGGCCACCGCGGTTGCTGCCGCCTCAGCGCAAGACCGAGTTCTCGCTGCCGGCCGTGCCGAACCGCCCGGAGAAGATGCCGATCCCGTTCCTGGTGGTGATCGCGCCGGTCTTCATGAGCGGCGCTTCCTACCTGTTCACGCATTCGCCGTACACATTGCTGTTCGCCGCGATGTCGCCGCTGATGATGGTCGCGAACTTCAGCAGCTCCCGCCGGATGCAGAAGCAGCAGTACCAACGCCAGCAGGACGAGTACCACGAACGCCTTCGCAAGGTGGAGCAGGACGCGTTCGAAAGCCTGGTCAACGAGCGAACCGCCAGGCGCCGGGACTGCCCCGACCCCTCGTCACTGCTGCTGTTCGCGAGCGGACCCCGGGCCCGGCTGTGGGAACGGCGACCGCAGGACCCCGACTGGCTCCTCGTCCGGGTCGGTACGGCGGACATCCCGAGCGCGGTGACGGTGAAGGACCCGTCCCGCATGCAGCACGAGGGACCGCTGCACTGGACGGCTCCCGACGTACCGGCCGCGGTTCCGCTCGGCGCCACCGGTGTGGTGGGTATCGCCGGTCCGGCCGATCTGCGGCACGCCGTGGCCCGCTCGATCCTGATTCAGCTCGCCACCATGCACAGCCCTGCGAACCTGCGGCTCGCCGTGATCGCCACCGCGGAACACCGCGACGTGTGGGCCTGGACCCCGTGGCTGCCGCACCTGCGGCGTCGCGACGCCGGTCTCGCCCTCGCCTCGGTCGGTACCGATCCCGAGGCAGCCGCGCGGCGGGTGAACGAGCTGCTGGGCGAACTCGAGCAGCGCAAGCAGCTGGAGGAGGAGCAGATCCCGTTCCCCGACCAGATCGTGGTGGTCCTGGACGGCGCGAACGAGCTGCGTCGCAACGGTGGCGTGGTCACCCTGCTTCGCCAAGGCCCGAAGTACGGGATCTTTCTGGTCTGTCTGGACGACGACCAGCGCCAGTTGCCGGAGGAATGCCGTGCGCTGGTGATCGGCACCGTCGACCAGGTGAGCCTGGCAACGACGCAGCGGGCAACGCTCGAGGGCATCCAGCCCGATCTGGTCGGAGTCAACTGGTGCGAGCGCCTCGCCCGAGCGCTCGCCCCCATCCGTGATGCGACCGCCGACGGCGCGGCGTCCTCGCTGCCCGACTCGTCCCGCCTGCTCGACATCCTCCGGCTGAACGACCCGACCGGTGACGACATCGTGGAGCGCTGGATGTCCGGCGGCCGGACCACCCGGGCCGTGGTCGGCGAGGGCATTGACGGAGCGTTCAGCCTCGATATCAGGACCGACGGCCCGCACGGCCTGGTGGCCGGTACGACGGGCTCCGGTAAGTCGGAGCTGCTGCAGACCATCATCGCGTCGCTTGCCGTCGGCAACCGTCCGGACGAGTTCACCTTCGTGCTGGTGGACTACAAGGGCGGCGCGGCCTTCAAGGACTGCAAGCTGCTGCCACACACCGTAGGAATGGTGACGGATCTCGATGGCCACCTCACCACCCGGGCGCTGGAGTCTCTCGGCGCGGAGCTCCGTCGGCGCGAGCACCAGCTCGCCGACGCCGACGCGAAGGACATCGACGACTACCTCGCCGCGAAGACCCCGGACGACCAGCCGATGCCTCGCCTGCTGCTCGTGATCGACGAGTTCGCCGCGATGGTCCAGGAGTTGCCGGACTTCGTCGACGGCCTGGTCGACATCGCCCGCCGGGGCCGGTCGCTCGGCGTACACCTGATCCTGGCCACGCAGCGCCCTTCCGGCGTGGTGTCGGCCGAGATCAAGTCCAACACCAACCTGCGGATCGCGCTGCGGGTGACCGACCAGCAGGACTCCGCCGACGTCATCGACGCCTCCGACGCGGCGCAGATCTCCAAGACCACCCCGGGCCGGGCGCTGGCCCGGCTGGGCCACTCGTCGCTGATCCCGTTCCAGTCGGCCCGGGTCGGCGGCCGGCCCCGCGGCGTCCAGGTCCGCAGCGACGTGAACATCCGCTCCTTCGACGTCCTCACCGCGAGCCGGAACCAGGTCGCGGCCGTGGTCGACGACGAGGACGACATCACCACGCCGACCGACCTGACCTCCCTGGTCCGCGCCATCGACAGTGCCACCGCCAAACTCCAGATCCCCCCGATCCCCTCCCCCTGGCTACCGGCTCTCGGTGAGACGATCACCCTCGACCAACTCGAGTTGCCGACGCTGACCCGCGGTGTGGTGCCGGCCCTGCCGATCGGGCTGGCCGACATCCCGCACGAGCAAAGCCAGCGCACCGAAACCTGGAACCTCGCCACGGCAGGTCACCTGGTCATCGCGGGAGCCAACCGGATGGGGCGCTCGACCGCACTGCGTTGTGTCGCCGGGGCGGTCGGACGGTTCTGCGATCCTCGAGACGTCCACCTTTTCGGTATCGACGCGGGCAACGGTGCATTGCTGCCGATGCTGTCGTTGCCGCACACGGGAGCTGTTGTCCAGCGCAACCAGGTGGACCGCATGTACCGGCTGCTCGGTCTGCTGAACGCCGAGGTCACGCGCCGCCAGCAGCTCCTTGCACAGCAAGGTTTCGCGGACATCAACGAGCAGCGCCAGGCGGTGCCGGCCGAACTACGGCTGGCCTACCAGGTGGTTCTCGTCGACCGGCTCGAGGGCTACATCGCCGCCTACGAGTCGCTGGACGGCGGCGTCCTCATCGACCAGCTGACGTCGCTGCTCCAGGAAGGCGCCGGAGTCGGGATCCGGCTGGTCATCTCGTCGGACCGCAGCGGCGTGATGGGCCGGATCTCGACCCTGATCGAGGACCGGATCATGCTGCGGATGCCGGATACCGCCGACTTCGCCGCGATCGGTCTCCGCAGCAAGGACGTCCCGACCTCGATGCCGCCCGGCCGTGGATTCCGCAGCGCCGAACGCCCCCGCGAGGTGCAGCTCGCGCTGCTGGCCGAGGACCCGTCCGGTGTGGCTCAGGTCGCCGCGTTGCAGCAGATCGGCCGGACGGCGACCGAAGCGGCCGGCCCGATGGTGGCTGCTGAGCGGGCGCTGCGGGTGGACGAGCTGCCGTTGAGCATCAGTGTGCCGGCCGCGCTCGACCTGGCCGAAGAGCCGCTCGCCGCCGGCCAGCTGGCGGTCGGAGTGGGTGGCGACACCCTCGGGCTGCTGCGGTACGAGCCCGCCGCCGACGGCCCCGGCTTCATCGTGGCCGGGCCGCCCCGCTCCGGCAAGAGCACCGCCCTGACCTTCATGGTGAAGGAGGCCACCCAGCGGGGCTGGCGGGTCATCATCATCACACCGCGGATCTCGCCGCTGCGGTCGCCGGAGATCAAGCGCGGCGTCAACGCCCGATACCAGGCCGACAGCGACCCCGCCGAGATCGACAAGCTACTGAAGTCGGTCACATCCCGGCATCTCGTGGTGATGGACGACTTCGACGTACTAGGGCCCGATCACCCGATCTCCGACGTGGTGGCCCAGCACTTCGGCCGGCTGCGCGACAGCGGCAACGCCGTCGTGGTCGCCTGTGGTCTGGACGAGGTCGGCGGGTACTACCGCGGCCTGACCGCGGAGATCCGCAAGGGCCGCACCGGCCTGTTGCTCGGTCCGCGGTCCTCGACCGACGGCGACGTGGTCAGCGTCCGGCTGCCGCGTTCGGCGACCGCCGCGATGCCGGCCGGCCGGGGTGTGTTCGCGCGTCCTGCGGGCTGGTCCTGGGCGCAGGTGCCGATCGACGAGTAGCCGGAGATGGCTCGGTCCCGCTGCATCGACCGGGGGCCGGACGTAGCTCGGTCCCGCTGCCAGGGTGGCAACGGGACCGGCAGCTGCGCGGACGTCAGCGCGGGGAGGTGACCTTCGGCAACTGCCGGTGCTGGCCCTCTTCTTTGGCGCCGATCTTGAAGTGCTCCTGCTGGAACGCGACGTCGTTGCCCGCGGCAGCGAATGCCTGGCACATCTTGGTCAGCGACGACTTGAAGTCGACCCAGGCCGAGTTGAACTCCTGGGCGCCCTTGGACTGCCACTCCTCGTTCGCACGGGAGAGCGCGGTGTCCACGTCGTTGATGATCTGGTCGGACCCGTTCATGCTCGACACGAGCTTGTCGTACAGGTTCTCGAGATCCTCGATATTCGCCTTAGCCATGTCTCAACCTCTCAGATTCCCGGTCCCCGCCCTGGAGACCTGCGGCCGATCGGCAGCACATTAGGACAATAGAGGGGTCACCCGGTCGATCGGGGTGGCCAACGGCCCGGTGGACCTCCGCGGCCACTATCCTGATCGGCGCAGAGCATCCCGAGAGGCGTGGACCATGGCTGACGAAGAACCCAATCTCTACAAAGACACGCTGCGTACGGCGTACACGACGACCGTTCCGAACGCGCGGGACTCCGTCCACCACGGCACCGGGCAGCCGGGCGACGCAATCTCCTCGGCGATCTCCAGCGGCGGCTGGAAGTGCGCGAAGGCCACCGAGTTCGTCACGGCTTTCAGTGGCAAGTGCAAGCTGATCATGCCGAAGTTCGACGAGGCGGTCAGCACGGTGAAGGCCGCGTACGACGCGGAGCCGGAGAAGGTGCCCGCGCACGACCCGCACGGCCTGGCCTGGCCGAGATCCTGGTCGATGCAGCGACGTATGCAGTGACCGTTTGACCCATGGCTCCCCGTAATCTGGCGGCGCGTGATCGAAGATCTGGGAGGGCTGAGGAAGAATGTCGGAATCGGTGGAGATCGACCACACCAAGCTCAAGGCGGCGTACGACGGCCTGGTGACGATGGTCGGAACGGCCAAGAGCGCTGCGACCTCGGCGTCCAACAACACGCCCGTCTCGATGCCGTCGATCGAGGGAGCCGAGTTCACCGGCCTGATGTCCTGGTTCGAGGACCAGAAGCCGGAGCTGAAGACGCGGCTCGACCTGGCGATCCTGCTGGACACCAAGGGCACCGGGCACGCGACGTACCAGGTCGACAAGGACACCCTCGACAACACCAAGACCCTGCTGGGGAACACGCTTGCTGACCGCGGCAGCGAGCTACGCCCGTCCGGTGACCCGAAGTTCATCCGGGCCTACAACGACATCCTGGCGTCGTACACCAACGACGGCAAAGTCATGTCGCCGATGTTCCAGAAGCTCGGTCCCGAGGGCACGCTGAAGGTACTCGCCAACATCGGCCAGAAGTCCATCCCGCCGATGGCAGAAGACGCCGCGGCCAAAAAGCGGCTGATGGACCTCTACCGCGAGGGTCTGGGTTCGGCATCGAAGGAGCCCGGGTTCCCGCACAAGGACTTCGCCGACGGCCTGATCAAGGCCGCTACGAAGGACCCTGAGGACTACGTAGGCCGTGGGGTGACCGGCTACGGCCTCACCTCGGCTCTCAGCGTGCTGATGTACAACGGCAAGTTCAGCGACGACTTCGCCGGCGACCTGGCGACCGGCCTGGACAAGTACGAGCGTCTCGACCACAAGAACCAGAACGGCCTCTGGGGTAATCGGCCTGGTTCGGAGGAGAATTTCCTCTGGGACCAGATGATCCCGTACGAGGCGGGCAACGCCGCCAAGGACCCGATGATCTCGATGAACTCGATGCTCGCGAACAGCCCGCACGCGGCCCTCGATTTCTTCAAGGACAACGAGCGGCAGAAGTACTACATCAAGGACCGCACCTGGGCCGGCGACGGCTACCAGAGTCTCAGTCACGTACTCGACGTCGCCACCACGGACCCGGACCTGATCAAGGGACCCGAGAGCAAGGACGCGGCCGAGCTCGCCGGTGCCACCGTCAACCTGCTCGGCCAGCGACGAGCGAGCGTCGAGGACATGCGCACGTTCATCGACGACATGCGCGGCGACTCGTCCAAGAACTTCGCCCACATCCTCGGCACCTACATGGTCGGGGCCGACCAGGCGGTGAACGGCGGGACCTACGCGTACAAGGACGGCGTGGACCCCAGCCAGAGCACCACCGCGACGCTGGATGCCTTCGGCAACGTTGTCAACATCCCGCTGTTCGACAAGGACGCACTGGCCAAGTTCGGCGTCGCCGCGATGAGCACCGACGACGGCATGCTCGAACTGCGGAACGCGACGAACCGCTACGAGTCGCAGAAGCTCACCGGCCTGGCCGGTCTGATCAATCACCCGAAGCCGGGCGTCGACGGCGAGGTGGCGTTGCAGAAGGGGATCAGCGAGAACGCACACCTCGAAGGACTGTTCCTCAAGGCCAACGGAGATGTCGCGATCGCCGAGGGTAAGGACCGCGACGAGGCGGTCGGCAAATGGATCGACCTCGGCGAGCAAGTGGTCGACCTGGTCCCGATCCCCGGTGTCGAGGGAATGGTCGACGGAACCGCGAAGGACGTCGTCAACATGGCCATCGACGAGGGCAAGTCGTCGGGTGTCGATTCGCTCAAGGAGAAGCTCGCACACTACGAGAAGGACGCCACCAAGAAGTCGAACGGCAACGTGGACGATGCGGTCGAGCAGCAGCAGTACCTGACCGCGACCGCGCTCTACGAGAACGATCTGGCGAACCACCCGGACGTCATCGAGAAGTCGCCCTTGTTCAAGGACGGCCACATGCTGACCTTCAGCGAGTACAAGCAGCTCAGCGATGCGGATCAGACCACGGTGCGGACGAAGCTGTACGGTGGTCTGGACGGAGTCGGTAACCACTGGGATCCGAACGAGTACAAAGAGGACCTCAAGAGTGATTTCCACGATTACTTCGAGTAGGACGCTTGTACTTTCCTTGCTGGTCGTCAGCGGCCTCGGCCTGCTGACAGCCTGCAAGGACGACGCAAAGACGGCGCCCCCGGCCCCGGTCGCCGGCATCGTCGAGCCCTCTGACCTACCGGGCTCCCCCAAGCAGGAGTCTCTGGCAGAGGACGGGATCCCGCTGAACGGCTGCACGCTCGGCGGGGCGATGAGCTTTCAGGAGCATGCGGACCACAAGCAGTTCGTCCAGTACACGCTCGGCGACACCGCGGTGAAGTCCTTCCTGTACACGTACCAGAACACCAGGAAGCTGACCGAGGACTGGGACTTCCTTGTCAACGGCAACAAGCGTTGCGTCGGCGGGATGACCCGCCCACCGCAAGGCGACTACAGCCTGCTCGAAGACCTCCCGGCAACAGCTACCGGGTACGACGCAATCCTGCGCAGCGACACCCAGGTCGTCCACTCACAACGAGCGTGGGCACGAAAGGGTGACGGAACCGTCGTCTCGGTCCTCGTCACCCGCACCGTCGACAAATCCGGCGCCGACCAAAGCCCAACCCTCCCCGTCGACGCCAAAGCCCTCACCCTCAAGGTCGCTGCAGAGTAGACCTCAGTGAATTCTCGCCGCGCATCTGCGCAGTTGGTGATCGGGCTGGCGCTTGTGGTCAGCCTTTCGGCCTGCGACAAGAAGGACGATCCGCCGGCGAGCGTCACCCCACCCGTAGGCGTCCTCCAGCCGGCTGACCTGCCGGGCAACCCGGCGCCCAAGGTGCTGGGGCAGGACGAGGGCGTGACGCGCTATTGCGGGCCCGTGCCCGAGATGCAGCTCCAGAAGAATGCCGCGAGCCGCTACATCGTCGAGTACAAGCTTGACGACCAAACCGTGATCCGGTCGTACAAGTACACCTACGGGACCGAAAAGAAGCGGACGGCAGACATCACGCATCTACGCGACGGCATCTCCCGCTGCGTCGCTAGCAATATCGGGCTCGGCGCGGACGACGAGAAGTTCACCGCCGTGGCAGATCTGCCGGCGACTGCCGCCGGCTACCACACCAGCCAGCAGAACGGCTCCGACTTCCGGATCGCGGAGCGTGTCTGGGCCTCGCAGGGCGACAAGGGCATCGTCTCCGTCGTAGTTCTGTACCAAGGCGGCCCCAAGCTCGACAAGCTCCCTGTCGACGCCGCCGAACTCGCCCAAAAGCTAACTACCCGCCAGTGAGCCTTTGGCCGAGGACGGGATCCCGCTGAACGGTTGCCACCTTGACGGCTCGCAAAGCTTTCAGCACCGCTCGGATCACAAGCAGTACGTCCAGTACAAGCTCGACCGGAGCCGTCGTTGGGTCAGCGGTTGACGACTGCTTGGACTTCGCCTACCCGGACTGCGGTGACTGAGGGGTTCACGACGGGCTGGGTCGGGAGCTCAGCTGGACCGCGGCCTGTCGCGGTCCAGGTGCCGTGCCAGGTTGTCTGGGTCGTGACCGCTGTCCCGGCTGCGGTGGCGCTGGCTTTGCCGAACCGGATGGTGCAGGCAGCGGCAGCCGAGGCCGTTGAGGAGTAGGGAACGCCCGGGCCGTCGCAGACGGCCGTCTCGGCGCCATCCGCCTGGACCGTCATCCCGGTCAGGTCGACGTCAACTTGGGCCCACGTCTCGCCGCCCATGGTGTTCGCGGTGGCTCGGACGTACAACTTGTCCCGGCGGTCTTTCAGCCAGACCCAGGTGTCCAGGTTGACGAAGGTGCCGTTGGTGCCGGTTGCCTTTGGGTTCCAGTCGATCGCGGGGGTCGGCAGGGCCATCTCTGCGATGGCGGCGTCTCGCAGGACCTCCGGCGGAACCGGCGGCACCGGGACGGGCCGACCTGCCGGGACGTAGGTGAACGGGTGCGCCTTGAAGAACGCGTCGGCGACGGCGAAGAAGTCCTTGATCGAGCCGTCATAGTTGCCGGAGCTGCAGGTTCCACCCCACCAGTGACCGGTGGTGTCGTCCTTGTATTGCTCGTACCCCGGCTCGGCCGTCATGTTCTCGCCCATGTGAGCGTTCAGCCAGGCCATGCCCTTACCGGCGTACTTGCCGGTGCCGGTGACGAACTCGTAGTACTCCTTGCCGGTAAAACTCGGCTCCATCCAGCAAGGCGAAGGTACGGAGACCTGCCTGGACACGGCGTGCCCCGGCGAACCACCCTTCAAGGCCGTGCCGGACACCGTGATCGTGATCGTGCCGCCGTTGGTGGTGGGCGTATGTGTCTCGCCGCCACCTCCTTCGCCTCCGGTGGCGCGAGCAGACATCGGCACAGCAACCATCAGCCCAACGGTCAGGCTTGTGGCCAACAGGAACCTGCTCAAACTCCTCAACATGGATTCTTCTCCAGTCGATAATCCGTGATTCGCCAGCCTCCGGCGCTCTGCGACGCGATAGCGCCGACTTCGAGGCGTGGCTGCTGCTTGATGACGTCGGACTGGTACCGCGATCCGTTCGGCCGGATGACCACCGACTTCGACTGATCGAAGCAGCCGCCGATCAGCACGGAGGCCTGACCGACCTGTTCCACCTTGGCCGTCACAGTCAAGGTGCCACCCAGCCGATCGCCGTCTTTGGTCTGGTTCTTCAGTACCTTCTGCACGTAGGCCACCACGGTCGGACCTGCGACCGAGCTGATCGTTGGATCAAAGGTGTCTGTACCGAGGATTCCCCGAAACGTCTGCTGAAACACCCTGTAAGTCTTCAGCGCCGGGCGTGCCTTGGCATCCACGGTTGCCGGCTGGTTGAAGACCAGGGTCAACTGCCCGTACTTCGTGACGACCTGGGTCGGGTCGGCAGTCGGCGTCGGGGTGCTGGATGGGGTCGAGGTGCTGGGGGTGCTGGGCTCGGGCGTCAGGGTTGGCAGGTCGCCTGCCTTGTCGTCCTTGCCGCCGCAGGCTGCCAGCGAACACGCCAACGCTGCTGAGATCAGCACCGGCCAGACACGAGACCTCGTCATACTTCTAACCCCTGAGTTCAGTAGAAATCCAGCAACGGCAGATTAGCGGACAGTCCCGGTCATTCCGGCCAATCGGACTCGGTGCGATCAGTCGCTCACAATTCGTAGCCAGTGCTTCAGCACTTCGACGCACTCAGAACGTACTCATCGACTCGCCACGGGCCGGCGGTTTTGGTGAGCATCGCCCGCAGAGCCATCGTCGGCCCTCGCTTTACCGTCGGATCGACATACCGACTGCCGTCGGCCCGGACCGTCATCAGTTCCGACTGATCGAAGCATCCGTCCACCATCACCAGCGAGGTACCGACCTTGACCTTCGTCGTGCGGATCGTCAGTTGCCCCGCGCCACGTTCCTTGGCCTGGCGCTGGGGCTCAAGCAGGTCATTCAGAATCTTGGCCGTGGCCGGATTCGCCAACTGCGAGAACTTAGCGGGTGTTGGAGCACCCGCCACCATCTCGGCAAACAACTGATCAAATTGCTGCAGAGCTTCTACGGCCGACGCTGCCTTCAGGTCCATCGTTGCGGGGCGCAACAACACCAGCGTGAGGTCCTGATACCTGCCCACCACACGGGTCGGCGCCGCCGTCGGTTTCGGCGACGCTGTAACGCTCGCCGTCGGGGCCCGCGATGACGCTGTCCTTGAGGGAGTGCCATCCGGGGTGGGTACGCCGCCATCCTTGTCGTTGTCGCCGCAAGCAACCAGTACAGACACCGGCACAGCGGCGATGACCGGGAAGATGTGGGACTTCGTCATTGACGCGCACTCCTGAGCAAGGGATAACCGAGCCAAAGCAGGCTACGGGATCTCCGGTTCTAGGCGGTGATGCGGTCGATGATGAGGGGGGTTGGTTCGTACGGCGTGCCGGGGTCGGCGATGGAAACCGCGGCTGTCAGGGATTCCAGGGCTCGGGGGAAGCGGGTGGGGTCGTCGGTGTGGAGGGTCAGGAGGGGTTGGCCGGCGGTGATGGGGTCGCCTGGTTTGGCGTGGAGTTCTATGCCGGCTACTGGGGAGACGGGGTCTTCCTTGCGGGCCCGGCCGGCGCCGAGGCGCCAGGCGGCGACGCCGATGGCCAGGGCGTCCAGTTTGGTGAGGGTGCCGGAGGAGTCGGCGGTGACGACGTGGGTTTCGGGGGCTACCGGCAACGAGGCGTCGGGGTCGCCGCCCTGGGCGGAGATCATCCGGCGCCACGCGTCCATCGCCGTACCGTCGCGGAGCTTTTCCGCCGGATCCACGTCGGTGACTCCGGCGGCGGCGAGCATTTCGGTGGCGAGGGCGATGGTGAGTTCGACGACGTCGGCGGGGCCGCCACCGGCCAGGACCTCGACGGATTCCCTGACCTCCAAGGCGTTCCCGGCGGTCAGGCCGAGCGGGGTCGACATGTCGGTCAGCAGCGCGACCGTTCGAACCCCGGCATCGGTGCCCAGCGCAACCATTGTCTCCGCGAGTTCGCGGGCATCGGCGACGTCCTTCATGAAGGCACCGGAGCCGACCTTGACGTCGAGCACCAGCGCACCGGTGCCCTCGGCGATCTTCTTGCTCATGATCGAGCTGGCGATCAGCGGGATCGCCTCGACCGTCCCGGTGACGTCGCGGAGCGCGTAGAGCTTCTTGTCGGCCGGAGCCAGGCCGTCACCCGCCGCGCAGATCACGGCGCCGACGTCCTCGAGCTGATTCATCATTTCCGAGTTGGACAAAGCCGCCCGCCAGCCAGGGATCGACTCGAGCTTGTCCAGCGTGCCGCCCGTGTGGCCGAGTCCGCGCCCGGACAGCTGCGGTACGGCGACGCCGCAAGCCGCGACCAACGGGGCCAGCGGCAACGTGATCTTGTCCCCCACTCCACCGGTGGAGTGCTTGTCGGCGGTCGGCCGTGACAGCTTGGCGAAGTCCATCCGCTCGCCCGACGCGATCATCGCCGCCGTCCAGCGAGCGATCTCGCGCCGGTTCATCCCGTTGAGCAGGATCGCCATCGCCAGCGACGACATCTGCTCCTCGGCGACCGCGCCGCGCGTGTAGGCATCGATCACCCAGTCGATCTGCCCGTCGCTCAGCTCGCCACGGTCGCGCTTGGTACGGATGACGTCGACGGCGTCGAAGCTCTCGGTCACTTGTTCTCCAACTCCTCGGGCCCGAAGGCATCGGGCAGAAGCTCACCCAGCGGCCGGATACCGGTATGCGTCTCCAGCAGCAGTTCAGGGCCACCGTGCTCGTACAGGAGCTGGCGGCACCGCCCACAAGGCAGCAACACGCCTCCCTGGCCGTTCACGCACGAGAAGGCGACCAGACGCCCGCCCCCGCTGACCAGCAGTTCCGAGATCAACCCACACTCCGCGCACAGGCCGAGCCCGTACGACGCGTTCTCCACGTTGCAGCCGACAACCACGCGGCCGTCGTCCACCAACGCGGCCGCCCCGACCGGGAATCCGGAGTACGGCGCGTAGGCACGACCCATCGCCTCTACAGCAGCGGCCCGCAGAGCATCCCAGTCGATCGCTGCATCACTCCGCACAGCGTTATCCCGCCTGGCCGCGTCTGTATCTGACACCGTCCGCGGCGGGCATCCGGAGTCTCTGCGCCGCCAAACCGAGCACCAGGATCGTCGTCACGTACGGTGTCATCCTGGTGAAGTCGCCCGGCACCTCGTCGGTGGTGAAGAACCACACGGCGAAGCCCACGCCGATCAGCAAGGACGTGATCGCAGCCACCCGGAGTCCCCGCCGGAACTGCAGCACGGCGACGCCCAGCAGGATCACCGCAACGATGATCAGCAGCGCGTGCACCGCCTCGCCGCCGGCCCGCAGCTGGAGCGCGTCGGTGTAGCCGAACAGGACCGAACCCAGCACCAGGCCGGCCGGACGCCAGTTACCGAAGATCATCGCCGCCAGGCCGATGTAGCCGCGGCCGCCGGTCTGACCGTTCTGGTACAGCCCGGACGAGACGAGCACGATGAACGCCCCACCGATACCGGCGATCGCACCCGAGGCGAGAACCGCCATGAACTTGTACCGGTACACGTTGATGCCCAGCGTCTCGGCGGCCATCGGGCTCTCACCGCAGGACCGCAGCCGCAACCCGAACGACGTACGCCACAAGAGCCACGCGCTGCCGACGATCAGCACGATCGCCAGCAGCGTCATGATCGAGAGCTGGGTGGTCACCGCCCCGATCACCGAGGCGAGGTCGGAGATGACGAACCAGTGTTTGCCCTGCAGGGTGTTCATCGAGTCCGACAGGCCGGGCACGGTGATGTCCAGCGGTACGTCGAGCGGTGGCGACTGGGTCGGCCCGCCGCCCTTGAGTGCGGAGAACCAGGTGTCCGCCAGGAAGGCCGCAGCGCCGATCGCGATGATGTTGATGGCCACACCGGAGACGATGTGATCGACCCCGAACGTCACCGTCGCCAGGGCGTGCAGCGCGGCGCCGATCGCGCCGAAGAGCATCGCGCCGACGATGCCGGCCCACGGTCCGTACCAGAAGCCGAAGTACCCGGCGCCGATGGTGCCCAAGATCATCATGCCCTCGAGGCCGATGTTGACCACCCCCGCGCGCTCGGACCACAGCCCGGCCAAGGCCGCCAGCGCGATCGGCACCGAGGCGTTCACGGCCTCCCGCAGGGTGCCGGCCGAGTCGACCTCGTTGGCACCGGTGAGCACCCGGACCAGCGAGAGCAGGGCGAATCCGGCCACCAGCCAGACCCAGATGCTGATCCGTCGGCGCGGTACGAGCTGCGGCGCCGGAGCTCCGGCCGGCCGGAGTTCTTCGGGAGCCATGGTCATCGGGTCGCCTCCGAGGTCGCGCCGGCCGGAGCCGAGCGGTTGAGTTCTGCTGCCACCCTTTGCTGTTCGAGCGCCGTCCGATAGCGGCGGACCACCTCGTAGGCGATGACGACGGCCAGCACGATGACACCTTGGGTGATCGAGACGATGTCTGGCGACACCTGCGCCTTGATCTCCAGCAGATTGCTCTGCTCGCTGAGGTAGGAGAACAGCAAGGCTCCGACGGCGATGCCGACCGGGTTGTTCCGGCCGAGCAGCGCCACCGCGATGCCGGCGAATCCGATGCCGGACTGGAACGTGGTCCCGTAGTTGTGGGAGTCGCCGAACAGCAGCGGCATCCCGATCAGACCGGCCACCGCTCCGGAGATCACCATCGACACGACGACCATCCGGCGTACGTCGATGCCGCTGGCCACCGCCGCGCTCGCCGACGTGCCGGTGGCGCGCAGCTCGAAGCCGAACCGTGAGCGGTTCAGCAGGATCGAGTAGGCGACGCCGCCGACCACCGCGAGCAGCGACAACCCGAGCACCTCGTTGGGGGCCGACGGCAACAATGGGATGCCGGAAACCCAGCTGTCCTTGGGGATCTGCTTGGTCGCCAGGTTGCTGCCGGTGGTCTGCCCTACCTTGCGCAGCAGGTACGCCGTGAGCGATACCGCGATCGCGTTGAGCATGATCGTCGAGATCACCTCGCTGACGCCGCGGGTCACCTTCAGCAGGCCGGCGATCGAGGCCCAGGCGGCACCGACCACCATCGCGACGATGATCGCCGCCACCACGTTGAGAGGCCCCGGCAACCAGCCCTGCGCGGCGAACACCGCTGCGCTGAAGACCGCAACCTGGTACTGGCCTTCGACCCCGATGTTGAACAGGTTCATCCGGAAACCGATCGCGGCCGCCAGGCCGGACAGGTAGAGGATCGACGCGTTGTTCAAGATGTTGATCACGTTGCGAGCGGCAGGCGCAGTGAAGATGGTGCTGAGGAAGCCCGAGACCGAGCTGCCGGCCGCCAGCAGGATCACACAAGTGATCAGCAGGGCGACGATCACAGCGAGCACCGGCGCGGCCAGTGCGAGCAGGAACCTTCGGGCGTCAAACCTGGTACCCATCACTCCTCATCTCCAGCACCGGTCATGGCGGAGCCGAGCTGCTCCGGGGTGACCGTGTCGGGGTCGAATTCACCGACCAGCCGTCCGCGCAGGATCACCCGGATCTGGTCCGACAGTCCGATCAGCTCGTCCAGGTCGGCAGAAATCAGCAACACGGCGAGGCCACGGCGACGGGCCTCCCGGATGTGGTCCCAGATAGCGGCCTGGGCGCCGACGTCCACCCCTCGGGTCGGGTGTGAGGCGATCAGCAGCACCGGCTCGCCGCTCATCTCCCGGCCCACGATGAACTTCTGCTGGTTGCCACCCGACAGAGCGCGGGCGGTCGTGTCGATGGACGGCGTACGGACGTCGTACTGCGTGACGATGCGCTCACTGTCCTTGCGGGCACCGGCCTTGTTGATCCAGGGACCGCGCACACTCGGCGGCCGGTCCTGGTGACCGAGGATCCGGTTCTCCCAGAGCGGGAAGTCGAGCAACAGGCCGTGGCGCTGCCGGTCCTCGGGGACGTAGCCGATCCCCGCCCGGCGACGTGCGGCGGTCGTCCAGTCCGTGATGTCCTCGGTACCGAGCAGAACACGGCCGGAGGTGGCCGGTCGCATCCCCATGATCAGCTCGACCAACTCGGTCTGGCCGTTGCCCTCGACGCCGGCGATGCCGAGCACCTCGCCTCGGTGGATCTGCAGCGAGACGCCGTCCAGCAGTGCGCGAGTGCCGGCGCCGGCCAGCGTCACGCCCTCCAGCGCGAGCTGGACGGTCTCGGTGACGGTCGACTCCTCCGTACTGGGCGACGGCAACTCCGAACCCACCATCAGCTCGGCCAACTGGCGGGAGGTGACGGACTCGGGCAGCACGGAGGCGACGGTGGTCCCCCGGCGCATCACGGTGATGTCGTCGGCGACGGCCAGCACCTCGTCGAGCTTGTGCGAGATGAAGAGCAGGGTGAATCCCTGGGCCTTGAGTTCGCGCAGGTTGCCGAACAGCGCGTCGACCTCCTGCGGGACCAGGACCGCGGTCGGCTCGTCGAGGATGATGATCTTCGCACCGCGGTAGAGGACCTTGAGGATCTCGATCCGCTGCCGCTGGCCGACGCCGAGGTTCTCGACGAGGTCGTCGGGCGACAGGCCGAAGCCATAGGCATCGGACAACTCCTGGATCTTGGCCCGGGCGCGGTCGCCGATACCGTAGAGCTTCTCGGCACCGAGGACGACGTTCTCCACCACAGTGAGGTTGTCGGCCAGCATGAAGTGCTGGAAGACCATCCCGACGCCCTGCTTGATGGCGTCGGCCGGAGAGTGCAGCACGACCTGCTCGCCGTTGATCTCGATCGAGCCTTCGTCCGGCTTCTGTACGCCGTACAGGATCTTCATCAAGGTCGATTTCCCGGCGCCGTTCTCACCCACCAGAGCGTGAACGGTGCCGCTGCGGACGTCGATGTCGACGTCGTGGTTGGCCACCACACCGGGGAAGCTCTTGCCGATTCCCCGCAGCCGAACGGCCATCGCCTGAGTCAAGGTGTCGATGTCACACGCTCCCAGATCCCTCCGGCGACACCGTTGCCGCCCGGATACAGGCCTCGGGCCCGGCAGAGAACGCTACCGCGTCACCGCCGAGCCCGAGGGTTACCGTCGTCAGAGCTTCGAAGGTGCCTTCAGCTCACCGGAGATGAGCTTGGCCTTGTACTCCTCGATCTTCGGGGCGATGTCGTCGACGAAACCACCGCTGGTCGCGTAGCCGACGCCGTCACGCTTGATGTCGTAGGTGTCGAAGCCGGCCTTGCTGGTGCCGTCCTTGACCGCCTTCACATAGTCGAAGACGGCGACGTCGACGCGCTTGAGCGACGAGGTGAGGATGTGCTTCTGCTGATCCGGAGTCGCGCTCTGGTACTGGTCGGAGTCGACGCCGATCGCCCAGATGCCGTCCGGCTTGGTCGCGACGGTGTCGAACAGGCCACCACCGGACAGGCCGGATGCGTGGAACACGATGTCCGAACCCGCGTCGTAGAGGGCGGTGGCCGCGGTCTTCGCGCCACCCGGGTTCGCGAACGCCTTCTTGTCAGCCGCGTCCGACAGCCACTTCATGTCGACCTTGATGCTCGGGTCGACGGCAGCCACGCCCGCCTTGTAGCCGGCCGCGAACGGGTCGATCACCGGGCCACGCACACCGCCGATGAAGCCGACGTGCTTGGTCTTGGTCTTGAGGCCCGCGGCGACACCGACCAGGAACGCGCCCTGCTCGGCCGAGAACACCAGGTTCGTGACGTTCGGGGCTTCACCGAAGCCGTCGACGATGGCGAACTTCACCTTCGGGTACTCCTTGGAGACCTTGACGACCTCCTCGGTGTAGACGAAGCCGACGCCGATGACCGGGTTGTAGCCCGCCTCGGCGAGCGTGCGCAGCCGCTCCTCCTTCGCGGAGTCGGGCTCGTCCGCGGCGGCCTCGGACTCCTCACAGCTGGCACCAAGCTCCTGGATGGACTTCTTCACGCCTGCGGCGGCGAGGTCGTTGAACGAGTGGTCACCGCGACCGCCGATGTCGTAGGCCAGCCCGATCTTGGGGCCGGTGCCGGACTTGTCGGCGCACAGCTCGTCACTCCCGGACGCGCTGGTGTTGTCCTTCTTCGCACAGCCCGTCAGAATGACTGCCACGGCGACGGCGATCGCCGCCAGCTTGGTCGTGTGCCGCAAAATGCCTCCTCGGTCATTGATCGCCCCGTGCAGGCGTTCGCAGCGACACGATAGACCGCGTTCAACCGCCCAGCCACCAGCGATGCCGAGCTAGGATTCTCGTTACTCAATCGTAGTTTCGGCCGTCACCCTCCGCCAGACGGCCATCGCGCCGGGTGAGACGCCGCCGACCGGCTGTACCGGAAGCGGTTGCCGTCGGCGCCGATGCGAGAATCGCGGAATGACACTTTCGCAACCGCCGCTGCTCGCCGACGTGCGGAGCCGTGTCGAAGAGGTCCGGGACGAGATCGTGGCGATCCGCCGCGACCTGCATGCCCATCCGGAGCTCGGCTGGAACGAGGTACGTACCACCGGGCTGATCCGCCAGCGCCTGACGGCAGCCGGGCTGTCGCCGCAGGTGCTGCCGACCGGGACCGGCCTGATCTGCGACATCGGCTCGGGAGACACCTGCATCGCGCTCCGCGCCGACATCGACGCGCTGCCGGTGCCTGACGGCAGCGACTCGCCCTTCCGGTCGACTCAGGAGGGCATCGCCCACGCCTGCGGGCATGACGTCCACACCGCGGCTCTGCTCGGCGCGGCACTCGTGCTCGCGCGGATGGCGGCCGAGGGAGAGCTGAACCACCGGGTGCGGCTGATCTTCCAGCCGGCCGAAGAGGTGATGCCCGGTGGAGCGCTCGGCGTGATCGCGGCCGGCGGGATGGAGGGTGTCCGCCGGATCTACGGCCTGCATTGCGATCCCCGGCTGCCGGTCGGCCAGGTCGGCCTGCGGGTCGGCGCGCTGACCGCCGCCGCCGACCGGATCCTGGTCCGGCTGACCGGTCCGGGCGGGCACACGTCGCGGCCGCACCTCACCGGCGATCTCGTCTATGCCCTCGCCACCGTGGTCACCGAACTCCCCGCGGCGCTGTCCCGCCGGGTCGATCCCCGGGCCGGGATGTCGCTGGTCTGGGGCCGGATCACCGCCGGCTCGGCCGCGAACGCGATCCCGTCCCGCGGCGAGGCCGAAGGCACCCTGCGCTGCCTGGACGTCAACGCCTGGCGACTGGCCGCCGAACTGATCCCGACCGTGGCCGGGCAACTGATCGCCCCGTACGGCGTCGAGGTGAGCACCGAGGTCACCCACGGCGTGCCGCCGGTGATGAACGACCCGGGGGCGATCGACGTACTGCGGCGCGTCGTCGTCGAGACGATCGGTCCCGACGCGGTGGCCACCACCGATCAGAGCCTGGGCGGCGAGGACTTCGCCTGGTATCTCGAGCACGTCCCCGGCGCGATGGCCCGGCTCGGCGTCCGCCCAGCCGGCGTCGACGAAGCGGCCGACCTGCACACGCCCGGTTTCGACCCGGACGAGGACGCCATCACCATCGGAATGACGGTGCTGGCGTCCTGCGCCCTGCTGGACTGATCAGCGGTTGGGAACCTGAATCTCGGCCACCGGCACGTTGACGGTGGTCGCACGGGTGAGTGACGCCGTGCCGCTCTGCGGACCGCCACTGTCCTGCCCGGTCCAGTTGGCCGTCCAGGTGACGGTCGCGGTCACCGGCCACCCGGCATTGGCCTGGTCGAAGGTCACCAGACACGCGTTGGCTTCCGACTTGCCCGCGCCGAAGCTGTACTTGGCGTGGCTGACGTCGCACGTGTTGGAGCCTGCCACCGACGTGATCGCCACGTCGCCGCTGGTCGCTTCCAGCGTCATGTTCACCGGGGTCCCCGGGACGGAGGCGGTGAGCCGCAGGACGCCGTCGTCGGCCAGCGACCGGTCCGGGTTCGTCACCCAGAACCAGCTCGGCAGATTGACGATGGCCGCACCGCCGGACGTTGCCACCTTCGGGTTCCGGTCCAGGGTGGGCGCGACGATCTGCTTCTGCGCCTCGTCCCAGAGCACGTCGGCGAGGTTCTTGACCGCGATCAACGGTTCGGGGACCTCACCCGGCAGGAAGGCCCGGTAGGACCGCCAGATCTGGGTGCCCATGAAGGTGCCGCCGAGGCTGGTATACCCCTCGGTCAGCGGGTTCACGCCGTCGGCGCAGTCCACCTGGTACCAGCGGTAGGCCTTGCCCGCCTTCGACTCCGCGGTGATCTTCGCGATCTCGTCACCGGGCGGGAAGGCGAGGTTGCCGGCCCCGGCGTGGCCCTGGAGCGGGTTCTCGTTGTGATACTTCTCGAACGCCTCGGGCGAACTGGTATCGGCGCCGTTGACGTCGAAGGACACCGGCTTCCACCAGCACTTGGCCGGGACCGAGATGGTCCTCGAGCCACCCTGGATGATCTTGCCCGAGTCGCTGGTGACGTTCACCCTGACCGAGACCTTGAAGCCCTGGCCACCGTACGTCGGGTCATCACCGATGGATGCGGTGGCCAGCGGAGCCGTCACAGCTCCGGCCGCCAGCGCCAGGATGGTGATCGGGATCACTCGCTTCATGAAATCGCTCCCCAGAAGGCGGTCAACACGGTCAATGGTAATGGGACGGAGGTCTACCCGGTTCATGACGAAACCGGCTCAGCGGCACCGCAACTCGACGAATCTGACGGTCTTGACCACCCAGACGGTTCCACCGGCCTTCTCGAACGTGCTGTTCGCCGTGAAATACGGTATGGGCGTCTCCACCGGCTTCCCCGACTGATCGACGTCGATCGTCGTGTTGTCCATGCACGACCGCATGGTCGCGGTCGAGCCCTTGACCACGACGCCGGGTATGCCGACATACAGCTCACCGATCGTGTGGTGCTTCTTCGACTTGAGCTGCTCGACCGCCGCCCTGACCCCGCTGATCGCCTGCCCGGTGGCGACCTTGCTCATCGCGTCCAGATCCACCTCGAGCTTGTTGTACGCCGCCAGGCGCAGCGCCAGGTACCGCAGGAAGACGTCGGCCACAGCCTTCTGGTCCGGCGTGGTCGCCACGATCTTCCCGGCATGCACCCCGGTCGACGACGGCGGACCGGCTGACGGTGAGGTCGGACCGGTGGTGATCGGGGTTTCCGCGACGGTCGGACCGGTCGAGGGCAAAGCCGTACCGGAGCTGCTGGTCGGGTCGTCCCCGCCCGGTGTCAGGGTCGGGAGGCCGCTGGGCTTGTCCTTGCTACAGGCGGCGAGTGAGACGAGCAGCATCAGGGCAACTGCGGCGGCAGGCAGGCGACGAGCCATCGGGGCCATCCTTCACATCGACACGGGACGAGTCACGCTAGCGCCCGGACGGATCAAGGTCTGGGCGGCACACCACGTGGTTCAGAAGGTGTCGGCAGGGACGTAGACGCCCCAGACCGCGCGGAGCGCGTTGCAGACCTCGCCTACGGTGGCGCGGGCTTTGAGGGCTTCTTTCATGGGGTAGAGACAGTTGCCGGTGCCGCGGGCTGCCGCTTGCAGGTCCGCGAGCGCCTTGTCGACGGCTGCCTGGTCGCGTTCAGCACGGAGCTTGGCCAGCCGGGCGACCTGTTGCGCCTCGATCGCGGGGTCGACCCGGAGCGGCTCGTACGGCTCTTCCTCGGCGACCTTGTACTTGTTCAGCCCCACGACCACCCGTTCGGCCGAGTCGATCTGCTGCGCGATCCGGTACGCCGAACGCTCGATCTCCTGCTTCTGGAAGCCCTTCTCGATCGCCGCCACCGCGCCGCCGAACTCCTCCACCTGCTCCATCAGCTCGCGCGCGGCCGCCTCGACCTCATCGGTGAGCGACTCCACGACGTACGAGCCGGCGAACGGGTCGACGGTCGCGGTGATGTCCGTTTCGTACGCGAGCACCTGCTGGGTCCGCAGCGCGAGCCGGGCCGCTTTCTCGGTCGGGAGCGCGATCGCCTCGTCGTACGAGTTGGTGTGCAAGGACTGGGTGCCGCCGAGCACGGCCGCCAGACCCTGGATCGCAACGCGGACCAGGTTCACCTCGGGCTGCTGTGCGGTGAGCTGGACGCCGGCCGTCTGGGTGTGGAAGCGGAGCATCAGCGACTTCGGGTTCTTCGCGCCGAACTCGTCGCGCATCACCTGGGCCCAGATCCGGCGGGCCGCCCGGAACTTGGCGACCTCCTCCAGCAGCGTCGTCCGGGAGACGAAGAAGAACGAGAGCCGCGGCGCGAAGGTGTCCACGTCGAGGCCGGCCGCGACCGCCGTACGGACGTATTCGATGCCGTCGGCAAGGGTGAACGCGATCTCCTGCGCGGGCGTCGCGCCGGCCTCGGCCATGTGGTAGCCGGAGATCGAGATCGTGTTCCAGCGCGGCAGCTCGGTCTGGCAGTAGGCGAAGATGTCGCTGATCAGCCGGAGCGACTCCTTCGGCGGATAGATATAGGTGCCCCGGGCAATGTATTCCTTGAGCACGTCGTTCTGGATCGTGCCGGTCAGCTTGTCGCCGCTGACGCCCTGCTCCTCGGCGACGAGCTGGTAGAGCAGCAACAGCACCGAGCCGGGCGCGTTGATCGTCATCGAGGTGGAGACCTGGTCCAGCGGGATCCGGTCGAACAGGATCCGCATGTCGTCGATCGAGTCGATCGCCACCCCGACCTTGCCGACCTCGCCGTGCGCGATCTCGGCATCGGAGTCGTAGCCCATCTGGGTCGGCAGGTCGAACGCGACCGACAGGCCCATCGTGCCGGCGTCGATCAGCTGGTGGTAGCGCTGGTTCGACTCGGCGGCGGTGCCGAACCCGGCGTACTGGCGCATCGTCCAGGGGCGCTGGGTGTACATCGTCGGGTAGACGCCGCGGGTGAACGGGTACTCCCCCGGCGTCCCCAACTTCTCGGCTGGGTCGAAATCCGCAAGCTTGTCGGGACCGTAGACAGGCTCGAAGTCCCACCCCGACTCGGTCTGGTGGCTCATCTGCCCACCGTAGGCCCGACCACCCTTCCACTGGTATCCCGACCCGGGTGACATCCAGCACCCTGTGTGACCGGAGTCTCTCCACCCGCAAGCGCCCCGCAGCTTCCCGCCGGGCGCTCCCGCTTCCCCCGGGCGCCCCTCGCCTTCCCGCGGGGCACCCCCTCGCTTTCCTTCCTTTCCTTTTACAGGCTGCGGGCGGTGATGTCTCCGTGGGAGGTGCGGCTTCGATCGTCACGTCGCCGGCCTGCGTCTGTGTACGACGGTGCCCGTGGTCGCCTCCGCGACGTGGATGTCGAGCACGAAGTTTCAGACCAGCACGAAGTCGAGGTTTGCCGCCACCTCGGCCTGCGCCTTGTCGCTGCTCGCGAAACCGCACCGCTCCGGAGACGCCAGCGGCATCGCTGCCAACTCGGCGACGGCGAGGTGCAGCGCGTCGAGCGAGCGGATGGCATGGTCGCGGACGATCTCGGTCGCGCGGGCCTCGACCGCCGCCGGGTCCGGACGCAGCAAGGTCACCGGACCGTCGACGGCGGTGTCGTTCTCGAACACAGCCAGCAGGCCGAGGAGATCGGCCCGACCACCGCGAGCAGCGCGAGCCAGCGCACTGGTGACTTCCACCAAGGTCCAGGTGGAGGTCACCAGCGCATCCTCGCCCATGAGCAGGCCGTTGGCCTCCAGGTAGCCGTCCTCGTCGGGCAGGTAGGCGCGGACCAGCTGAGAAGAATCGACATACACGATCACGTCAGCGACCGTCCTCGAGGATCGCATCGACAACCTTGCCCAGGCCCCGCGCGGAGTCGATGGCGGCAGCACGTTCGTCCGGCGACAGCACCCGGCGGGCAGGGCGTTGCTCCCCCAGCACACCCAGCTGATGAGCTCTGGCTCGCAGCCGCCTGCGCACCGAGGCAGGGTCTTCCTCGATCAGGTGATCCAGCAGTTCGGTCGCGAGCGCGTTGACCGACTGCCCGCGCTCCTGGGCCCGCGCAGTCAACCGGGCGTGCAGATCATCAGGCACCCGAAGCAGCAGCTGTCTCATGAAGGGCATGCTATCAAGCTCGGCAACTCACTGCTATCACTTCTGCTCAGGGGCGCGCGTGCTCAGGTGTCGCGGTTGAAGGTAAGGGCTGCGGGGGGAAGGTGGTCGGCCAGGTCGCAGGTGAGGTCGGTGAGATGGTCGGCCAACTGCTGGTCGGAGAGGCGTCCGTGGGCCATCAGGCTGACCTGGGCGAGGTAGGTGTCCTCGGTGACGTCGTCGTCGGCGGGAGTGAGGAACTCGGACTGGAAGATGACGCGGACCTTGAGTGAGCGCGGGTCGTCGCGCCACCACGCGGTGAACTCGGGGGTGAGCACGAGCTTGGCGAAGTCGGGGCGTGGGGTGCCGACCGCGAAGGTCTGGTCGAAGATGTCGTCGCCGGTCAGGTACTCGTCGGTGAAGCGCGGAATCACCCGCGCCGGGGCGAGCGCCTTCGGCACCACCATGCAGACCGGCCAGACCGTGGGGAAGTCGACCTTCACCACCACCGCCCACGCCTTCTCGCCCCACAGTTCAGAGAAGTGCTCGTAGCGTTCCACCGACCGGCCGCGATGCTCCAGCTTCTGCAGGAACGCGACCGACCCGGTCGGCGACTCCCCCAACGCCGCCACTGGAATCTCACTCACCCGGGTGGTGGTCTGCCCAGCAGCCACCGTCCACGCGGTATCGAAGACGAACGGCGGAATCAGCTCCAGTACTTCCAGCGCGAACCCGGCCAGCTCGCCGAGCTCGTTGGCCGCGTCCACCTTGCCGTCGCGCCAGACCACCAGCATCGGACCGTCGAGCCGGAACGAGTACGGCCGCGGATCGTCCAGCAGGAACGCCATCAGCCGCGGATTCACCACATCGGAGGCGAACTTCTTGTCCGGGCTCACCACCCGGTACGCCGAGTTGAACCGCTCGCTCTCGAAGGAGATGTCGTCCCCACGGACGACGTCGGTCGCCTCGGTACGGCGTACGGACAACGCCGGTACGGCGATCGGCAGCTCGACGATCACCGCTGCGCAGACTCCGCTCTTCAAGCCGCTGGACCCGACCGACGAAGCCTGCGGGAGATCGGGAGCGTGGTACCAGCTGAACTGGGCGATCAGCGCCGGCCTGCCGGCGAGCGTGCCGGAGAGCAGATCCTGTACGTCGTGACTGGTCCCGCGGCTGAACGGTTCGCCGCGGAACAGGTCCAGCAACTCGTCGGTCCCGGCCGTGTAGCGCCAGCCGTTCCGCGCACCCCACCAGCTGATCCCGCGTTTGCGCCCGGCCCGTTCGGTCGCCTTCCCGCTCCAGATCCACAGGCCGACGGCGATCAGCACGATCAGCACGGCGACGATCCCCAGAGTTCGCATACCGCTAGCCAAGCACAGCCGGCTGGTCACCGGCCGGCCATCCGGCGGCCCTGGATGCGTCGCCAGGGAATCGACACCCTGTCACGAGAGCGTCGCCGAGGGTTCATGCGGGAACGGGAACCTTCGACTGTGCGCATAGTGATGGTTGCCGAGTGTTTCCTGCCGCAGATCAATGGCGTGGCGAACACAGCTCGCCACGTCGCCGACCGGCTGCTCGCCCGCGGGCATCAGCTCTTGATCATCGCGGCCGGTCCCGGTCCGGACACCTACAACGGAGTACGGGTACTACGGGCCCGCAGCTTCGGGATCCCTGGCTACAAAGAGATCCCGGTCGGGTTGCCCGATCCCGCGATCGAACGGGCGATGGCCGAGTTCAAGCCCGATCTGGTGCATCTGGCGGCGCCGTTCGCGCTCGGTGCCTACGGACTGCGCAGCGCGCGGCGGCTCGGGCTGCCGACGGTCGCGGTGTTCCAGACCGACCTGGCCGGCTTCGCGCGGCAGTACCCCTGGTTCGCCAAGGCCGATCGCGGTTGCTGGGCCTGGATCCGCCGGATCCACTCACGCTGCGACCGGACGCTGGCGCCTTCGTCGCCCACCGTGGCGCAGCTTGTCCAGGAAGGCGTCCCGCGGGTGTACCACTGGGGCCGTGGCGTGAACCTCGAGCTGTTCGACCCCGCGCACCGGATCGAGGCCTGGCGCCGGGAGATCTCGCCGGACGGCAAACCGATCGTCGGGTACGTCGGGAGGCTGGCCGCGGAGAAGAAGGTGAAGCGGCTGGCCGAGCTGAACGATCTCGACTGTCACGTGGTGGTGGTCGGTGACGGTCCGGATCGCACATCGCTGGAAGCAACGTTGCCCAACGCAACGTTCCTTGGGATGCGCCGTGGGACCGACCTGGCCTCGATCTTCGCCGGCCTGGATGTCTTCGTGCACACAGGTGAACACGAGACCTTCTGCCAGACGATCCAGGAGGCGCAGGCCTCCGGTGTCGCCGCGGTCGGACCGGCCGCCGGTGGACCGCTCGACCTGATCCGGCCTGGCGAAACTGGTCTGCTCTTCGAACCAGGCACACCAGGATCGCTGCGCGAGGCCGTCAGAACCCTGCTGGACAACCCCGAAGCCCGTACGGCGATGGCAGCGGCCGGCCGTCGCCGAGTGCAGACCCGCACCTGGCCCGCTGTTGTCGACGACCTCATCGATCGCCACTACACCGAGGTCCTCGCCGAAGCAGCCGCAGTACGGCGGGCCGCATGAGTTTGCGGATCGCCCAGCTCGCGAACTTCGTCGGTCCGACGTCCGGTGGGATGCGGACCGCGATCGAGCATCTGGGGCAGGGGTACTGCGAGGCCGGAGCCGACCGGATTCTGATCACCCCCGGCGAGCGGGACAGCGTTACCGAGACCGAGGTCGGCACGATCGTGCGGATGAAGGCGCCGAAGGTCGGCGGCGGGTACCGGCTGATCACCGATCCCTGGAAGGTGATCGAGGCGCTCGAGCGCTTCGGGCCAACCAACGTGGAGATTTCGGACAAGTCCACATTGTTGCCGGTGGCAAGGTGGGCGCGCCGCCAAGGCATCGGTTCGGTTCTGTTCAGTCATGAACGCCTCGATGCCATGTTGTCGCTCAGGACCGGGCGCCAGCTGGGCATCGCATCCGGCGTCGGTGCGCTCTACAAGCTGCTGAGTCGCACGTACGACGCGGTGGTCGTCACCTCGCGCTACGCGGCCGCCGAGTTCGACGAGGTCAGCACCCCGCTGGTCCGGATCCCGCTCGGGGTCGACCTCGACACGTTCCACCCGTCGCTCGGCACACCCGCCGACGACGGGATCCTCAAGCTCGTCCACGCGGGCCGGTTGTCCCGCGAGAAGAGCCCGCACCTGGCGGTCGCCACCGCGGCCGAGCTGCACCGACGCGGCGTACCGATGCGGCTCGAAGTTTACGGATCAGGGCCGCATCTGGACGAGCTGCTCGCGATCGCGGGCAGTGCGCCGATCCACTTCCACGGGTACGTCGACGGCCGGGTCGCGCTCGCGCGGCATCTCGCCGAGGCGGACGTGGCGCTGTCGGTCTGCCCGGGCGAGACGTTCGGCCTCGCTGTATTGGAGGCGCTGGCAGCCGGTACGCCGGTGGTGACGGCGAACACGGGTGGTGCCAGGGAGCTGGTCGACGCAAGTTGCGGCCGGTGGGCTCCGGCGAAGGCGGAGTTGCTGGCGGACGCAGTACTGGAACTCGCGCAGCAGCCAGGGCGTAGAGCCGCGGCCCGAAGCCGGGCCGAGCTCTACGACTGGGATTCCTGCGTACAACACATGCTCACCCTGCACAGGCGTCTGGCTGTAAAGCTGGCTGCCTAAGCCAGCTCTACTTTCAGGTCAGGTGATCGAAATCGCCACGAGCCCAAGCTGCATGGCGGTCGGCTGAGCGGCGTACGACGGTGCGTGCGTCTGTAGGGATGGACGCGCCGAAGTTGCCGTACAGGCGGTCGTAGTTGAAGACGTCCAGCGCCTTGGCGACCCGGTCGACGACCGCGCCTGACAACGGAATCCGGTTCGGGTAGCTGCGCATGAAACTGACCGACGCCCGGTCCGGGTTGGCGAAGATCGTGTCGCCCGCCAGGATCACTCCCTTGCCCTCGGCACCTTCTGCCCAGTGCACGACAGCGCTGCCGGGGAAGTGCCCGCCCGGCTGGATCAGCGTCACGCCCGGCAGCAGGTCGAGCGTGCCGGACCAGGTCTTGATCACCGGGTCCTGCCGAGCCACCCACTCGGCGTCCGCCTCGGACACATAGACCGGTACGCCGCCCAGCCGGTGACTCCACTCGACCTGTACGCCGTACATGTGCGGGTGGCTCGCGATGATCGCCTTCACCTCGCCGAGCACGCGGACCTGCTCGACCGCGTCGTCGTCGAGGTAGCCGATCGGGTCCCAGAGCAGGTTGCCCTCGGCCGTCCGGACCAGCATCGACTGCTGGCCGATCCCGGCGCTCGGGGCCGACGTCACGCCGTACAGGTCAGGCTCGACCTCCTTGACGTCCACCTTGTACCCGGCGGCGGACAGCTCCTCGAGCGTCGTCCAGTGCTGCCCGTCGGCGGGCACCCACTGCCGCTCGTCGGCGCAGATCGCACACACCTCGACCTGCTCGGAATGCTCCACCGCGCAGGTCTCACAAATCCAGAAACTCATCGGTAATCCCCTCTCTTCAGGTCAACGCTAAGACCGAACCAGTTCAAGAGCAGTTGAAGTCAAACCGCTACGTCGAGTTCAGGAACGGAAAGAACGCCCTCGCTTCGCTCGGGGCGGGGGAGGGTGCTGCTGGCAGGTGATCACGGAGAGTGGCTGCCGGCGCGCTCAGAGAGGGAAGTCACACGAGAGCGGTCCTGAACCGGTGCAGCGCAGCGATAGCATCAAGAACGGCCTGGTCACCTGCCGGGCCGAGCCGACTACGGCCCCTTTGCCACCCCGGTCCTGACAGCGCCATCCGGTGCCGACTGATCGCTCTGGCCGCCCCGGAGCCGCCGTGGTCCCCGGCTCTGGTCTGTCGTCCGATCGGAGGATCGGTTTGCCCAGCAAACCGCGCATCATTCCCCCCGGCACGCTCTATCGCGGCCACGAAGGCATGTGGTCGTGGGTCGCGCACCGGATCACCGGGGTCGGGATCTTCTTCTTCCTCCTGGTGCACGTCCTCGACACCGCCCTGGTCCGGGTCTCCCCGGAGGCCTACAACGAGGTGATCGGGACCTACAAGAACCCGGTCGTCGGGTTGATGGAGGTCGGCCTGGTCGGAGCGATCCTGTTCCACGCCTTCAACGGCATCCGGCTGATCCTGGTGGACTTCTGGGCCAAGGGCCCGCGCAACCAGCGCAAGTTGATGATCGGCGTCGGCGTCCTCTGGGTCGTCCTGTTCGTGCCGTTCGTCATCCGCCATCTCTCGCACGTCTTCGGAGGCTGAGCGAATGACGGAGATCGTAGAACCGCGGTCGTCGAGTCGCGGCCGGTCGCTGAAGGGCGGCGGGCGCAATCGCTCCGGACAGACCAACTTCGAGCTGTACAGCTGGTTGTTCATGCGGCTGTCCGGCCTCGCGCTGGTGGTGCTGGTGCTCGGCCACCTGTTCACCAACCTGATGCTCGGCGGCGGGATCACCGCACTGGACTTCGGGTTCGTGGCCGGCAAGTGGGCCAACCCGCTCTGGCAGGTCTGGGACCTGCTGATGCTCTGGCTGGCGATGCTGCACGGCACCAACGGGATGCGCACGATCGTCAACGACTACGCCGAGAAGGACCAGACCAGGTTCTGGCTGAAGGCCCTGCTGATCACCGCGGCGATCGTGATCGTCGTGCTCGGCACCCTGGTCATCTTCACCTTCGATCCCTGCCTGGACCCCAGCTCCACGCTGACGGTCTGCAAGTAAGGAACCCTAGATATGCAGCGGCATCAGTACGACGTGGTCATCGTCGGCGCGGGTGGAGCGGGTATGCGCGCCGCCCTGGAGTCCAGCAAGCGCACCCGGACCGCAGTACTCACCAAGCTCTACCCGACCCGGTCGCACACCGGCGCGGCCCAGGGCGGCATGTGCGCCGCGCTGGCCAACGTCGAGGAGGACAACTGGGAGTGGCACACCTTCGACACGGTCAAGGGTGGTGACTTCCTGGTCGACCAGGACGCGGCCGAGGTGATGTGCCGCGAGGCCGTCGACGCGGTGCTCGACCTGGAGAAGATGGGGCTGCCGTTCAACCGGACGGCCGAGGGCAAGATCGACCAGCGCTTCTTCGGTGGGCACACCCGCAACCACGGCGAGGCCGTCGTACGCCGGTCCTGCTTCGCCGCGGACCGTACCGGCCACATGATCCTGCAGACGCTGTACCAGCAGTGCATCAAGCAGAACGTCGAGTTCTTCAACGAGTTCTACGTGCTCGACCTGCTGATGGTCGGCGGCAAGGCGACCGGTGTGGTCGCCTACGAACTGGCCACCGGTGAGCTGCACATCTTCAGCGCCAAGTCGATCGTGTTCGCCTCCGGCGGCTTCGGCAAGGTCTTCCGGACCACCTCGAACGCGCACACCCTGACCGGTGACGGGATGGGCATCGTCTGGCGCAAGGGCCTGCCGCTGGAGGACATGGAGTTCTTCCAGTTCCACCCGACCGGCCTGGCGGGTCTCGGCGTACTGCTGTCGGAGGCCGCTCGTGGTGAGGGCGGAATCCTGCGGAACAAGGACAACGAGCGGTTCATGGAGCGCTACGCGCCGACCGTGAAGGACCTCGCGCCGCGCGACATGGTGGCCCGGGCGATGGCGAACGAAGTACGGGAAGGCCGTGGTTGTGGGCCGGACGGTGCGTACGTGATGCTCGACCTGACCCATCTGGAGCCCGCGCACATCGACGCGAAGCTGCCGGACATCACCGAGTTCGCCCGGACCTATCTGGGCGTCGAGCCCTACACCGAACAGATCCCGGTGTTCCCGACCGCGCACTACGCGATGGGCGGCATCCCGACCAACATCCAGGGCGAGGCGCTGGCCAACAACGACGACGTGATCCCCGGCCTGTACGCCGCGGGCGAGGTCGCCTGCGTCTCGGTGCACGGTGCGAACCGGCTCGGGACGAACTCGCTGCTCGACATCAACGTGTTCGGGCGGCGCGCGGGGATCGCGGCCGCGGAGTACGCCGCTACTGCTTCTTTCGAAGAGCTTCCCGCCGAGCCTGAGGCGTTTGTCGTCGAGCTGATCGAGGGGATGCGGAACGCCACCGGCGGGGAGCGGGTGGCGGCGATCCGGACCGACCTGCAGGCCACGATGGACATCAACGCGCAGGTCTACCGGACCGAGGGTTCGCTGAAGCAGGCGCTGACTGATATCGAGGGCCTGAAGCAACGATTCGCCCAGGTTTCCGTGCAGGACAAGGGGAAACGGTTCAACACCGATCTGCTCGAGGCGGTCGAGCTGGGCTTCCTGCTCGACCTCGCCGAAGTCCTGGTGGTCTCGGCGCTGGCCCGCAAGGAGTCGCGGGGCGGGCACTTCCGTGAGGACTACGACAAGCGTGACGACGTGAACTTCATGCGGCACACGATGGCCTACCGGTCGGTCGATGCCGAGGGCAACGTCAATATCCGGCTGGACTACAAGCCGGTCGTCCAGACTCGCTACAAGCCGATGGAGCGGAAGTACTGATGGACGCACACGTCAAGATCCTTCGGTACAACCCCGAGGTGCTCGACGAGGCCGAGTGGAAGACCTACACCGTTTCGCTCAACCCCGGCGACCGGGTGCTCGACGCACTGCACAAGATCAAGTGGGAGCAGGACGGCACGCTGACGTTCCGCCGGTCCTGCGCGCACGGGGTCTGCGGTTCGGATGCGATGCGGATCAACGGCCGCAACCGGCTGGCCTGCAAGACGCTGATCAAGGACCTGAACCCGGAGAAGGAGATCACCGTCGAGCCCATCAAGGGCCTGCCGGTGCTCAAGGACCTGGTCGTCGACATGGAGCCGTTCTTCGACGCGTACCGCTCGATCATGCCGTTCCTGGTCACCAGCGGGCACGAGCCGACCAGAGAGCGGATCCAGTCCCAGCACGACCGGGAACGGTTCGACGACACCACCAAGTGCATCCTCTGCGCCGCCTGCACGACGTCCTGCCCGGTGTTCTGGTCCGACGGCCAGTACTTCGGTCCGCAGGCGATCGTCGGCGCGCACCGGTTCATCTTCGACAGCCGCGACGAAGGCACCGAGCAGCGGTTGGAGATCCTGAACGACAAGGAGGGCGTCTGGCGCTGCCGGACCACCTTCAACTGCACCGAGGCCTGCCCGCGCGGTATCGAGGTCACCAAGGCCATCCAAGAGGTCAAACGAGCCCTGATCTTCCGCCGGGTCTGACTCTCCGGGCCTGTGGCCCTCCCCGGTTGTCACTATCGTGGTGACACTGGGGAGGACCGATGGCAGATCAGGAGCACAGCCGCTGGGTACTCGGTGGTGCCGGGGCGGTCGTGGTTGCCGGCATCGCAGTACTGGCCGTGCTGGTCCCGGAGGTTCGGCAGGACGAGCCGGAGCCGCCGGCGCCGACACCGACACCGACGCCGGCTGGCGGCGCCGCCGTGATCACGGCGGCGGATGCGACCCTCGAGGGCTTCGCGGCGGTGGCCGGGAACTTCTGGGCCTCGTCGTGGTCGAGCTGCACTCCCACTCCGTGCCGGTACGCCGCGCGGGTGAACATCGCGGGGTTGACCGCGGACACCCCGATCAGCGATCGCCCGGTCTCGGTCGTGCCGAACGGAGACACGACGATCGCCGTACTGGCTCCGAAGACTTCGCCACTCAGCGGCGCCGATCCGACGTGGAAGCAGTCGTTCCTCATGCAGCTTTCGGGTGACGGCCGACAGTTGCGGCCGCTGGCCTATGCGGCACCGAGTAGCACGTTCACGTCCGGCGAGATCCTTGGACAGCTCACCGGCACGGAGGAGCTGACCGTGCTGAACCCCTTCGAAGGTTCGTTGCGAACGCTGAAGGTGCCGGCTGATCTTCGCCATCCGCGGCTCCCGGTGCGCGGGGTGTCCAATTTCGACCGCTGGTGGTTGCTCGCCGATGCTCCCGGCGGTGGCGCCCAGGTCGCCTGGACGGAGAACGGCGGACGCACCTGGCAACGGCACAAGCTGGTCAGGTCGGGCGCGGCGGACGGCGCCGGTACCGTCTCGACCAGCTTCGACGGTCAGGCCGCGGTCGCCGTGATCCCGGCCGCGGACGGCTCCACCCGGACGATGGAGCGGTCGCTGGATGCCGGCCGGAGCTGGCAGCAGATCGCCGCTCCGCCGGCCCAGGTCAGCGGCGCGATGCCGTTCAGCGACGGCACCACGATCATGGTCGCCCGGCGGCCCGGCGCCCGCGGGCCGACGACGTACGTGGTCGACACCGACGGCCGGGTCGAGGCGGCCGGGGAGGCGCCCGACGTCGGCTCGCTCAGTGGCTACGGGACCTATCTCTACGGGATCGACTCCGTCTCGACCGTCGCGCTCAGCCGCGACTGGGGGATGACGTGGGATTCGTTCGAACCACGTTAGTGATGCATCTTCGCGCCCTTGAGCGCCTTGTCCACCGCGTTCTTCGGTCCGAAGAGGGCTAGGCCGACGAGGTCCAGTTCGGCTTGTTCTACTGCTCTCACGGCGGCCCGATTGTCGCGATCATTGCCGGTGGCAAAGAGATCCTGGGTGAAGACGGAGTGCGGGATCTCCCGGCTCAGCACGCGGGCGTGCGCGGTCGCCATGAACTCCTTGGAGCCCTCGAACACCAGCACGGGCTGGCGGAACATCGGCAGGTACGGCGTACCGTCGGCGTCCTCGTACGGCTCGCCGATCGTCTCGGGGTGCATGGCGGCGATCCCGCTCACCAGGAAAGCGGTGACGTTCAACCGCTGCCAAGTGGGGAGGTCGTCGCGCAGCAGTACGGCGATTTTGGTGTCGAACCTGATCGGTTCCATCTCTTCATCCACAGGCCCAAGATTGTCTGCCCGATCGGACCCACGGCTTGTACGTTCTTGGCATGATCCATTTCAGCAGTAGGGCGGGTTGGAGGTGAGGGCGGTGGCTACGCGGAGGAAGAGGTTGAAGAGGCGGTAGAGGTCGGGCATCGGTGCGTCGACGGTGACCGTGCGGTCGTCGGTGCGGGTGACTCCGGGGATGGCGGGAAGGTGGGAGGCGACCGACGCGCTCTGCCAGCGGACTGCGAGTCGGTGGGACGTTCTGTTGACGGTCGGCACCGTGTTCGAGGCGCGGAGGGCGGCCTGGGTCGTGGTCTCGATGGCGGCCCTGGCTTCGGCGACCGGGACGAGCTGCGCGGCGAAGCGGTCCTTGGCGAATTTGACCGGGACCGTCGCAATCTCTGGGTCCCAAGCAGTCATCTCGCCACAGGCTGCGTCATCGCCGGTCAGCAGCACCACCGGTACGCCGTACGCGGCAGCCGTCGTGTGGAAGAGACCGATCTCGCCGACCGGGCGATCGTCGAGCCAGATGTCCTCGATCTCGTGACCCATGAAGCTGTGGCTGAGGACGCCGAGGATCCCGGAGCGCGCGTGGAAGCCGATGCAGAGCGCGGCGTCGTACCCGGGGGTCAGGCCCTCCATCATGCCCATCGGCTTCGGACGGCCCTTGATCAGTGCCGCGCGGGGATCGAGCAGGTCGGGGAGGAGGTTCCGCATCGGGCCGTGGGCGTCGTTGACCAGTACCTCGGTGGCGCCGGCCTGGTAGGCGCCGCGGACGGCCGCGTTCACGTCCTCGGTCATCATCACCCGGCCGCGCTCGTAATCGCGGCCCGGCGGCTGGACGTCCTCCGCGTCGACCAGCCCGGTGATGCCTTCCATGTCCGCACTGATGTAGACCTTCAAGCCGGCTCCGCCTCTCCACGTTGGCTTCGAGGGTATGTTCTAGACTGAAAAGCTTGAGAGTGGGTTCAAAACTGTGAACGGCGGTGCGCAGGTCAAGGCCTGGCGACCCGGCATCAGCGGTGTCGTCGAAGTACTGCATGCCTACTTCCCGTCGCATGCGTACCCGAGCCACACCCACGACGCCTGGACCGTCCTGATCGTCGACGAAGGCGTCGTCCGTTACGACCTGGACCACCGCGAACACGGCCTGGCCCAGTCCCAGGTCTCCCTCCTGCCGCCGCACGTCCCGCACGACGGCCGCTCGGTCCACCCGTCCGGCTTCCGCAAACGGGTGCTCTACCTGGAACCTTCGCGACTCGGCCCGGGTCTGGTCGGCGCGGCGGTGGACCGTCCGGAGTACGTGGATCCCGTACTCCGGCGACGCATCCACCAACTCCACGACGTACTGGCTGACGGTCGGGAATCCTTGGAGTCGCAGAGCCGCCTCGCCCTGATCGAGGAACGTCTCCAGCAACACCTCCGCCGCCAGGTGACCGCTCCGCCCGATCCCCGCGACCCGACCGTCGCCACCCGCCTCCGCGAAGTCCTGGACGGCCACCTCCCCGAGGGGATCGGTCTGGAAGAGGCAGCGCTCCTCGTCCACGCGCACCCCACCCACCTGGTGCGAGCCTTCACCCGCGAATACGGCCTACCTCCACACCGCTACCTCACCGGCCGCCGAGTAGACCTGGCCCGCCGCTACCTCCTGGAAGGCCGCCCACCCGCCGAAGTAGCAACCCTGGCAGGCTTCTACGACCAGTCCCACCTAACCCGCCACTTCCGCCGAATGCTAGGCGTCACCCCAGGCCAGTTCGTCAGACCTTGACCTTCTTGTCCGCCCTGAGCGCCCGATAACCCCAGGTCCCCAGCACAGCTGCGATCACCAGGTTCACGATGATCAACACGGTATGCGCCACGTAGTACCCGGTCGGGCGCCCTTCGGTACCGGCCAGGTTCTTGATGAACGTCACATAGGTGACAACGTTCCAGACCGCAATGCCGATGAGCACGAGTGCGTGCTTGCGTTCGAGTTTCACCCCGCCAGGCTACGCAACTGATCGGTGGCCCGTGTCGGTCAGATACTGACCAGCCGTGCGCCGGCATCCGATTCGATGACTGTGCCGGTGAGGTTCGGGTTGGTTGCGGCCAGGACGACGGCTTCGGCGATGTGGGATGCCGTCGCGATCTGCCCGGCCGGTAGCACGCTGGCGGCATGGTCGAAGTAGGCGACCCGATCGGCTTCGGGCATGCCTTCCCACCAAGGGGTATCGACGAGGCCTGGTGAGACCGCGTTGACCCGGCGCGGCGCGAGCTCCACCGCCAAGGGTTTGACGAGCGCTTCGACCGCGGCGTTGAGGGCACCGATCCCCGCCGTACCGGCCATCCCTGCGCGGGCCGTGATGGCGCCGACGAGCGTGACCGATGCCTGGGGCGCCAAGAAGGGCAGGACAGCCTGAATCGTCGTCACGTGCGCCCAGAACTTGGCGTCGAAGGCTCGCCGCAGCATCGTCAGATCCAGGTCAGCGAATGCGCCGACGCCTTCCGAGCCGCTGACAGTCACCACGAGGACCTCCACCCGACCGAGCGTCGAGGCCAGTGCGGTGATCGCCGCCTTGTCGCCTGCATCTGCCTGATGGGTCACCAGCCCTGGCACCTCGCCGGCCGCCTTGGACAGTCTCTCGGCTGCCCTGCCGACGATGTGCACCGTGTAGTTCCGGGCGGCCAACTGCCGCGCCGTTTCCAGTCCGATTCCGGAGGACCCACCGACGACCAGCGCCGTCTTGCCATCAACTGCATTCATCACGAGCTCCAATTCAATACGAGACGGTTCGTAATGTTTAGAGTATGCTGCTGATCATGGAAAGGCAAAGGGCTACCCGGGGCCGGGCGCGCAGTGAGGTCAGCCGGCAGGCGGTCCTCGCGGCCGCGATTCAGATCATCGGAACCGACGGGTACGCCGCGTTGTCGATCGAGCGGATCGCCCGGGAATCCGGGGTCGGCAAGCAGACGGTCTACCGCTGGTGGCCGACCAAGGCTGATGTCGTCATGGAGGCGCTGCTGCACAAGGTGGAGGTGAACATCCCGATCCCCGATACCGGCGCCCTGGAGTCCGACCTGCGCCAGTTCCTGACGACATCTCTGCGGTGGGGGCGGATGCCGCAGGTGGTGGAGCTGCTCCGCGCCCTGGCGGCCGAGGCCCAGCTGAACTCGGCCTTCGCCGAGCGCTTCCGCGCCACCTTCGTCGACCACCGACGCGCGGCCCTCACGACAATCCTCACCCGCAACGACGACCGCAACCCCACGCCCGTCCGGACCAGCACCTTGGTGGACGTAGTCTTCGGCGTCATCTGGTACCGCTTGCTGATCCTCCCCACCGAGTTCGACGACACCCTCGTCACCGAACTCACCACCCTCCTCACCCAACCAACCGCCCGATGACGACACCGCTCACGGATCGAACGATCCTGATCACCGGTGCCACCGTGCCCACGGGTCTCGCGGACATCCCCGCCGCAGGCTAGTCGTCTCTCCAGGCCAATTCGTCAGACCCTGACTGTCATTCCGCCTTGTAGGCCTGGCATCCCCACCTACCCAAGAGCACCGCGATCAACAGATTCACAATGATCAACACGGCATGCGCCACGTAGTACCCGCTAGTGTCCTGAGTCGGAAGTTCGCGCCTCAGCTCCAGGTGCGTGCATCGCGGTGCTGGAGAAGCGTCCTCGACGCGGAGCATCGTGGATGCTTCGCCAGTGCCGCGAGGTGCGTGCCTGGGCGCCGGAGATGTGCGCGAACTTCCGACTCAGGACACTAGGCCGCCCCTCGGTATCTACGCAGGCTGAACTTCACGCCGGCCGCGACTCCTGGTCGGTCAGCAGAAACCCCTCGAGCTCGAACGCCTCCGCATGTTCGCGCTCTGTCAACACAAACTTCCCGCCCACCGCGTCTGCCTGCCACCCATGCCCGAGCGCATACTCCACAACCGCGCGCACATCCTCCCTCGTCGGATACGCACCATCCATCGCGCACGCACCCCACGGCCCCGACGGCGTCCTCGACAACAGGTCCGCCTCCAACACCCGCCCGTTCTTCCCAGCCCCCCAAACCCGCACCCGAATCCCCCGAAAACAGTCCCCTTCCCCCGGAACACATCGAATCTCAGCACTCCACACCCACGTCCGCCCCACCGCAAACAGATGCCGCAACCTCTTCCTCACCCCTCCCCCTCCCCTCACATCCCTCTCCCGCAAGGGCTTCCCCACCCACCACGCTACCGACGGCCCACCTCCATCGCGACCGACTTTGTTCGCCAAGCGGTGCACCCGGCTGCCCCCGCAATCGTTCGCGCCGCTTCCAGCTAGTCGAGAACGTGGTCCGACCGATCCCGACGCGGCGCCGCACGCCGGAGGGCACCGCACGCCCGACCACAGCGCACCGCCTACGGTCAACGACACTCTTCGGCGACGGTTGAGCGGTGGAACTGTCTCGAGCTGAGGCCGGCGCTCTAGCGTGTACGCATGACCCGATGGCTGTGGCCCGCGAACCAGATCGGCGCTCTTGTCACAGCCGCAACGACGATCGCTCAGCCGATCCTCATCGAATCCGTCCCGGCCGGTCCCGACGACGACCCTCACGGCTACATCCTCATCTTCAGCATCGGGCTTGCTCTCGGCGTGCTGACGATCGTGATCGTCGCCTCGGCTCTCCTTGCTCAACGCAACAAAGCAGGGATGGGCACCAGCCTCGGGGCGGCAGCGTGCTGAGCAGGGCTCGCCTACCTCAGTGAGGGCCTCCTGCCCAACTCAGCAATACCAGCGATCATCGCCATCGAGCTCCTCCCCGCTGGCCTAGCAATCCTCGGCCTGTACGCCGCCCCACCACCCCACCGAAGCCAGTCCTCACCAGCCCGCCGTACCCCCCTCCCAGCTAACCCGCCGCCACGCAACCAGGGAACTTGACAACCGCCCGACGTTGACGACCGGTGGGACGCACAGCCATCGGCGCGTCAGGCGGATCCGGTACGTGCGCCTGTGCGGCCGCGATCGTCGTTCTGTACAAGGAGAATGCGGTCGCCCGAACGGCGAGGATTCCGAGATCAGCGAAACCGGTCGCACCCCACATAATCGGAATTGCCACCTGCATCCGCCGCCGCACGGCACGCAAACCAACTGAGCCGGGCGCACCCGAGTTGCCTGAGGTAGCCGGACAGGTCCGGACCTCCGTGGCAGCCCTCAATATGCCGCGCCCGGCCGGATGTGGCGGGTAACCAGGAGCGATGGAAGTCGCGGGTGTACGTCGCGTCGTCGGTCAGGTTGTCGCTCGCGTTGTCGCGCGTTGCCGGTCGGGTTGTCGTTCGCGTTGCCGTTCGCGTTGCCGTCCGCGTTGCCGGTCGGGTTGTCGGTCGGGTTGTCGTTCGCGTTGCCGGACGCGGTCATGGTGTCGGCCACGGTGTCGGCCACGGTCGCGGGTATCCGTGAACCCGATCTCTGCGGACGTCGAGAGGCGCCGTCGGCGGTCGCTTCAGGTCGGCGCTGACGATCGCCTCGATCAGCGTTGACCCCATGGGACCCCGAAGCAGGCTGGGCACCGGACCCGAAGGGGGGCGGGCGTGGTTAGCCGGTGTCTTGGGTTTCGAGGCCCCAGGGGTCGAAGTCGGCAGGCTTGTGTGTTGCCAGTGGGGGTGGATCGCCGACCATCGGGAAGGCGCGGACCGGGCGGAGGGTCTGTTCTGGTGGTCCTTCGCCCCAGAACGGGTCGTTGCCAACTCCGAAGGCAGCCTGCGTGGTGTCTGCGCGCGTGGTTTCGCCTTGTAGAGCAGGTGATCCGTCGCCGGCGTGGGAGGCGGCCGGAGATGTGCCGCTGGCTGCGGGCGTGGTGGCCCAGGCAGGCCGGGAAGTAGACCCGCCCGACAAAGAGGTGCTGACGCCGCCGGACCCGGCGATGGTGGACCCGTCGGACCCGGCTCCTGTGGATCGGTTGGAGTCGACGGCAGTAGCTGCGCTGGTGCTGGCGATGTTGCTACTGCCGGCGCGGGACCTGGTGGACCCGCTGGCGCGGGAACTGTCAGCTGTGCCGGTGGCAGGCGTGGTAGGCCCGGTAGCGCGGGAACTGGCGGCTACACCGGTGCTCGACGTGCTGGTGCCGGTGCCGGGCGTGCTGGTACCGGTGCTCGACGTGCTGGTGCCGGTGCTCGACGTGTTGGTGCCGGTGCCTGGCGTCGTGCTGGTGCCGGTGTGGGAGGTGGCGGCTGCGCCGGTGCGGGGTGTGGTGAACCAGGCCCTGCGGCCGGTGGTGCGGGGTGGGTCGGCCCAGGACGGTCTGGTGACGTGGACTTTGCCCTTGGTGATGGTGATTGTGTAGTGGCCGTGGTGAACGGCGGTGTGGTGAACACTGCACAGGAACACGAGGTTTTCGACCGACGTCGGGCCGCCGTCGATCCAGTGGATGATGTGGTGGGCGTGGGAGTACCGGGGTGGCATGCCGCAGACGACGCAGCCTTTGTCGCGGCGGGCCAGGACACGCCACATGGCTTTGGTGACGTAGCGCTGGCCGCGGCCGACGTCGAGGGGTTCGGATTCGGAGCCGAGGACGACGGGGATGACTTCGGCGTCGCAGGCCAGCCGGCGCACCGCGGCGGCGGACAGGCGGTCACCGAAGTGGAGGTCGCCGGTGGCGTCACGGCCTTTGTTCTTCAACTCGTCGTAGTCGATGGTGATGGTGATGTGGGGCTTGATCCCGCCGTGGCCGGGGAGCTCACCCGCCGCCGCAGCGATCGCCAAGGTGTCGGACAGGGCGTCGGCTTGGCGCTTCTCGAGGGTGCGGGGGTCGCGTTCACCGTCGAGGGTCGGGCGGGGCTTCGCGGCGGCCTCGATCGACGTCTTGAACAGTGCAGCATTCTCCGCCGCCAAGAACCCGGAGAACTTCACGCCATGATCCGCGTTCGTGATCCGCAACGCTTCACGCTGCCGGGCGGCGTCCTCGGCCGGCTCCGGGCCATCGGTGTCCAGGACGTCACGGACTCGTTTGCCGAGTTTCTTCAAGTCCCACGGGGACAGGTTCCGGGCCGCTTTCACCATCTGGTCCTCGGCGGCCTGCAGGTCCTCGACAGGCACCATCGCCGCGGCCGGGACCGCCTCCAACGCAGCCACGATCGCTTCGGCCTGACTCGGGTGCAGCAACACCGGCAACTCATCACCAGACAAGCCGTCAGCCGCCACGGGGTCATCCGACAGGACGCCATCAGACACGGCATCACCGGACAAGGCATCGGCCGACAAGGCATCACCGGACACGGCATCACCGGGCACAACGTCATCGGGCACGGCGTCATCGGAGAGGATGTCCGTGGCCTGGACGTCGGCGGAAGGGTCGGCGTACTGGATGGCGGGGTCGGGGCCGGGTGGGGCGTAGACGTCGGGCAGGGCGGCCGACACGGCCGGGTACTTGGGCAGCGCCAACGCCAGTTTGAGGTCGCGTTGGGTTTCGGGTGGATTGAGGCGGTGTCTCGACGCGACGAACCCGGCGGTGGATTGGCCGCTGATTTCCTTGGTGTGACCCGTTTCGTCCAGACGAGCCAGGACTTCCAGGCGGTAGGTCTGCAGGACCGACATCTCGGCGTGCAACGCGTCGAGAGTGGCGAGCGCTTCCTCGCCACTCAACATATACGCCGGACGCGGCGCCTCCAAGAGGTCCATGCCGACAACACTAGACCCCGCCACCGACAGTTTTCCAATGAGAATTCCCTTATCTTTAAGGGGATTGACGTGCATCAAGATCCAGCCAAGTTGTCCACAGCAACGTGCAGCTTGTGGATGAAGCCAGGCACTTGGTGTACCGATGTTGTATGGTCCTGGGCGCGCATGACGAACCTTGGGAAGCGGGTCGACTGGTCCGCGATTCCAGCCCGCCGCAGTACAGACCGAAGACTGTTCTGGATGCTCTGCGGGCGTGTTGGCACCGACGCTCTCGGACTGCGCCGGTCGCCACTGTCGAGCGTTTGAGTCAATGTCACGGATTGTGTTCGAGCTCTGGACGCCGTCGGGATGACCGCCGTACCGTCGGTCCGGTTGGGGGGAACCACCATGAGGGATTGTCATTCCTGTGGCGCGGCCAACCGGGCAAGCGCCACCTACTGCGGCACGTGCGGAGTAGCACTGCGGACCGCAGAACAAGATCTGGCAACGATGCCACCATCGGATGCCACCCGTTACCTGTGCGCGGCTGTCCAGCTGGACAGCCGGCTCGCCAAGCAGGTCGTTCGTGACGTTCTGGACGAGAGATACAAGGCTCCGCCGTCCTCGCCTGACGTCGATCTGGTGCCGGTCGTTCTGCACGCCATCGAGGCTCAGAAACGGCAGTTCGTCCGCGATCTCCTGCTGACGCTGCTGTTTTTCGTCGGGGTGTGGGCCCTCTACACCGCGCGGCCACTCGCCTTCGTGCTGGCAACAGCGCTCTGCTGGGTGGTCGTCTTTGGCGAGACGCTGGTGGCGACGTACGGCGTGGTCGCACACGAGCTGCATCCGGCACGGTTCAAGCCGGACCAGATGTCGCGGCCATACAACGCCGAGCAACGCCGGCGACTCGTCAAGATCGCCGAGGCCCGGCAAGGAAACGTCAGCGTCTACAGCGCTTTCCGGCCCTTCGTCGGCAGTGGGAAGCTCGTCGACGCCTGGTCCATCGTCCTCGACACCGATCAGGCGGCAGAGGAGGGTCGAGAGGTCGAGAGCTTCACCGCCCTGGAGGTCCACGACTTCGTCCGCGACCAGCTGCGCGACCTGCGGACCGGCACGGTCACGATGACCGACCGCGTCTTCGTCGACGGCCGCGACATCCGCGACGACCTCCGGTTCCTGCCCGAGCAGGTCGGAGCGCCGGTGACGGCCGTCGATCCCGCGCTGCTGCGCAGTCTGATGGTCGAGTCCGAGGACCGGGCCCGCCCGTACCTGTGCATCACGGTCAGCGGCTGGCACGGACAACTGGTTCATTCGACCTTCTTGCGCTTCGTTGTGACGCCCCACGAACTGTTCGTCGAGGCCAGCCATTTCGTGCTCACCCCGGTACGGGACGAGTTCCAGGAGGTCGACCGGCTGCTGCCTGAACCGACCGCCGGCCAGGCATTGCGGATCGGCGGCCGAGCGCTGCGACGGACGCCGGGCCACTTGTTCCGGGCACCCCTCGCGACGGCCGCCCACCTGTTCGGCCCGGCGGCGGACGAGCACCAACGGACCAGGCAGAAGCGAGAGATCCTCAACGCGCTCCGGTTCGACCACGGCGCCCCTGTCAGCCCGCGCGAGACGGTCAGCGACAGGTGGTACCAGCGGTACTTCCAGCAGCTCGACCACGACTGGTACACGAAGGTGATCGACAAGCGACTGTTCCAGTCGCTCACCGAGTTTCTCGAATCCAAGGGCATCGACGTCGCCGAGCTGACCCAACGCCAGACGGTCATCCAAAACTCCGGCGTATGGGTTGCGGGAGGCGGCTCCATCACCGCGGGCAGCATCGCCGCCGGTACCGGGTCACGAGCGACAGCCATGATCTCCAAGGTCGCCAACGCGGCCAAGCAAGGCGTCAACGTAGCAGTGGAAAGGCACTGATGAAGAACTACGGGATCAATGTCACGGGCGGAAAGGTTGAGGCCGGCGCGATGGCGGCCGGCGACCACGCGACCGCGACGAACATCTCCGCCACGTCGGACTCACTTACCGACGCCCGCGCCCAGATGACGCAGCTCCTCGAGCTGCTGCGCGCCGAGACGGACCTGCCTGAGCAGACCGTGCCGATGGCCGAGCTGGCTGATCACGAACTGTGGAAGGAAGAACCCGACAAGAACTCGGTACTACGTCTGCTGGAACTGATCGCGTCCGGAGCCAAGTCGATCGCCTCGATCGGCGGCGCGGTGACCGCGGTCCAGCAAGCGGTCAGCGCAATCCTGTAACTGTCCGGGGGGACTGATGTCTGTCTACTGCACCGTCTGCGGCACCCGCCGCGCGGAGTCGGCCAATTACTGCACCCACTGCGAAGCCGGCTTCGAAGAATCCCATCCCACCCGTTCTACCGAAGCCCCAGCCAGCTACGGACAGGGCTGGTACGTCGGTGCCACCGTGGCCCTCGCCGTCGCCGTAACACTGGTAATCATCGGCCTGAATGCGCTGATCGTGCACTCCGTGAACGGCACGATCGAAGACTCCGACTCTCGCATCTTCGGGTCCAAGCTCGACTCGAACGGATATGTCGTCCCCGCCGAGGGCAACCCCACCTCCGAGGAAGCCCCGACTTGGTCGCCCCCGCCGACGGAGTACGTGACGACCGAACCGACTTTCGAGCCGACCCCGGACCCCACGCCGACTCCCGAACCGACACTGGGCAACGAACTGGTCTCGATCACCCCCGAGGCAGCCCAAAACCCCGCCGCATCGGCTGTCATCGAACTGCTGACCACCTACTACAGAGCCATCAACGATCACGACTATCTGACATACCAGGCCCAGCAAACTCGCGCAGCGCAAGCCCTGCTGACCCGCCCCGATTTCGCCACGGGCTTTCGCTCCACCGTCAATTCCGAGGTCGTCGTCCAGGCCCTCACGCCCACAGCCGACGGCCGCCTGCTGGCCAGCGTCACGTTCACCAGCAACCAAGACGCAGCAGACGGACCCAAGAGTCAAACCTGCACCCGCTGGGCGGTAGGCAAATTCCTGAAGGGTCGATCCCCGGCCCTCCTGATCGACAAGGCCCCCAAGACCTACAAAGCCACCTTCGACCCCTGCTGATTCCCACACCGGGGGTGGCTGCGCAAGCGGGCTAGCGGGGGGATAGGTCTGGGCCGGGGCCTCGGTCTACTGTGCGGAGGAGTTGGGTTCGGTTGGCTACGCCGAAGCGGCGGTAGAGGCGGGTGAGTTGGGATTCGACTGCTTTGACGCTGAGGTAGAGGGCGGCGGCGATCTCGCGGTTGGTGGAGCCGTCTCGGACCATGGCGACGATCTGTTGTTCGTTGTCGGTCAGTTCCGATGGTTGGCGGCTGCGGCTGGGGACGTCCAGGCGGGCCAGTTCGGTTTCGGCGACCTCGCGCCAGGCGGGGGCGCCGTAGGCCTCGAACTGTTCGATCGCGTCGAGGAAGGCGGTGCGGGCGACCGAGCGGCGGCGGGCCTGGCGGGCGACCCGGCCGCGGGTCAGCTCGCAGCGGGCGATGTCTAGGGGGTAGACCCGGTCGCCGGCACCGGCGACTGTCTTCTCCAGCAGGTCGAGTGCGGCCGCAGGGTCGCCCTGCTTGGCGATCAGGAGAGCCTCGGAGCGGGCCAGGCCGATCTGGATCACCTGACGATCCAGGAGATCCGCCCGCGCCCGGATCTCCGCGATCAACCGGGCCGCGTCGTCCAGCCGGCCGGCGGCCACCAGCGCCTCGGCATAGTCCGCGTGCCAAGGAATCACCGCGGGGTCGAACGGCATCGCGCCCTCGCCACATTCGGCGATCGCGTCGAACGCCTCGACCGCCCGCTGCGGGTCACCGGCCAGTACTGCGACCAGTCCCATCCCCGCCAGCGCCGGGCCCATCCATTCGTCGTTGCCGACCACGCGAACGCCTTCGAGAGCAGCCTCGGCGAGCTCGCGCGCCATCGTCACCGACCCGCCGGCCCATTCGGCGCGGCAGGCGATGACCAGACCGACCTCCGGCTCGTCGCCGATGTCCTGCAGCAACTGGTAGCACTCGTGGCCGGCGGCAAGCGCATCAGCACCTCGTCCGCTGCGTTCGTAGATCGCAGTCGCCGACAGCAGCGCCGACGCCAACCATCGCACCGCACCACCGGCACGGACCTCGTCCACCAGCGCGCTGATCGCATCGATCGCCTCTTGGTTGCGCCCACGGAACAGCTCCCGCATCGCAGCCATCTGCCGCGCACCCAGAACGGTCTTGGTCAGCGGCAACCCGACGGACAGTGCGGCCGCTTGCTCCAGCAGCTCATCCGACGTCGTCTCTCCACCAGCAGCGATCTGCACAGAGCTAGCCGCACTCAGCGCGTCCACCACGGCCTCGGTATCACCACAAGCACGAGCAAGCCGCTCCGCAACCTGCGCGTCCTCCCGAGCCTCGTCGAACCGCCGGTCGAAGTACGCGCTCGTACTACGGGCAATCCGCACCCGTGCCTCAAGCCGGCCATCACCCGTGGCCACCTCGAACGCCTGATTGAGCAGGTCGAGTCGCTGGTCCTTCTCAGGCCAGGCAGTTTCGACCAGGAGCAGTAGCGCAGTCACCTTCGTCTCTGGCCGAGTAGCAGCCTGTACGGCGAGTCGCGCCATCTCCGCTGATTCCACCAGGTGCCCAGCGGCGGCTGCATCGTCCGCGGCTCGAGTCAGCCGCCGAGCCCGGTCGTCCTGCCGATCCGGCGGCGTACGTTCGGCAGCAAGTCGCCACAGCGTCGCAGCAGCGCCAAGAGCACCCCGCCCGCCCGCGACGCTCGCCGCCTCCTCGATGGTGCCGGCCAGGTCCGCATTGGCCTCCTGCGTCGCCAGCGCCCGGTGCGTGGCGTTCTCCACCGGCTCGTCCACCACAGCGGCGAGCCGGGCGTGCGCCTGCCGACGCGCGGCCGACGTCGCCTCGGCGTACACGAACTCCCGGAGCAAGGGGTGGGAGAATCGCAGCCGCTGCTCGACGATGTCGATCAGCCCGAATCCCTCGGCCTCGGCGAGCTCGGCATCGATCACGCGACCCAGCGCGCGGCTGAGTTGGGTCGTAGTCGGCCGCGGCGACGAGGCGGCGTGCAGCAGTACGTCGTGCGTCGCTGGGCTGAGGTCGGCGAGCCGGTCTCCCAGCAGCGTCTTCAAGCGGCTCGACACCGGCAGCGGATCGTTGGGCGAAACGCCTTGCGGGTGACGCAGCACTGCGCGGCCCAGCTCCAGTGCCATGAACGGGCTGCCGGCGCTCGCGGTGAAGATGCGGCGCGCCGTGCGGACCGGCAGTGGACTCGACAGCCGTCCGCGGAGGAGTGACAGGACGTCCGCCTCGACCAGCGGCGGCACCTCGAGCTGCAGCACCGGCTCAGGGCAGGCCTCGGCCATGGTCGGGAGGTCACCGTCGGCCACCTGCTCGGTGGCCAGCATGTGCACGCCTTCGGTCAGCCGGCGGGCGCAGAAGGTGAGTACTTCGAGGCTGGACTGGTCGACCCACTGGATGTCGTCCACGACGAGCAGGACCGGCCCGGAGGCCGCCAGGCGCCGTAGTACGTGCAGGACTGCCAGCCGGACAGCCAGCTCGTCCCGCACCGTGTCAGGGGCGCTGGCCTTGAGCAGCGCGACCTCCAGCGGCTGCCGCAAATGGTCGGGCAGCACCTGCCAGGCCAGCTCGAGCTGGTTGGAGAGGAGATCGAGGAGAGTGACGTACGGCAGGCCGGCTTCGCTCTGGGACGGCGCGGCGCTCAGGATCCGCCAGCCCGCCCTGGTGCGCTCGGCGACCAGCGCACGGCCGACCGCGGACTTCCCGATCCCGGTAGGTCCGTAGAGCAGCACGGAGCCACTGGTCTCGAGCTGCTTCTTCGCACGCTCGACCAGTCCGGCGCGCCCGACCAGCTCGTCGTCAGTCATCGATCAACATTCTCCCCGAAGGATTACATTCGCCGACATCACAGTCGAGTGCCAGTGGACACGGCGAGTGTCACATATAGAGATACTCCGGCCATCCCCTCGTTACCTATCTGTTCCTGCGTGCCCAAGCTCACAAATGCGCATCGAACCGGCGTGTCGCCCGGAATCACGCCGAAAGCCGCCCGGGCCGCCACAAGTATGTGGCGGCCCGGGCGGTAACGAACAGCAGTCCCGTACTCCGGAACGCGGCTAGATCGACTCGAGATCGCGCTCGATCGCGGCCAGTTCCTCCTCGGAGCCCTGCACCTTCGGTCCGGTGAACCACTTCCGGGCCGAGGCCAGCCACCAGATCCCGGCGAATCCGAGCACGACCAGGACGGCGATCGGCGTGTAGTTGAAGGTGCTCCCACTGACCGGGCTGACCTGTGGCAGCATGAACAGGATCGTGATGAAGACGACCCAGACGATCGCGACCACACCGATCGGCTTGCTCCAGCGGCCGAGGTGCCACGGGCCGCGGACGAACCGGTCGCCCTGGAGCAGCCGGAGCAGGGTCGGGATCACGTAGGCGATGTACAGCCCGATCACCGCGATCGAGGTGACCGCGGCGTACGCCGTCGCGTTCCACAGATACGGCAGGCCGAGCAGGAAGGCGCCGACCGCGGCGAGCCAGATCGCGTTGGTGGGTGTGCGCGTCTTCGGATTGATCTTGTGCCAGAAGTTCGACCCCGGCAGCGCACCGTCGCGGGAGAACGCGTAGATCATCCGCGAGTTCGCCGTCACCGACGACATCCCGCAGAACAGTTGCGCGCCGACCACGACGACCAGCAGGACCTTGGCCATCGACGAGCCGACCGCGTCGATGAAGATCTGCGCGGGCGGTACGCCGGTGTCGGTGCCGGTCGCACTGTCATAGCTCTGGATCGCGAACGTGAGGCCGATCAGCAGCACCCAGCCGGCCACCAGCGAGACCAGGATCGACATCACGATGCCGCGCGGCCCGGAGCGCGCCGCGTCGTGCGTCTCCTCGGTCATGTGCGCCGAGGCGTCGTAGCCGGTGAACGTGTACTGCGCGAGCAGCAGCCCGAGCATCGCGACGTAGAAGGTGGAACCCCAGCCGGTGTTGTTGACGAAGTGGCCGAAGACGAAGCCGGCCGACTGGTGATGGTCGGGCACGAATGCGAGCACGACAACGATGAACAGCACGCCGACGATGTGCCACCAGACGCTGACATCGTTGAGCCTGGCAACCAGCTTGACGCCGACCGAGTTCAGCAGTGCGTGCACCAGCAGGATCAGCCCGAACAGCAGAATCGTGTGTCCCGGTGTGGCGGAGAAGCCGAACTGCAGGTCCAGCAGGGCGTTCAGGAAGAAGGCCGCACCGAAGTCGATGCCCGCGGTGACCGCCACCTGACCGAGGAAGTTGAACCAGCCGGTGAACCAGGACCAGGCCGCCCCGTTCGACGGCGCCAGTTTGGCCGACCAGTAGTACAGGCCGCCTGCGGTCGGGAAGCTGGAACACACCTCGGCCATCGCCAGGCCGACCAGCAGCGTCATCAGGCCGACCACCGGCCAGCCCCAGACGATCATCACCGGGCCACCGGTGTTGAGGCCGAAGCCGTACAAAGTCAGACAGCCGGACAGGATCGAGATGATGGTGAAGGAGACGGCGAAGTTCGAGAAACCGGACATCGTCCGGGACAGCTCCTGCGCATACCCCAGCTGGTGCAGGCGTTTCTCGTCCTCACTCAGCGTGGGACTTCCCACGCCTCCGTCGGTCTGGTCGTTGCTCACGAGGGCCTCCTCGGTCCTGCTGGCGGAGTGACGGCGCGATCGGAAACCAATGGTCTTCAGGCAGACCTTTAAGGCCTCAATTGAGTCACCAGAGCCAGACCGTGTCAAGCAATTGAGCCCCAGAAGCCGCACTGGTGTTCCTTGGCCAGGTCGACCGGGGCGATTTCGCCCGCGGCAAGTGACTGGACGTGATCCTTGTGCCGGAACGGCTGCCACCGCGGCTGACCCGGACCGTTCGGGTTCCCGGTGTAGGCGAACTGCGACCAGTAGCGGATCATCGTCGCCGAAAGTTGCTTCTGCGCGGGAGTGCGCGGGCCGGGGAGTTGCGCGTCGGTGAAGAGGTACTGCAGTTCGGCGCCGTGGAAGGCACCGGTCGGGAAGTTGGGCTTCGGAAGAGTGCTGAACCACGGCGCAGTCTCGTCGGCGAACTCGTACGCATACAGCGGCGTCCATGCGGCGAGTGCTCGATCTCGATCAAGGACCGGGCAGCCCCAGGCCCAGTCGGTGACGACGGCCGACAAGGCCTCACCGGCCGAATGGAACTTACTGACGGGGTAGCGGGCAAGGACCCGTTCGGCGTCCGGCTGGTCGAACAAGGTGTGGATTTCTGCGCGGTAACTGGCGGGCGTCGTCACCTGCTGGATTGCTGTTTCGATGGCCGCGGTGAACAAGCGATGCTCATCGCGCGTGATCCCCTGGATGATCGGCACGTGGTTGAAGCGGCCGGTTGCGAAGGCACGATCCGGGCTGAGCGGCAGCACACCACCGCCGACCGCCGGTCCTGAACCGATTCCGACGTCAGACCACTTGATGAGCTCCTCCGGGTCAAGGTCGCGCAGGCAGGCCGCCGCGCCGGCCGGGTCGGAGCAGCCGAGTTCGGCCGCAACCTCGAGGCCGTGCTGCTCGCGCTCGGAGCGTGGCAGCGGGAACCAGGTCGGCGGTCCGGGCGACCAGTTGCGGCCGGTGCACTCAGCGCTCTGCAGGATCGCCTTCTGGAACAGCCCTTTCGAGGCCGGCGCGACCAGATGAGAACAGACACTGGTGCCGCCGGCGGATTCGCCGAAGATCGTGACATTGCCCGGATCGCCGCCGAACGCCGCTGCGTTGCGCCGGACCCAGCGCAACGCTGCCTGCTGGTCTTCGAGGCCGAAATTCCCGGAGAGGTGGCGAGCACCGCCGTGGTCCAGCGCCGGGTGCGCGAGGAAGCCGAAGATGCCCAGCCGGTAGTTGGGGCTGACCACGACGACCTGGCCGCTGTTCGCCAACCGCTGCGCGTCGTACAGGCTGGCGGCTCCGTTGATGAAGCCGTTGCCGTGGATCCACACCATGACCGGCAGCTTGCGTGCGCCGCTGGCGCGTGGGGTGGTGACATTGAGGTAGAGACAGTCCTCGGTGATGCTGGGTTCGTCGATCAGCCCTTCGGCCTGGGGGCAGCGATTTCCGGGCTTGGTGGCGTCCCGGATGCCAGGCCAGGACGCGGCCCGTTGCGGTGACGCCCAGCGGAGCTTGTGCTCGGGCGGTGCGGCGTACGGAATTCCCTGGAAGAGCCGGGCCTCCGCGGTGAGCCTGCCGCGTACGACGCCGGCGTCCGTCGCGACGACGGTACTCGCGTACGGCGTACCGGGGGTGCTCGTCGCGCCTTCGGCCGTTCCGCCCCAGAGCGCGGCCGAACTCGCGAGCACTGCCGTTGTCAGCAGTGCTCCGACTCGGCGGGAGAGGCCGGGCCGGAGTCGTCGCCGACTCGATCCGTCGTGGTGATTCTGCTGTTCCATGGCGTTCCTCGCATCCTCGAATGAATTCGTGTGTGGGTCCCACTAATATAAAGTGTAAGGTACACACGAAGTCAACCGACCGGGGAGACGACGATGCCGATGACCGAGGACGCCCAGTTGCCACCCGGGCTCGCATTGGCCTGGGGGCTGCCCGCCAAGGCGAACAAGCTCGGCCGGAAACCGACGCAGAGCGTCGAGCACATCGTCGATGCGGCCCTCGAGCTGGCCGATGCCGACGGGTTCGCCGCGCTGTCGATGCCCAAGATCGCCCAGAAGCTCGGGCTGACCGCCAACGCGATCTATCGCTACGTCAGGTCCCGCGACGAGTTACTGGTGCTCCTCGGTGACGCAGCCTGGGGCCCGGCACCGGATCAGGTCGCAAGCGCCCGGGACTGGCGAGCCGGAGCCACCGCCTGGACGCAGGGAATGGTCGATCGGTGCGACGTCCACCCGTGGCTCTGCGACCTGCCCATCCGCGGAGCGCCGATGACGCCGAACCAGCTCGGCTGGGCCGAGGCGATCCTCAGGGTGCTGACCGGCGCCGGGCTGAGTCCCGCCGAAAGCCTGTCGTGCGCGTTGCTGCTGGACGGCTATGCCCGGCGGATCGCCGGTGCGCGCCGCGATCTGCGCGAGAGCACCCTGACGTCGGTCGAGCCGGCGGCGGTGGCCCGATTCCTGGAACCGCGGCTGCACGAACTCGGCTACACGATCCTGGCCGGCCTGATGACCGGCGACCAGTACACCGACGAGATCCACGACGACGACGTGACCTTCGGCCTCGACCGGATCCTGGACGGCATCGAGGTCCTGATCGCCCAGAAGGCCGGCTAGGTCAGCTGATCGCGCAGAAGGCTCGCTGGGCCAGCTGATCGCGCAGCACGCTCGCTGGGCCAGCTGATCGCGCAGAAGGCTCGCTGGGCGAGCTGATCGCGCAGAAGGCTCCCTAGGTCAGGAAGCCTCGGAGCAGGGCGGCTGTGCCGGAGAGGTGTTCCTGCATGGTCTGCCGGGCGGCGTCCGGGTCGCCGGCGAGGATGGCGTCGACGATCGCCTCGTGCTGGCGGTTCGAGTGCTCCAGGTTGACCGCCAGCAAGGGGATCGCGTCGAGGAGTTCGTTGAGGCGCATCCGTACATCGGCGGTGGCGGACGTCAGCGACGGCGATCCGCTGACCTCTGCGATGGCGAGGTGGAGCCTGGAGTCCATCCGGCGGTAGTCGGTGAGCGAGGCCGACGAAGTCTCGGCGAGGCAGTGCCGGAGGTGGTCCGCCTCGGCTTCACTCAACACGCGCGAGGCGGCCGCTTCGGCGGCGCCGGCTTCGAGGGCGGACCGCAGTACGAGGGCGTCGTCCACTCCGGCGCCCAGTTCGCGGGTGAGCTGTTTCGCCGAGACACGGCGCGGTTTGGGAAGGACGTCGTTGACGAAAGTTCCGCCGTACCGGCCGCGGCGGGACTCGACGTAGCCGGCCTCGGTGAGGGCGCGGATCGCCTCCCGCAGGGTGACCCGGCTGACGTTCAGCCGGGCGGCCAGGTCGCGCTCGGACGGCAGCCGCTCGCCGGGCGCGACGACGCCCAGTTTGATTGCCTGCAGCAACCGTTCGACCGTCTCCTCGAACGGGTTGCCGGCCCGCACCGGGCGGAACAACGCCTCGTCCGCCCGGTTCCCCGGCTCCGCGACCGTCACAGCTCCACCTTCTCCCCGTTGGAAACTCCAGCTTAGAGCGGCGTCACATAAGCACCCGAGATGCCTCCATCGACCAGGAAGGTGTTCGCGGTGATGAAGGACGAGTCGTCGCTGGCCAGGAACGCGACCGCAGCGGCGATCTCCTCGGGCTCACCGAAGCGCCCCATCGGGACATGCACCAGCCGGCGGTTGGCCCGCTCCTCGTCCTTGGCGAACAGCTCCTTCAGCAGCGGCGTGTTCACCGGCCCCGGGCAGAGCGCGTTGACCCGGATCCCCTGCCGCGCGAATTCGACACCCAGCTCGCGGCTCATCGCCAGCACGCCGCCCTTCGACGCGGAGTACGAGATCTGGGACGTCGCCGCACCCATCACCGCGACGAACGAGGCCGTGTTGATGATGGAGCCCTTGCCGTGGCGCTGCATGTGCGGGATGGCGTACTTGCAGCAGAGGTACACCGACGTGAGGTTGACCTCCTGTACCTTGCGCCACGCCTCCAGGCCGGTCTCCAGGATCGACCCGTCTTCCGGCGGCGAGATGCCGGCGTTGTTGAACGCGATGTCGACGCTGCCGAACGTGTCGTACGCCTGCTGGAACAGGTTCTCCACGTCGCGCTCGCTGGTCACATCGGTCGGGACGAACAGCCCGCCGACCTCGTCCGCGGCGGCCTTGCCAGCGGCCGGATCGAGGTCGCCGACGACGACCTTGGCGCCCTCGGCCGCGAGCCGCCGGACGCTGGCCAGGCCGATCCCGCTGGCACCCCCGGTGACCACCGCTACGCGGCCCGCCAAGCGGCTCGCCTTTACGTCCGTCATCAGTCCTCCGTAGAAATGAAGATGTTCTTGGTCTCGGTGAACGCGTCCAGCGCGTCCGGCCCGAGCTCACGACCGAGCCCGGACTGTTTGTAGCCGCCGAACGGCGTCGAATAGCGCACCGACGAATGCGAGTTGATCGACAGGTTGCCCGCCTCGACCGCACGCCCCACCCGCAGCGCCCGGCCGACGTCCCGGGTCCAGATCGACCCCGACAGCCCGTACTGCGAATCGTTGGCGATCCGGATCGCATCGGCCTCGTCCTCGAACGGGATCACCGCGACCACCGGCCCGAAGATCTCCTCCTGCGCGACGCGATCCCCCGGTTCCGCCGTCAGCACCGTCGGCGGGAACCAGTAGCCGGGTCCACTCGGCGCGCTCCCCCGGAAGGCAACCTGCGCATCGTCCGGCACATAGCTCGCAACCCGCTCGAGCTGCTTCGCCGAGATCAACGGCCCCATCTCGGTCGCGGCATCCCCCGGATCGCCGACCTTGACCCCCTGCACCGCCGGCTCGAACAGCTCCATGAACTTCTCGTACGCCGAACGCTCCACCAGGATCCGCGAGCGCGCACAGCAGTCCTGGCCCGCGTTGTCGAACACCCCGTACGGCGCCTGCGCAGCCGCCTTCGCCAGATCCGAGTCGGCGAACACGATGTTCGCCGACTTGCCACCGAGCTCCAGCGTCACCCGTTTCACCTGGTCAGCGCACCCGGCCATGATCTGCTTGCCGGCCCCGGTCGACCCGGTGAAAACAACCTTCCGTACTGCGGAATGCGTGACGAACCGCTGTCCCACCACAGTTCCGGCACCCGGGATGATCTCGAGCACGCCCGGCGGAATCCCTGCCTCCAAAGCGAGTTCGCCCAACCGGAGAGCGGTCAGCGGCGTCAACTCGGCAGGCTTCAGGACGACGGTGTTGCCGGCCGCGAGCGCCGGGGCGAATCCCCAGCCGGCGATCGGCATCGGGAAGTTCCAGGGCACGATGATGCCGACCACACCGAGCGGCTCGGCGAACGTCAGGTCGATGCCGCCGGCAACAGGAATCTGCTTGCCGAAGAGGCGCTCCGGCGCGGCCGAGTAGTAGTTCAGGACATCGCGGACATTGCCCGCTTCCCAGCGTGCATTGGAGATGGTGTGCCCGGCGTTCTCCACCTCGAGCGCCGCCAGGTTCTCCAGGTCCGCGTCGACCGCGTCGGCGAACCGGCGCAGCAGGCGACCCCGGTCGGCGGGCGCGACGGCGCGCCATCCGGCGTACGCGGCGGAGGCCCGGGCGATGGCCTCGTCGGTCTGCTCGACCGAGGCGAGGTCGATCGTCGCGACCACCTTCTCGGTGGCGGGGTTGATCACGTCGTACGTCACCGGGACGCCCTCCTTTTCTTGCCTTCAGCAACCAAAGCGGTGAAGAGCCGGAGATCGTCCGGGTTCTCCTCGGGATGCCACTGGACGCCGAGCGCGAAGGGATGCCCTTCGACCTCGGCCGCCTCGACCGTGCCGTCGCCGGCGCGGGCTGTGACTTTCAGCTCCGGCGCGACGATGCCGAGGGCCTGGTGGTGATAGCAGTGCACGGTCATCTGCTCGCCGAACAACCTGCCGGTGAGCGAGTCGGGGTCGACCTTGACCTCGGTCTGACCGAAGACCGCCGGCGACGGGCGGTGCTGCTCATGGGCGACGACGTCTGGGAGGTGTTGCTCCAGCGTTCCGCCGAGCGTGACGTTGAGCATCTGTAGACCACGGCAGATGGCCAGCAGTGGGAGGTCGCGATCGAGCGCTGCCTTGATCAGGAGGGCTTCGTGGTCGTCGCGGCCGGGACGGGTGTCCACCGTCGCGGGATGCGGCACAGCGTCGTACGAGCCTGGATCCACGTCGCAACCGCCGGCGATGATCAGGCCGTCCAGGACATCGAGGACGGTCGGATCGGTGCCGACGGGAGGGAGCAGCAGCGGCACGCCGCCTGCCGCGTTCACTGCGTCGAGGTAGACGCGCGGGAGCAGGGCCGCCTCACGTTCCCAGACACCCCACACTGTGGGTTCGAGATAGGTGGTGATGCCGATCCGCGGCCGCCCCCACACCCGCACTTTTCTTTCCTTCCCTTCAGAGCCGTTCGAAGCCACGGGTCAGCTCCCAGTCGGTGACGGCCGCGTCGTAGGCGTCGAGTTCTACCCGCGCGGCATTCGCGTAGTGGTCGACCATCTCGTCGCCGAACGCCTCCCGGGCGACCTTCGAGCCGACGAACAAGGCCGCGGCTTCGCGAAGAGTGGTCGGGACGTGCGGTTTGTCGGAGTCGTAGGCGTTGCCGTCGAACTTCGGTTCCAGTTCGAGCTGGTTCTCGATCCCGTGCAGGCCGGCCGCGATCAGGGCGGCGACTGCGAGGTACGGGTTCACATCTCCACCAGGCAAGCGATTCTCGACCCGCAGCGACTCGCCGTGCCCGACCACCCGGAGGGCGCACGTGCGGTTGTCGAGACCCCAGGCGACCGCGGTCGGTGCGAAGCTGCCCGGGACGAATCGCTTGTAGGAGTTGATGTTCGGGGCGAGCAGGTAGGTGAGTTCGGACAGGCAGGCGAGCTGCCCGGCGATGAACTGCTCCATCAACTCGGAGAAGCCGTGCTCACGGTCGCCGGCCAGGACGGCGTCACCGTCGGCCGAGCGGAAGCTGAGATGGATATGACAGGAGTTGCCCTCGCGTTCGTCGTACTTCGCCATGAAGGTGAGGCTCTTGCCGTGCTTGGCCGCGATCTCCTTCGACCCGGTCTTGTAGATCGAGTGGTTGTCGCAGGTGACAAGCGCCTCGTCGTAGCGGAACGCGATCTCCTGCTGGCCGAGGTTGCACTCGCCCTTCGCCGATTCGACGTACAGGCCGGCGCCCTCCATCGAATTGCGGATGTCGCGGAGCAGCGGCTCGATCCGGGAGGTGCCGAGGATGGAGTAGTCCACGTTGTACTGGTTGGCGGGATCGAGACCGCGGTACTTCTTGTCCCAGGCGGCCTCGAAGGTGTCGTTGAAGACGATGAACTCGAGTTCGGTCCCGACGTACGCCTTCATCCCGAGCGCGGCGAGGCGGTCGAGCTGGGCCTTGAGGATCTGCCGCGGCGAGGCGGGCATCGGCTTGCCGTCGAGCCACTGGACGTCGCACAGCACCAGGGCCGTGCCCTCCAGCCAGGGGAGCAGGCGCAAGGTGTCGAGGTCGGGCGCCATCAGCAGGTCGCCGTACCCGCGTTCCCAGGACGACATCTCGTAGCCGTCGACCGTGTTCATGTCGACGTCGACGGCGAGCAGGTAGTTGCATCCCTCGGTCCCGTGCTGCAGCACCTCCTCCACGAAGTACCGCGCGCCGCACCGCTTGCCCTGCAACCGCCCCTGCATGTCCGTGATCGCGACCAGGACCGTGTCGATCTGCCCCTTCGCCACCAGATCCCGCAGAGCCTGCACACTCAACTTGCCACGATCAGAGGCCACTATCGCTCCCGGTGCATTCTATTGGTCTACGGCCAGTCCATTAACCCCATCGTAGGCGCGCGCTCCACGGCCGTGTCAATCGGCTGCCCAGTTCGGCAGCCCGATGTCAAAAGCTGCAACTGTGGAAAAGCTGTGCGCCGGGCTCTTGAGATCCGGCAGACTAAGGCGGGTTTTGGCCTGGCAGGCTGGACCGTATTCGACCGAGAGCTGGGGGGATCCACAGATGGCAGGCGAGAAGCTGCGATCGACCGAGGTGGACGGCGTCCCCGTCTTCTGGGTGCCGGGTGACGGCGTCCTGCGGGCCAGCCTGTGGTTCCGGGCAGGGATGGTGGACGAGTCGCTGCCGACCCGCGGCTGGCTGCACCTGCTGGAGCACATGGCGCTGCACGGCCGGGACTCGATCCGTACGCCGGTGAACGGTCACGTCAGCCTGCTGCACTCGAGTTTCGATGTGGAAGGCGAGCCGGCCGACGTGACCGCCTTCCTGCGCGACGTCTGTCGGTGGCTCACCACGCCGGACTTCTCCGACCTGGAGCACGAGCGCCGGGTGCTGCGCGCCGAGGGCGCGACGCGCGGCAGTGGCGCCGTCGGCAGCCACCTGCTCTGGCGGTACGGCGCTCGCGGTCCGGGCCTGGCCGGGTACGACGAGATGGGGCTGTACACCGCCGAGGCCGACCGGCTTCGCGAGCTCGCCGGCTGGGCCTACGCCCGCGGAAACGCGGCCCTCGCCCTCACCGGTCCCCCACCGGCCGGACTCGACCTGCCGCTGCGGGACGGCCCGCGGGTCCTCCCTGCGCCGGCCGTTCCGTGCGACCAGCCGCTGCCGGCGGGTTTCGCCGGCCGACCGGACGCCATCGCGCTCTCCGGGACAGTGACCCGGTCGAGCGCTGCGGCCGCCATGCTGCGAGCGCTGGAACGGAACATCCAGCAGGGGCTCCGGCACGGTGCGGGCGTCGGCTACAGCGCCTGGTCGTCGTACGAAGCAGTCGAGGCCGACCGCGCGATGCTGACCGCGGGCATGGACGTCATCACCGAGGCCTTGCCGGTGGTCGTCGCGCAGACCACTGCGGTACTGCGCCGCCTTCGCGACCTGGGCCCCGATCCGGCGGAGTTGCGCGACGATCTCACGCAGCAGATCCGCCAGTTCACCTCGGCCCAGGCCGGGCCCTACCTGCCCTACATGGCCGCCCGCGAGGCGCTCCTCGACCGGCCGCTGACGACGAGCGTCGAAGAGCTGGCGGCCGAGACCGACGCGGTCACTGTGGCGGAGGTCCGGCAGGCTGCGCTCGAACTGTGGAACAGCCTGCTGGTCTCGGTCGACGAGGCCGGTGCCGGCGATCCCCAGCTCACCTGGCTGGGCGGACCGCCGCCGCCCACCCGCCAGCCGAGCGGCCGGAAGTTCCGCCCGGTGGGCAACCCGGTAACGAAGGGCACGCTGACCATCGGCGAGACCGAAACCCAGCTGCAGTCGGCCGCGGCGCGAACGTCCGCGGCGTACGCCGACGTCGCGGGCATGATCAAGTATCCCGACGGCGGCCGGCAGCTGATCCGGCACGACGGCTACCAGCTGACCGTCGAGCCGACGTTGTGGCAGCAGGGCCGGGAGGCGGTGGCGATGGTCGACCACGCGGTGCCACGCCCGCTGCACATCCCGCTGCCCGAGCGAACGCCGGACCAGATCCCGCACTCCTCGGTCCGGACGATCGACAAGCTGCGGTACTGGACCAATCGGCCCGTGGTCTGGGTGCCGTTCCTGCTGGTCTGCCTCCTCGGCGTGGTGCTGCTGTCGTCGACCGACGAGGTCATCGATCATGCGCCCCGGCTTCTGCTGACCAGCGCCGGTATCGGCATCGCCACGTACGTCGTCCAACGCCGCAAGGAACGGAACAAGTGATGAGGCTGCGCCGCCGACCAGCAGAGCCCACGATCGCCATCGACCCTTGCATGGGCGATCAACAGGCCCGCACGTTCCTCGACGCGCTGACCCGGGCCGACTGGCCGGCGGCGCGCGAGATCCTCGCCCGGACGGACCACCCTGACGACCGGGCGTTCCTGCTCGACGTCGCCGGCTCCGCGCCCGGCGTACAGCATTGGATCGGGTCTGTCGCCGCTGACGATCCGCTGGCTCAGCTGGTGCGCGGATGTCATGCCGTCGCGTGGGCCTGGGAAGCTCGGGGCGGTTACAGCGCGCAGTACACGCAGCAGGAGCAGTTCAGGATCTTCTTCGAGCGACTCCGCACCGCCGAGACCTGCCTTTACGACGTCGTCGCGCGTACTCCGGACGAGCCGGTCGCCTGGGCGTTCCTGGTGCGCACGGCGCGCGGGCTGCAACTGCCGCTCGAGGACGGCGAGTACCGCTTCCGGCAGGCGATCGAACGGCACAGCACCAACCTCAAGGCCCACTTCGAGTGGATGCAGACCCAGTGCGAGAAGTGGTCCGGCAGCCACGACCAGATGCACCGCTTCGCCCGGGACGCGGCCGGCTACAGCCCCGACGGCAGCATGCTGCACGCCCTGATCCCGCTGGCGCACCTCGAGGTGCTGATCGACCTGGAGGGGACGGCGAGAAGGTTGTACATCACCCGCCCCGACGTCCAGGAGGACCTGCGGATCGCGGCCGGCCTGTCGATCTGGCACCCGGCTGCCGAGTTCCGTCCGGGCTGGCCGGTGTATCTCAACATCTTCGCGGTGGCCTTCTCGCAGTCCGGCAACCGGCCCGCCGCGCGGGCCGTGTTCGAGCGCCTGGGCGACAACGTGACCGATTTCCCCTGGGGATATCTGGGCGGCGACCACGCCACCAACTTCCTCAAAGCCCGCGCCGCCGTCGGCTGACCCGCGTCAGGCGCAGTACTGCCGTGGCACCAAGAGGACAGGGAATCGCTTTCCTGTGGCCGGGATGACGCTCAAAATCGGCTGATCCGGCCGCCCGCCCCGCGGCCAATGATCCGAGGAGCGCGTCATGCGATCTCTCATCACCCGTCCGCGCGTACTGGCCGTCATCGCCGCCGGTAGCGCTCTCGCCTTCAGTCCGATCGGTGGCCAGGCCACCGCGAAACTGCCGGTCGACCAGGTCAAGACGCCCTGTGTCACCCCGGCGGAGGGACCGTCCGCCCGTGGTGGGTTCGGCGCCGACACCCGTGACCTGTCGGTCGCGGAGCAGAAGGCGATCGACGCCAAGACCGCTCAACTCGTCGCCGCCAAACAGGCTCGTGGCCTCGCACCGAAGGCCGGCAAGCTCGCTGGTGCCAGCGTCCCGGTGTACATCCACGTCATGCGCAGCAGCTCCGGTGCCGGCGACGTGACGGCGACCCAGATCAACCAGCAGATCGCCGAGCTGAACCAGGACTTCGCCGGTGGCGAGTCGTCGGCGGCCGCGAACACCGGCTTCACGTTCTACCTGGCCGGGACCGACCGCTACAACAACGACACCTGGCACACCGACGGTCAGAGTACGACGTACCGCGCGCAGACCCGCCTGGGCGGGAAGAACGCCCTGAACATCTGGCTGCTCGACTTCTCCTACCTGGGCATCGCAACGTTCCCGTGGGACTACTCGAGCAACCCGAGCATCGACGGCATCCGTGTGCAGTACAGCTCGCTGCCCGGCGGCTCGGCGACGAACTTCAACCAGGGCAAGACTGCGTCGCACGAGGCCGGCCACTGGTTCGGGCTCTACCACACCTTCCAGGGTGGCTGCACGAGCACGAACGACTCCGTAGCGGACACCCCGGCCCAGAGCAGCTCCAGCAGCGGCTGCCCGACCGGCCGGGACTCCTGCTCGCTGTCCGGCCTGGACCCGATCCACAACTACATGGATTACTCCTACGACTCCTGCTACAACCAGTTCACTCCGGGCCAGAGCACACGCATCAGCAACGCCTGGACTGCCTACCGCGCATGATGCTCGACAGCACTCAGACAGCTACCAGGTGTGACCGTCCAACCAGGTCCGTGTGACTGATGGACCAGTAGGCGTCTAGAGTGCCGCCGATGCGTGTCCTCCTGACGGCCTGCGCGACCACCGCACTGGTGGTCTCAGGTCCGCTGGCTGCGACCGCCGCCGGCCAGGCTCAACAGAGCCCGGTCGGCGGTGCGCAGCTGACTACGGGGCCGACGGTTGTCGCTGACGGAGCGACGCCGCCGGCGGTACAGGCGTCTGCCTTCTTGGTGGCTGACCTGGACACCGGCGCCGTACTGGCCGCGAAGGCCCCACACGCCAAGCTGCGGCCTGCCAGCACTCTCAAGACACTCACCGCACTGGTACTGCTGCCTCGGCTCAACAAGGCCGACCAGGTGGTCGGCACCGACCAGGACGCCGGCATCGAAGGCAGCAAGGTCGGCATCTACCCCGGCTGCCGGTATACGGTCGACCTGCTCTTCCAGGGCATGTTCCTGGCATCCGGGAACGACGCGGTGCACGCCTTGGCCTCGCACGACCAGGGCGGCGTTCCCGCGACGATCACCCGGATGAACAAGCTGGCCTCCCAGATCGGTGCGCTCGACACACACGTGACGGACCCGACCGGTCTCGACGCCGACGGGCAGTACTCCTCGGCGTACGACCTCGCGCTGTTCGCTCGGGCCGGTCTGGAGCGGGACGACTTCGCGCGGTACGCGTCGACGAAGTACACGAACTATCCGCTGGTGAAGAAGCCCGGTACGTACCAGGTCGCCAACCAGAACCACCTGCTGTTCAACTACCCCGGCGCACTCGGCGTGAAGACGGGCTACACGACGCTGGCGCGCAACACGTTCATCGGTGCGGCGCAGCGCGACGGTCACCGGGTCGTGGTGACGATGATGAACTCACCCCACGGCATCACCGAGGACGCCTCCACGCTGCTCGACTGGGCCTTCAAGAACTACGCCGTACTCACTCCGGTCGGCACCTTGATCAAGCCGATCACGACGGAGTCGAAGACGGGCGAGGGCCCGAACGTGTCGAAGAAGTCCTCGACCCGTACGCCGCTGCCGAAGCGCAGCCGGACAGTCCTCGAGCACGGCCTGGCCGTCCAGTCGATGGCCTACCGCATCCCCGTCTGGTGCTACGCCGCGCCACCGATCCTGCTACTACCACTCTTCCTCCGCCGCCCTCGCTCCCTGAAGGTCCAGGCCCGCCGACTGAAAGCCCGCCGTCACTAGCCGGTGCAACTAGGGACCGATGAACCGCGGCGCGCCGGGGATCAAGGGACCGATGAATGGGTGGTTGTTAGCGGCGGAGGGAGCGGGCTGCTCTGGTTAGGTGGACTGCTAGGGCTGTGGCGGTGGCTCCTAGGACTGCGCCGGCGGCGACAGCTACTGTGTCGGCTTTCCGCTCGGGGATCGGGACGACCTTGAACTTCTTGCCGGGTGGGCCGGGCAGGTAGCCGTCGTCGTCGGCTTCTTCCGTACGACGCCACGCGGGCACCGGCGACTCGCGATCGAACGGCATGGCCGCCCGCGCCGCCTCCTCGGCCTCGCCGGTGTGCCAGCGGTGATCCAGCGTCGCTTCCTTGGTCCAGGCGGCGATCAGCATGATCGCCCTGGTCATCAGGTAGATCCACACCAGCAACGCGAGCGGCAGAGCCAACGTCCCGTACGCCGCGTTCTTGCCGATCACACCCTTGACGTAACCGTTGCCCAGCTTCTGAGCCAGGTAGAACACGATCCCACCGGCCAGCGCGGCGATCAGCGACACCTTGCGCGGCAGGATGATCCGCGGCAGCGCGGTCTGCAGGTACAGGAAGAGCACCGCGCCCGCGCCGATCCCGACCACCAGGCTGACCAGGTCGAGTCCCCAGTCCGCGAACCAGGTCCCCTCCAGCCCGGTCCAGGAAGCGACCTTCTTCGACAGCCCGGTCAGCACCGACGAGGCACCGGTGGCGATCAGGCCGATCAGCCCGAGCCCGAGCAGGGCGCCGAGATCCGCGACCTTGAGCTTGATCGCGTTGCCGGGCTGGTCGTCCAGTTCGTGCATCGACCGGATCGAGGCGCGCAGCGAGTCGATCCAGCCGAGCCCGGTGAGCAACAGCGAGAGGCCGGAGATCAGGCCGATGGTGCCGGCGTTGCTGATCAGCGAGTCCAGGTTGATCTGGTCGCCGATCCCGGGCAGGTTCTTCTTCAGCGCGTCCTTCAGATCGGCCACCGCGCCGTCGTTCAGCAACCGGCCGGTGACGGCAGCCGCCAGCACGATCAGCGGGAACATCGACAGGAAGGCGAAGAAGCTGGTCGCACCGGCCAGCCGGTTACCCCGCCGGTCGCCGTACCGCTTCCACGCCCGCCAGAGCTGGGTCCGCTTGAACCGCGCCCAGACAGCAGTGGCTTGTTGCTTGATGCCCATGAATCTCCCGTACCCCGACTGCGAGTAATTCAGCCTGCCAGGGGGAACGAGCGTTGCGGGCGCCACACGCCGTCCGCGCCGTGCTCGTACCGGCCGAACTCGGCGACGTCGAACGCGCAGTCGTACGCCGAGAGGTCGTCGTACGCGCGATCCAGCGCCGCTTTGTCGAGATCGTGGGCCACCGTCACGTGCGGGTGGTACGGGAAGCGCAACTCGACCGCGAGCGGCCCGGACCGCACCTGCGACTGCAGCAGCTCGCAGGACGAGATCCCCTCGACCAGCGGCACGAACACCACCGGTGAGATCGGCCGGAAGGTCGCCGTACCGCGCAGCCGGATCCGGAAGCTCGGGAACCGTGCGGCCACCTCGAGCAGGTGGTCGTCGATCTCGGCCAGGTCCGCGTCGGCCACCTCGGTCGGCGGCAGCAGCGTCACATGGGTCGGGATCGACGAGGCCATCGGATCGCCGAACTCCGCCCGGAACTTCTGCAGCTCGGTCCCGTAGGGTTCCGCGATCGGGATCGCGACACCGATGGTCGCCATCCGGCGCCTACCGGCCCGAACCGGTGAAGGGGATGAAGCCGAGCCGGTCGTAGACCCGCTCCAGCGTCGGCGCCGTCACGGCCCGGGCGCGCTCGGCGCCGGTGGCCAGGATCGCGTCCAGCTGGGCCGGGTCGTCGAGGAAGGCCAGCGTCTTCTCCCGGAACGGGGTGACGAACTCGACCACCACCTCGGCCAGGTCCTTCTTGAAGTCGCCGTAGCCGCGGCCGGAGTACTCGTCCTCGAGCTCGCTGATCTTGCGGCCGGTCAGCGCGCTGAAGATGGTCAGCAGGTTGGCGACGCCGGCCTTGTTCTCCGGGTCGAAGATCACGTCGCGACCGGAGTCGGTGACGGCGGACTTGATCTTCTTCGCGCTCACCTTCGGGTCGTCCAGCAGGTCGATGATGCCGGCCGGGGAGGAGGACGACTTGCTCATCTTCGCGGTCGGGTCCTGCAGGTCGGCGATCTTGGCGGTCTCCTTGACGATGTACGCCTCGGGGATCCGGAACGTCTTGCCGAAGCGGTGGTTGAACCGCTGCGCGAGGTCGCGGGTCAGCTCCAGGTGCTGGCGCTGGTCCTCACCGACCGGGACGCGGTCGGCCTGGTAGACCAGGATGTCCGCGGCCTGCAGGATCGGGTACGTGAACAGGCCGACGGTGGCCCGCTCCGCACCGCCCTTGGCCGACTTGTCCTTGAACTGCGTCATCCGGCTGGCCTCGCCGAACCCGGTGATGCAGCTCAGCACCCAGCTCAGCTGCGAGTGCTCGGGGACCTGCGACTGGACGAACAGTGTCGACCGCTCCGGGTCGATCCCGGCCGCGAGCAATTGGGCGATCGACCGGCGGGTGCGCTCGCGCAGCACCTTCGGGTCGTACTCGACCGTGATCGCGTGCAGGTCCACCACGCAGTAGAACGCGTCGTGGTCCTCCTGCAGCGCCACCCACTGGCGGACAGCGCCGAGGTAGTTGCCGAAATGGAAGGAATCGGCGGTCGGCTGGATCCCGGACAGAACGCGCGGGCGGCGTGAGGGCGCCTCGGCATTCGCCGGAGCCGGCGCAGGGGTGTCGTCGGGGACGGCTGCTGACATGGACCCGATTCTGCCAGCGTCCCGGGTCCGCGGCACACCGGGGCGGCCCCCAGCCGGTCATAAGGTGTGAATTATGAGTTCACGCGACGTGATCATTCTGCCCGGTGGCGGCTACCCGGCGCAGGCGCCGTTGCTGATGTACGCCGGTGAGGCGGCCGGGCGGCGCGGTGGTGTGATCCGGCCGATCTCCTGGGACACCCCGGAGGAGCTGCTGACGCTGACAGCGGATCAGCGGGGGCCGTGGGTGCTTGACCAGCTCGCACGAGGTGTTCCCGATCTCCAGGACGGCTCGCTGTTGATCGGGAAGTCGCTGGGGACCCATGCGGCCGCGGTGGCGGCTGAGCGGGGGTTGCCGGCGGTGTGGTTGACGCCGTTGCTGACCAGTCAGTTCGTGGTCGACGGACTGCGGCGGTCGACGGCGCCGTTCTTGCTGGTCGGCGGAACCGCGGACACGCTGTGGGATTCCGGGGTTGCCCGCGAGCTCACGCCGTACGTGCTGGAGGTGGACGGCGCCGATCACGGGATGTTCGTGCCTGGACGGCTCGCCGCGTCTGCCGCCGTACTGGGGCAGGTCGCGACGGCCGTCGAGGACTTCCTGGATGAAATTCTCTAGTTGGTGCTGGGGTTGCCGTCGGCTGCGGCGGCCAGCTTGGGGACGAGCTGGTCGAGGACGGTCGGCAGGCTGAGGACCGAGACGAAGCTGACGGCGCCGTACAGCGGGTCGTCGTAGTTCTCCTCGATGTAGACCTGCCGCCCCTGCTTGCTGACCGCCAGGTTCTTCAGCAGCGGGTCGTTCTTCAGCTTCGCCACGCCACCCTTCTCCGCGAACCAGACCAGCGTGCCGACGTCCAGCAGCGAGACCTTCTCGCCGCTGACGCTCGCACCGAACTTCTCACCGATCACCTTGTCCACCCCGGCCGGCCAGCTGAAGCCGAGGTCGGTCAGCAGCCGCGACCGCGGGTCCTGGCGACCGTAGATGAAGTAGCCCTGGTACGCCGAGGTCATCAGCGCCGTCTTGCCCTTGAACTCGGGGTGTTCGGCCCGCACCTTGGCGAACCGGTCCTCGATCCCCTGGACCAATTCGTCCGCCTGGTGGGGTTTCCCGACCGCCTTGCCGACGGTGCGGGTGAGGTCCTGCCAGCTGACGCCGTAATCCGGCGCCCCCGGCAACTGTGCGACGGTGGGCGCGATCGCGGTCAGCTTCTTGTAGTCGTCGGCCGTGATCCCGGAGTACAGGCCGATGATCAGGTCCGGCTGCAGCGCGGCGACCTTCTCGAACTGGATCCCGTCCTTGTCGCTCAGCACCTGCGGTACGGGGTTGCTGCCGAGTTTCGCCTTCGCCCACGGGAACAGCGCGCCCGGCTTGTCGCCGAACCATTCGGTGGTCGCGACCGGGGTGACGCCGAGCGCGAGCAGGGCGTCCTGCTCGACCAGGCCGACGAGCACGATCCGCTGCGGGGCCGCCTTGATGACGGTGTCGCCGTACTTGTTCTTGATCGTGACCGGGAAAGCGCCGGATTCGGTGCCTGCCTGGGGCGTGGCCGCGACGTCCTTCGCGTCGTTCCCGCTACAGGCGGTCAGGGCCAGCAGCGGCAGAGCGACCAACAGGGCGAGCGGCCGGAGGATGGAGCGCATGGAAAGACCTCACAGTCGTAGTTAGGTATCCCTAACCTAACTCACGGGCCCCTCTAACGCAGACCAGCCCCCGCCATGGTGGCGGGGGCTGGTGAGCTGAAGCAGTTACTTCACGCCTCCGGCGGTGACGGAGACCTGGAGCTGACGCTGGAAGATGATGTAGACGACCAGCACCGGCGCGACCGTGATCACCACGGCCGCGAACAAGGCACCGAAGTCGACCGCATAGCCGGCCTGCGATGCGAACGACGCCATGCCCTGCGACAGCACGTAGTTGTCCGAGTTCGTGTTCAGGGCGACCGGAAGCAGGAACTGGTTCCACAAGCCGAGGAAGTTGAAGATGGCGACTGACGCCATCCCCGGCCTTGCCATCGGCAACATCACCGAGAAGAACGTGCGCCACTCACCCGCGCCGTCGATCTGGGCCGCCTCGTAGATCTCGCCCGGCAGCGCCTTGAAGAAGCTGTGCAGGAAGAACACGGTGAACGGCAGCGCGAAGGCGACGTAGGTGATGATCAACCCTGGCAGGGTGTTCAGCAGCGAGAAGTTCTTCAGCACGAAGAACAGCGGCACGATCGCCAGGAAGACCGGGAACGTCAGCCCGGCCAGCATGGAGTAGTAGATCAGCCGGTTGCCGGGGAACGAGAACCTGGCCAGCACGTAGGCGCACATGGCCCCGAGGATCATCACCAGGACCAGCGCCGACGTCACCACGATCACCGTGTTGGTGAAGTAGCGACCGATGCCGGCCGTCGTCCAAGCGGTGGCGTAGTTGCTGAACCGCAGCTTGCCCGGCAGCGCCAGCGGGTTGCCCAGCACCTCCTGCGTCGACTTGAACGAGGACAGCACTGTCCACACCAGCGGCAGGATCACCAGTAGCGACCACAGGATCAGGGCGATGTGGGCTGTCGTCGCGACGCCCTTGCCCTCCCGGGATCCCTTGCCGGACGTCCGGGCCCGGGGCACGAGTTCGGACCGGTCGGCGGTCGTTGTTGTCATCGGCGTACCTTCCGGTCGCGTCCACCGGTCAGGGCGTTGATGGTGAAGACCAGCAGCGCGAACAGCATGGTCACCGCGGCCAGGATCACGCCCATCGCCGTCGAGTAACCGAACTGGCCCTTGGCGAAGGCCGTGGTGAACAGTTGCTGGGGCATCACGAGGGTCGAGTTCTGCGGGCCACCGCCGGGGTTCAGCGCCTGCATGTAGACGAACGCGTCGAGGGCGGCGATGCCCAGGTAGATGTACGCCGTCTGCACGTTGTCGCGGATCAGCGGCAGGGTCAGGAAGACCGCCGTCCGGAACCGGCCGGCACCGTCGATCCGGGCCGCCTCGAACACCTCGGGGTCGATGCCCCGGATGGCGGCGATGAACAGCACCATGTAGAAGCCGACGAAGCCCCAGATCATCACGAACATCGAGACCGGCATCGCGGTCCGGGCGTCACCGAGCCAGGCGTAGTTCTCGAACCCGTGCAGCCCGACCTTCGCCAGCAGCGCGTCCAGCACGCCCGAGCTCGGGGTGAACACCTGGGCCCAGATCAGGCCGATCACGATCGCCGGGATCACGTACGGGAAGAACGAGACGATCCGGTAGAAGCCGGAGTTGCGCAGTCCGCGCACGGTGCCGGTCCCCGAGCCGCCGATCGTCACCAGCGTGGCCAGGGTGAGCGACAGCACGATCGTCACGATCGGCACGAAGATCGCGAGCTCGACGTTGTTCCGGACGGCCTTCAGGAAGATGTCGTCGTGGAACAGCTTGACGTAGTTGTCGAAGCCGACGAAGTTCATCTTCGAGCTGAAGCCGGACCAGTCCGTCATCGAGTACCACAAAGCCTGCACGAACGGCGAGACCACGAAGATCACGAACACCGCAAGCGGCAGGCCGAGGAACACGACCATGAAACTGACCCGGTCGAAGGTGAGCGGCCGGCGCCGCCGGACGGCGGGCCGCTGGGGCCCGCCGTCCGGAACGACTTCTGGCGTCATGGTCACTTGGTGACCGGGATCTTCTTGACAGAGCTGTCGTTGCGCACCTTGTCCGTGATCTGCTGCAGGCCCTTGGTCAGGCCGGCCGCGTCGATCTTGCCGGACAGGAACGAGTTCCAGACCACCAGGTTGTCGGTGTTCATGCCGTACAGCCCGACGAACTGGTAGTCGAAGATGTCCGTACCAGCGGCGTCCAGCATCGCGGTCTGCGACTGCAGCGCGGTCGAACCGAAGCCGTCGGCGGGCACCAGGCCCTTGACGATCGTCGGCGCCAGCCGGGTCTTGGCGAAGTTGGTCGCCGCCTCCTTGGACAGCATGGCCCGCAGCAGCTCCTTGCCGCCGGCAACGTTCTTGCCCTTGGCCGGGACGATGAACGGCTCACCGGCCGCGCTGCGCAGCGCCGCGTACGGCAGCTTCGGGCTGTCGGTCAGCGTGGGCTCGGGGATGCCCTTCATCTGGAACCCGCTCTTGGTGGCCTTCTTCATCTCGTTCTCGATCCACGAGCCCGAGGGGTAGAGGATGGCCTGCTGGTCGTTGCTCCACTTCGCCTGCGCGGCGGTGAACTGGGTGCCGGCGCCACCGGGGACGAAGTACCCGTTCTTGACCATGGTCTCCATGGCCTTGAACACGCCCTGGATCTGCGGCAGCGACCAGCAGTTCTCCTTGAGGTTCTCCAGCGCCAGCCGGACGTCGTCGCCACCCTCCTTGATCGCCGAGTCGACGGCCAGGGTGTGGTAGTAGGTGGCGGCTTCCTTGCCCCAGACGAACAGGTACTTGCCCTTCGCCTTCGCCTTGGCGCCGAGGTCGAGCAGCGCGTCGTAGGTCTTCGGCGGCTCCCAGCCGTTCTCCTTGAACAGGCTTTCGGAGTACCACAGGCCGTACAGCGTGAGCACGTAGTTCATCGCGACGAACTTGCCGTCGAAGGTACCGGGCAGCTTCGCGCCCGGGTACAGGGTGTCGGCGATCTTCGTGCCCTCGTAGTTGTTGGCCTCGAAGACGTCGTCCAGCGGCGCCAGCTGGTCCAGGATCGTGTTGAAGCCGATCTGGTTCGCGCCGGAGTTGTCGATCAGGTCCGGCGGGTTGCCACCGACGAAGCGCGGCTGCAGCTGCTGAGCGATCTGGGTGGACGGAGCAACCTTGAACGTCGAGCCCGCGAACTTCTTCTGCGCGATGTCGGCCGCGAACGACACATAGTCGTAGCCGTAGCCGCCGTTGAAGATCACCGCGTCGACGGTCGCCTTCTCCGCCATGCCGAACGGGTTGTCCGCCGTCTTGTCGCCGCCACCGGTGGAACCGTTGTCGTCGCTGCCGCTACTGGCGCAGGCTGCCAGGAGCGTGCTGCCGCCGGTGGCCAGCAGAGTGCCGACCGCCGCGCGCTGCAGGAACAGCCGCCGCGACAGCTTGTTGGGAGTGGTCATTGGTCCCGCCTTCCAAGGAGTGTTTCAAGCAGTACGCCGGATCCGGCCGGCGTACTGGGCTTCAAGGGCGTGGTTGTGGTCGTCTCCGCCGGGAATGTTCGCCGACAGGTAGACCGGTGGGGTCTCGCCGGCCTCGCTGAACCGGCGCAGTACCTCGGCCACCATCATCTGCGCGATCAGCGCAGCAGTGATGGACGACACGGCGCAGACCTTGCCGCCGTCCGGCAGGTCGAGCACAGAATCACCGTACGGCGCATGGTTGTCGAGCACCACGTCGGCGAAATCGATCAGTTTCTTGCCGGACGGGTGCCGCGACGCGACCCCACTGGTGTGCTGCAGCGAGGTGATCGCGATCAGCGGGTGTCCTTTTTCCTTCACCACCGTGGCCAGCTCGACGATCGAGCCGTTCACGCCGGAGTTCGAGGCGATCACGAACAGGTCGCCGGGGCGGGCGGCCGACAGGTCGTAGAGCTTGCGTGAGTACGACGGATCGCGCTCGAGCTCGGCGCTGCCGAGCAGCTCGCGCGGTTCGTTGCCGAGCAGCACCAGGTCGCGCAGCGCGATCCGGTTGGTCGCGATCAGGCCACCGGCGCGGCCGGCGATCTCCATCGCGAGTGCCTCGGAGTGCCCGGAGCCGAACGCCTGGATGACGCCATTGGCGCGCAGGGAGGCCGTCATCAGGTCCGCGGCGTCCTGGATCGGGCCGTCGGCCTGCGCGGTCACGGCGGCCAGGATCGGCATCAGCTCGTGAACATAGGACTGCGCACTCACGCCCGGGTTCGCCCCGTTCACGCTCGTGCTGCCGTCTGCCGTGCTGGCCATCTGAGGCCCCACCCCTCGACTAATGTGTTCGCCGCGACACACCTGGTGCCGACAAGTGCGCAAGTTTGCGGTTTGCTGGACAGAACTTTTCTCACCTGGCAGCTAAAGTCAAGGCTCATCTCACTCTTCCCTCCAGATCGGGACCGTTGCGTGACCTTGCTCGTTGTTGTTCATCATTAGCCTCTTCTGAGCAGTTTGGAGCACCGCCTATGTCGCTCGAACGCCCGGTCCCCGCACCTGGGGAACCAGTGGTCTTGATGCCAGCGTCCGCACTGGTCCTGGGCGGCGACCTCGGCGGCACCTCCACCCGGATCGTGATCGCCGACCATGAAGGCAACGTAATCGGGCGCGGGGCCGCCGCCGGCGGAAATCCGACCAGCCACCCGGCCAGCGCCGCGGCCAACTTCGGACAGGCCATTCACCAGGCCCTTGACGGCATCGATCCGCGGCTGGTCAGTACCGCCGTGATCGGCGCGGCCGGCGGCTCCGCGCTGTCCAACCCTGGGGTCAAGGCGCAGTTCGACGCGGCCTGGAGCGGAGCCGGACTGATCTGCGAGCCGGACTTCATCGGCGACCTGGAGGTCGCCTTCGCCTCCGGTACGCCGGAGCCTGACGGCACCGTGCTGATCGCCGGCACCGGCAGCGCGGCCGGCCTGGTCCGCGACCACCGGCTGGTCCGGACCGCGGACGGGCACGGCTGGCTGCTCGGCGACGACGGCTCCGGGTTCTGGCTCGGCCGCGAAGCGCTGCGCAGTCTGTTGCGCGCTCTCGACCTCGGCGAGCCGATCGGGCTGCTCGGCCAGGAGGTGGTGAAAGCCGTCCTGCCGGACCGCGACGAGACCGCAGATGCAGAGCGTGTCGGCTACGACCGGCTCCGTGACGACCTGATTCGCACCGTGAATGCCCGTCCGCCGGTGTTGCTGGCCGAACTGGCCCGGACGGTCGTGACGGCGTACGACCAGAACGACAAGACCGCCCACGCGCTGGTGAAACGCGCAGCCGAACTGCTCACAGAAACGGTCAGCCGGCTACGGACAACGTCGGACAACGGCCCGTTGGTGCTGGCCGGCAGTGTCGCGGGGGAATCGTCTCCGGTCGGCCGATTGCTCCGGCAAAGCATTCACGAACACTTCCACGGCGAGGTCCGGACCGCCCGCGACGGCGTCGGCGGCGCCACCTGGCTCGCCCTGGCCGAACTCGACCCGGCCCTCGCCACCACGGAGAACCACGCACGGCTGGTCAGTTAGTACGGCTCTGTACTACGGAGCGCCAGGCACTCCGTAGTACAGAGAGGTCAGCCGAGGTTCGCGATGGGGCGGAGTTCTACGGCGTAGAACTGGGCTTCGGGGATGCTGGCGGCGATTTCTTCGGCGCGGTCGGGGGTGGCGACGTCGAGGAGGAAGAAGCCGGCCAGCTGTTCCTTGGCCTCGGAGTACGGTCCGTCGGTCACCGCGCGGACGCCCTCGCGGACCCGGACCACCTTGGCCCGCCCGGGCTCCTCGAGCGGCTCGAGTGCGAGCAGCTCGCCGGACGCCTTGAGCTCGGCGATCAGGTCGTCCAGCTGCGCGGCGAGCACCTCGCGCGCCGACTTCGGCAACTTGATGCCCTCCTCCGTGTGCAGGAAGGAGGGGTGCCCCCAGGTCACGGGATTGCTGTGGATCAGCAACAGGTATTTCACGATCAGGTCCTTTCGGTCGGATGGATCCTCGCACCAGAGGTCGCACCGCACGCCGCCTTCTCGACAAAGCGTCCAGAATGTCGACGACCCGGGAGCACCTTCGACGTACCGGCTGACCGACCGGAACGAACCTAAGGTGACCAGCATGAAAGAGACCGACCTCCAGCTGCCCGACGGCCGCACGCTGCACGTCTACGACAGCGGGACCGGCAACCTGCCCGTCTTCTGGAACCACGGCACCCCCAACCTCGGCGCCCCACCCGCTCCCCTGCTCGCCGAGTCCGAACGCCTCGGCCTCCGCTGGGTCTCCTTCGACCGCCCCGGGTACGGCGGCTCGTCACCGGCGCCCGGTCGCACGATGGCTTCGGTCGGGTACGACGCCGCGGCCGTCGCCGACGCACTCGGGATCGACCGGTTCGCCGTCACCGGGTACTCCGGCGGCGGCTCCTACGCGCTCGGCTGCGCCGCCACCCTCCGCGATCGCGTCATCGCCGCCGCCACGCTCGCCGCGATCGCCCCGTACGGCGTACCGGGACTCGACTGGTTCGGCGGGATGGTTCCGTCGGGCACCGCCGCGCTCCGGGCAGCCCTCGACGGGCGGGAGGCGAAGGCGGCGTACGAGGCCTCCGGAGTGGAGTACGACCCTGAGTTCACCGAGGACGACTACGCGTTGTTCGAAGGTGAGTGGGGCTGGCTCGGATCGGTGGCGAGTCACGGCCTGGACGCCGGCCCCTACGGCCAGATCGACGACGACGTCTCCTATGTTCTCCCGTGGGGCTGCGATCCGGCCGCGATCAAGGCGCCGATCCTGCTCCTGCACGGCGACCGCGACGGCATCATCCCGGCCACCCACGGCGCCTGGCTGGCCGCCCACTGCCCGACCGCCGAGCTCCGTCTCACCCCCGGCGCCAGCCACTTCACGCTCATCCGCCAGGCCGCGTCCATGCTCCCCTGGCTCGCCGGACAATTCTGACGCTTGGCCTGCGCCGCGGTGGGTACCGATATCTAATGCTGGTTGCTGATCGCTACAGACTTGGCCCGCCGCTGGGCCGCGGCGGGATGGGCGAGGTGTACCGCGGCGAGGACGAACTGCTGGGGCGGGCCGTCGCGATCAAGTTCCTGTTGCCGACCCGTCACGACGACCTGGCGGCGGCGCGCTTCCGGCGGGAGGCTCGGGCCGCGGCGCTGCTGAGCGACGAGCATGTCGTCGCCGCGCTGGACTTCGGCGAGCACGACGACGGCTACTTCCTGGTGATGGAACTGGTGGAAGGCCGGTCGGTCGCCGAGGAGCTCCGGGCACAAGGTCCGTTCGCCGGCGAGGCAGCCGTCGACATCGTCCGGCAGGCGGCGGCCGGCCTGGCTGCGGCGCACCGGCACGACATCGTCCACCGCGACATCAAACCCGGGAACCTGCTGCTCGATGCCCGCGGAACCGTCAAGGTCGCAGACTTCGGCATCGCCCGCTTCGTCGCCGACACGACGACCACCCTGACCGCGACCGGCCAGGTCGTCGGGACCAGCCACTATCTCGCGCCGGAACGAGCGCTCGGCCGGCCGGCCGGACCCGCCTCGGACATCTACGCACTCGGCTGCGTGCTCTACCAACTGGTCACCGGCCATCCGCCGTTCCAGGCCGAGGAGCCGGCCTCGATCATGTACCAGCACGTCGAGACCGAGCCCGTCCCACCGAGCGAGCTTCGGCCCGACCTGGCCGGACCTTGCGAAACTCTGCTGTTCCGGATGCTCGCCAAGAATCCTGACGACCGGCCGACCGCCGTCGAGATCGCCTCCGGAGCCGCGCTCGTTCCACTCGCCGCGCTGCACACCGACGAGGCCCCGACCGTTCCGGCGGCTGTTCTCCGCTCCCGGCGCCAACTGCTGGCTGCTGTCGCGGCAGTGGCCGCCGGCACCGCGGCGGTGGCGTTCGCAGTACTGACCGGGCCTGATTTCGACAGGTTCCCGTCGACCGATCTGATCCGGCCGACACCGAGCACGACACCTCTTCCGAGTACGACGCCTCCGCCGACCGTCCGTACTTCCCGGCCACCCTCGCCCGTCGCGACCACGAGCCGGCCGGACCAACGGGTGGACAGTTCGGTTGCGCCGCCGTCCCACCAGGTCTCCAAGGACAAGCCGGCCAAGGAGCATTCGAAGAAGCCGAAGGACAAGCCCGAGAAGAAGCCGCCGAAGCCCTGACCGGGCCATTCCAAGCAAAGGCTTGACATCGGCCGCTGTGCGACGCATATTCCAAGCATGTCTTTGGAATCAGCGGACGACCCGCGCCGTCGGCGGCTACTCGAAGATCCACTCGCGATCCGGGCGATGGCTCATCCGGTGCGGCTGGACCTGCAGGCACTGCTCGGCAAGGAGGGTCCGCTGACCGCGGCCGATGCGGCCCGCCGGCTCGGGATCAGCCAGGCACTGGCTTCGCACCATCTGCGGCAGCTGGCGAAGTACGACTTCGTCGAACCCGCACCGGGCAAGGACAACCGCGAGCGGCCGTGGCGGCTCGTCTCCACTTCGCAATCGTGGCGGGAGGCAAGCCTCACGCCCGAGGGTGCCGCCGCGGCCGACGTACTGGAGCAGTTGCTCGCCGAGCGGGCCCTGGGTGCGCTGGCCGACTGGCAGCAGCGGCGGTCGGTGGAAGAGCCGATCTGGTGGGAGAACGCGGGCATCGGGCATACCGGGATCTACCTCACCGGCGAGGAGCTGGCCGAGTTGGAGGACCAGATCAGCGGGTTGCTGCAGCGGTACATCGACGAGCGGCCGATCGATGACAAGGCCAGCCGCCCGCCGGGCAGCCGGCTGGTCGACATCACTCGCATCGTGACGGTCTCACCTGAGGAGACGCCGTGAAGAACTTGTGGGAGGTGCTGGCGCGGCAGCGGGACTACCGGCTCGTGCTCAGCGCCGGGCTGATCTCGCTCACCGGGGACTGGATCCTGCGGATCGGCCTCGCGTACTACGTGTACGACCTGACCGGATCGACCCTGGCCTCCGGTGGATTGCTGCTCTGTTCTTTCCTGCCGCTGTTCCTGCTCGGTTCACTGGCCGGCGTCTTCGTCGACCGCTGGGACCGGCGCCGCACGATGATCGTCACCAACCTGCTGCACGCGATCGTGTTGCTGCCCTTGCTCCTGGTCCACAACGCCGATGCGATCTGGCTGGTCTACCTGGTCGTGCTCGCAGAAAGTTGCCTGCAGCAATTTTTCCGGCCCGCTGAGCAATCACTGGTGCCCTTGCTGGTCGAGTCACGCCAGCTGGTCACGGCGAACGCATTGAACAGCCAGTCCAGCGACATCGCGCGCTTGATCGGCGCCGCACTGGGTGGTGTGCTCGCGGCACTCGGCGGAATTCCCCTGCTGGCGTTGGTGGATGCGGCCACCTACCTGGCCGCGATGGGGTTGCTGGTCGGCGTACGGCATCGGGGCAACAAGATCGTGGTCGAGAAGACGTCCGGCGCCATCCAGCGGATCAAGGACGAGTGGGTGGAGGGACTCCGGATCTGCGTGGCCGGTCCGGCGCTTCGGCTGGTCTTCGTGTTCGGGCTCGTCACCGGCGTCGGCGAGGGCGCGATGAGTACCTTGTTCGCGCCTTTCGTCAGTTCGGAGCTGGGCGGCGACGGCACGGCGTACGGGCTGATCACTTCGTCGCAGGCGGTCGGTGGGATCGTCGGCGGGCTGATCGCGGCGGTCGGATCGCGGTTCGCGGCGGCGAAGATGTGGGGCGCCGGGGCGGTGCTGTTCGGGCTGATCGATCTGGTGATGTTCTGCTATCCGCTGGTCTGGCACAGCGTCGGGCCGGCGTTCGTCTGCATGATCCTGGTCGGCGTGCCCGGTGCCTTCCTGATCGCCGGCATGATGACAGTGCTCCAGCGGCTCACCGACGACACGTCCCGCGGCCGGGTGTTCGGCGCGCTGTTCGCCGCCGAGGGGCTCGCGGTCCTGGTCGGCACCATTGCGGCCGGCATCCTCGGCGATCTTGTCGGCGTCATCCCGGTCCTCGTCGTCCAGGGCCTCGGCTTCTTCCTCGGCGGCCTGGCCGTGCTCGCCAAACGCCACCTCCTCGCCGAAAGCTTCAAACCAGAAGAGCCGCTTGCGTCCGAAGTACCAGAGGTCCTGACCCAAGGTTCTTCAGATGCAAGGTGATCAGTCGGTGTGAGGCGGGGTTTCTTCGGGTGTCTCGACGCGGTGTACGCGGACGCGGGCGACCCGGCGGCCGTCCATCTCGAGGACGGTGATCTTGTAGCCGTCGACGGCGCCTTCGTCACCGACGGACGGGACCTTGCCGAGCTGGGCGGCGAGGAAGCCGGCGACCGTCTCGTACGGGCCGTCGGGCAGCTCCACCCCGGTCTCGTCGGCGAAGTCGTCCAGGTTGAGCAGCCCGTCGACCTCGATGTCGCCGCCGCGCAGCCGGGTCGTCTCGGTCGAATCGTCGTCGTACTCGTCCTTGATGTCGCCGATCAGCTCCTCGACCAGGTCCTCCATCGTGACGATGCCCGCCGTGCCGCCGTACTCGTCGAGCACGATCGCCAGGTGGGTACTCCGGCGGCGCATCTCGGTCAGCGTCGGCAGCAGCTTCGCGGTGTCCGGCAGCATCAGTACGTCGCGCGCCAGGTCGCCGACCCGGACCGACCGCGAGGCGACCGCCGGATCGAACAGGTCCCGCACGTGCACGAACCCGACGATGTCGTCGGCCGAGCCGTTCATCACCGGATAGCGCGAGTGCGGCCGTTCGGCCGCGAACTTGACCGCCTTGTACGCCGGCATCTCCGCGTCGACGAAGTCCACCTCGGTCCGCGGCAGCATCAACTCGCGCAACTGCCGGCCGCCGGCCTCGAAGACGTCGTCCACGATCCGGCGCTCCTCCTCGCCGAGCGACTCGTGCGCCGAGACCAGGTCGCGGAGCTCCTCGTCGGACATCACCTCGCGGTTCGCGTTCGGGTCGCCGCCGAGCGCGCGGACCACCAGGTCGGTCGACCGCGACAGCAACCAGATCACCGGCCGGGCGATCGAGGCGATCCGGTCCACCAGTGGCGCCAGGCCGAGCGCGAACGTCTCCGCCCGCTGCAGGGCGAGCCGCTTGGCCGCCAGCTCACCGATCACGATCGACACGTAGGAGATCGCGATCGTGATCAGGATCAGCGCGACGGTGTCCGCGACCGACTCGGGCAGGCCGAGCTGCTGCAGCTTCGGCGACAACCCGTCGGCCAGCGTCGCGCCACCGAAGGCGGCGGACAGGAACCCCATCAAGGTGACGCCGATCTGCACCGCGGACAGGAACCGGTTCGGGTTGGCGGCCACCCGGGCCACCGTCTCGCCGCGTCTGCCGCGCTGGGCGATCGACTTGAGCTGGCTCTCCCGCAGGGAGACCAGGGCCATCTCGGCGGCCGCGAAGACGCCGCCGATCAGCACGAAGACAAAGATCAGAACGATGTTGAGAACGGTCTCGTTCATGGCTGGTAGATCGCGCGCCCTCTCCGTTGACCGGTGAGAGGACGCGATGGTTGGGCGCTGTCCATCGATCAAGCGTACCGGCCCGGGGTTCTTTGGTGCATGTTTGAATCTGTTGGTTTATGATCATTCCATGACGATTCGTGGTGCGCGACGGACGGACACCAAACTGTCCGACGGCCGGGAACTGATCTACTACGACCCGGCCGACGCCCCGGTCCGGGTGCCCCGCGAGGACACCCGCGGGCTGCCGGAGCCGAAGCCGCAGGCCGAGTTCCGGACCGACCCGCTGACCGGTGACGTGATCGCCTACGCCACGCACCGCAACACCCGGACCTACCACCCGCCCGCCAACCAGTGCCCGCTGGACGCCAGCAAGCCGGAGAACCCGACCGAGATCCCCGACCACGACTACAACGTGGCCGTCTTCGAGAACCGCTTCCCGTCGTTCTCCGGACCCGGCCGGTGCGAGGTGGTCTGCTTCACCAGCGACCACAACAAGTCGTTCACCGACCTGTCCCAGGGCCAGGCCCGGCTGGTGGTCGAAGCCTGGGCCGACCGGACCGCGGAACTGAGCGCCCGGCCGGACGTCGAGCACGTCTTCCCGTTCGAGAACCGCGGCGAGGAGATCGGGGTGACGCTGAGCCACCCGCACGGCCAGATCTACGCGTACCCCTACCTGCCGCCCCGGATCAAGACCCTGATGGCCCGTGCCCGCGAGCACCAGGAAGTTGCCGGGAGCAACCTCTTCGCCGACATCCTGGCCGCCGAGCGGAAGGAAGGCACCCGGGTCGTCGCCGAGAACGACAACTGGACCGCCTTCGTCCCCGAGGCGGCCCGCTGGCCGGTCGAGGTGCACCTCTACCCGCACCGCCAGGTCGCCGACCTCTCCGAACTCTCCGGCCCCGAGCGCGACGACTTCGCCGAGCTGTATCTCGACGTCCTGCGCCGGCTGGACGGCCTGTACGGCGACCCGCTCCCCTACATCGCCGCCTGGCACCAGGCCCCGGTCCGGATCGACCGCGAACTCGGCTACCTGCACCTCGAGGTGCTGTCGATCCGACGTACGAAGGACAAGATCAAGTACCTGGCCGGCTCCGAATCCGGGATGGGTGCTTTCATCTCCGACACCAAGCCCGAAGACGTGGCCGAGACATTGCGAAAGGTCGGTTCGTGAGCAAGTTCGCGGAGATTTACGGCAGTGCTTTTGGCCTCGCCTCCGGCTCGGCGGGTCATGAGGCTTAACTCCCGTCCTTCCCTCGTCCCTCCGGTCGCTTCGCTCCCTCCACTCCTCAGTCCAGGCCAGGAGGCCTCATGACCAGCTTTTCAACTGTTTTCGGTAGTCAGCCCGAGGGTTCCTGGCGGGCGCCGGGGCGGGTGAACCTGATCGGGGAGCACACCGACTACAACGACGGGTTGGTGATGCCGATCGCGTTGCCGAACCAGATCGTGGTGACCGCGGCGGCCCGGACCGACGGCCGGTTCGCGGTGGCGACGAGCGGGCAGGACGGCATCATCGAGTTCGCGCTCGACGAGTTGTCACCTGGCTCGGTGGACGGCTGGGCGGCGTACCCGGCAGGCGCTGCCTGGATACTGCGTGAGTCCGGCTACCCGATCGGCGGTGCGAACCTGCTGGTCGATTCCGACCTGCCGACGGGCGCCGGCCTGTCCTCCTCGGCCGCCCTGCTGTGCGCCACCTCCGTTGCCCTGCTGGGATTGCGCGGCATCGACGTCGACCCCGGCGAGGTCGCCCGGCTCGCGCAGAAGGCGGAGAACCAGTACGTCGGTGCGCCGGTCGGCCTGATGGACCAGATGGCGTCGATGTGCTGCACCGCCGGCCATGCCCTGTACTTCGACATCCGCGCGATGTCGACCGATCAGATCCCCTTCGATCCGGCAGCCGACGGACTCGCCTTGCTGGTGGTCGATGTGAAGGCACCGCACCGGCATGTCGACGGTGAATACGCGGCGCGCCGGAAGAGCTGCGAGCAGGCCGCGGCCGAGCTCGGCGTACCGGCTCTGCGGTCGGTCGAATTCGGCAAGCTGGACGAGGCGCTGGCGCAGTTGCCCGACGACGTCGTACGCCGTCGGGTGCGGCACGTGGTGACCGAGATCCGCCGGGTCGAGGAAGCCGTCGAGCTGATGCACGCGGGCCGGTTGCGCGATGTGGGTCCGTTGTTCACCGCGTCGCATGTGTCGTTGCGCGACGACTTCGAGATCACCGTGCCCGAGCTGGACGTGGCAGTCGATGCTGCCCTCGCCGCAGGCGCACTCGGTGCCCGGATGACCGGCGGCGGTTTCGGCGGCTGCATCATCGCGCTGGTCGAGGCGGACGCTGCCGACGCGACCCTCGCCGCAATCGAGAAAGCCTTCGCCGAGAACGACTTCACCCCGCCAAGCTCACTCGCCGCCACCCCCTCACCGGGAGCCTCCCGCCTGAGCTGACAGCCTCGGTTCAGGAGGCGATGACGAGGTCGCAGTTGGTGTCGCGCATGGCTTTGCGGGCTGCGGTGGACAGGCCGGAGTCGGTGACGACGACGTCGAGGTCGCCCCAGCCGGCGAAGGTGCTCAGGCCGACCGTGCCCCACTTGGTGTGGTCGGCGACGACGATCACCTCGCGGCTGGCAGCGATGAAGGAGCGGTTGGTCTCGGCCTCCATCAGGTTCGGCGTACTCAGGCCGTGTTCGGCGTCGACGCCGTGCGCGCCGAGGAACAGCAGGTCGAGATGCAGCGACTGCAGGGCTGCGGTGGCGATCGGGCCGACCAGCGCGTCCGACGGCGTACGGATGCCGCCGATCAGGACGACGGTCCGGTCCGACCGGCCGTTGCCGTGGAACACGTCGGCGATCCGGGCCGAGTTCGTCACCACGGTGAGGTTCTCGACCCGCAGCAGTTGCCGGGCCAGCGCGTACGTCGTGGTGCCGGCGCCGATCCCGATCGCGCTGTCAGGTTGCACCCGGCGGGCGGCTTCGGCGGCGATCGCGTGCTTGGCGGCCGACTCCTGGGTGAGCTTGGCGTCGAAGCCGGGCTCGTGCGCACTGCGCAGGCCGACCGAGGTGGCGCCGCCGTGCACCTTGTGCAGCAGGCCGCTGGAGTCGAGCGCGTCCAGGTCGCGGCGGATCGTCATGTCCGAGACGCCGAACCGCTCGACCAGTTCGGCGACGGTGATCGCACCCCTGCTGTTGACCTCGGCAACGATCGTCGCCTGCCGCTGGGCAGCGAGCTGACCGCCCCGGCCGCGGGACGCTTCGGCACTACCAGCTGCACTCACAGTCACAGCCTAAAGGTTGATGTCCAGGAAAGCAGTGCGAAAACGTTCGTTTGTGTGGTGTAAGGGAAGGAAAGCGAAGCGAAGGAAGGCGGAGGGAGGGGCAGTTTATGTGGTGTGCAGCGGAAATGTGATTGCCGCCCGGCGTGGGGCTTGGGAGGCTGGGGTATGCGATTCCCTGAGGATGTTCCGGTACTGCGTGATGACGTGGTCACGTTGCGGGCGCACACGAGCGACGACGTGGACCCGGCGTACGAGGTCTGCCAGGACCCGGAGATGCAGCGCTGGACCACCATCCCGGTGCCGTACGAGCGGGAGAACGCGGTCCACTACCTGACCGAGTTCATCCCACAGGGCTGGCGCGACGGCAGTTCCTGGGGCTGGGCGATCGAGTACGACGGCCGGTACGCCGGCACGATCGACCTGCGCCCGACCGGCGGCGGTGTCGGTGAGGTCGGGTTCGCGGTGGCGCCGTGGGCCCGCGGTCGCGGGGTGATGACGCGGGCGCTCAACCTCGCCGTCGGCTACGCGTTCGAGCAGCAGGGCTGGACCCGGGTGATCTGGCGCGCCTACGTCGGCAACTGGGGTTCGCGCCGGGTCGCCTGGAAGGCGGGGTTCCGCGGCCTGGTGAAGGTTCCCGACGGCGGCTTCGCGCGCGGCGTACGGAAGGACGAGTGGATCGCCACCCGGAGTCGCGACGATGCCGCCGAGCCGGCCGGGAACTGGTGGCAGAGGCCGACGCTCGAGGGTGACGGGCTGCGGTTGCGCGCGATGCGCGGTTCGGATGCCAAGCGGGTGATGGAGGCGTGCAACGACGAGCGGACCCAGCACTGGCTGGCCGGGATGCCGTCGCCGTACCAGCTGGAGGACGCCGAAGGCTTCATCGAGAGCCGGCTGGAGAACCTCGCGAGCGGCGAAGGAGTCTCCTGGGCGATCGCCGATCCGGTCACCGACGACCTGCTCGGCAACGTCAGCGTGTTCGACCTGAAGAACCGGATCGACGCGACGGTCGGCGAGGTCGGCTACTGGGCGCACCCGGACGCACGGGGGCGCGGTGTGATGTCCGCTGCTGTCGGGCTCGCGGCGAAGCACGCGTTCACGCCGATCGAGGAGGGCGGCCTCGGCCGGCGCCGGCTGATGCTGTTCGCTGCCGAAGGCAACACTGCCTCTGCCCGGGTCGCCGTCGCGAACGGCTTCACCCTGACCGGTACGGCGCGTGCCGCGAGCCCACGCCGGGACGGGTCCTACGACAACCTGCTCTGCTTCGATCTCCTGCGCGAAGAGCACACAAAGTGAGGGTATGGCAACGATCCGTACCCCCACTTCGTCGCACAATGCGACGAATCGGTGTCATCCGACACCTGTTCCCCTCGCCGTGCGACGTTCTGACTGGTTGAATCGACGAGTGAGAGATCGTGAGGAACTCGTCCGCCGCTGGCAGGCCGGGTGGTCTGTATCGCGGGGCTGGACCAAGGTCGACGACGACAACGACGGGATCCTGACCGTGCGCGCGGGTGAGGAGAACCGCGCCATGGAGTACGTCGTACTGGACGCCGACGACAAACCCGAGCGGGTGGAGCGGGCGGCCGAGCTGGCCCTGAACGCCGGGGGTGGCCGGGGCGCCGGCTGGATCACGCTGGCCACCGACGACCGCGAGGCCCGGGTCGACCAGCTCGAGGACCTCGGGCTGGAGGTGCAGCGCGAACAGGACTGGCTGATGACCATCCAGCTGTCCGAGCAACCCGCGCTGACGGTCAACGAGCGGTATACGCTGCGCACCGAGATCGAGGACGACCTGATCATCACCCGGGCCACCCTGCACGGCGGGGTGGTGTCGAGCGGGCGGATGGCGGTGGTCGGCGAGGACGCGGTCGCGGACCGGATCGAGACCGATCCGGCGCACCGAAGACGCGGTCTGGGCAGCGCGGTGATGGCCTCGCTGGTCGAGACCGCGGCGGCCCAAGGCGCCAAGCGCGGCATCCTGATCGCCTCGATCGACGGCCTGCGGCTCTACCGCAGCCTCGGCTGGAAGGTCATCGCCGACATCGTGATCGCCCGCTCTGCCTAGACCGCCCATTTCAGGTGGGTGACGGTCTCCCGCAGAGCTTCATCAGTGCCGACCGGGTCCTCGTCCTGCTCGGTCATCGGATGAGTGGGTACGCCGTACGCGGAGAGCTTGCCCGTGGTGAGCAGCAGCGCGCCGCTGGCGGTCTTGATCAATGACTCGCCGAGCGTCGGCCACTTCTCGTACGCCCTGCTCAGCAAGGGATTCCGCGACCGCCGTACCGACCGGTCCTGCACCAACGACAAGGCGCACAGCAACTCCTCATCGTATTCCGGACCGGCACAGTACGTGATCCGCGCTACGTCAAAGGTTTGTCAATGCCGAGTTCAGGTTCGCATGAAGGGTCGTGGTCGCCGATCGGATCCGCTACGGTCCCTCGCGTGACGAACCCGCCCAACGACCAGAACCCCTTTGTTCCTTCGAACCTGGGCCCCGACGACTACGACCGCGACGAGCCCAGAGGTCATCGGCGGCGCAAGCGCGGCGTGGTCGCGCCGATCATCGGAGCTTTGGCCGTGCTGAGCCTGGTGATCGCCGGCGGCTGGTACGTGACCCGTGACACCAAGGACCCAGTCGCGACCGGTCAGCACGATCCGCTCACCGTCGTGACCGACGAGGTGTCCACTCCCCCGGTCGACGACACGACGCCGGCTCCGACCGCGACGCCCAGCAACACACCGTCGAAGACGCCGAGCAAGAAACCCAGTGCGACGCCGACGCCGACACGCTCCACCACGGCACCGAGCCGGAACGCGACCCGCACTCCCAAGCCGACGCCTACGCACACCAAGACGCCGACCCCGACGACGAAGCCCACCACGAAACCGCCGGCACCGAGCGGTTCCAAGGAAGCCCAGGTCCTGCAGCTCACGAACAACGAGCGCGCCAAGGCAGGCTGCGGTCCGCTGCGCACCAACAGCGCACTCACCCGCGCCGCCGACCTGCACGCGACCGACATGGTCGTGCACCACTACTTCGACCACAACAGCCAGGACGGCCGCAGCCCGTTCGACCGGATGAAGGCCGCCGGCTTCAAGGGCGGCTCGATGGCCGAGAACATCGCCGTCGGCTACAGCACCGCGGCGGCCGTGGTGGACGGCTGGATGCACAGCGAGGGACACCGCCGCAACATTCTCAACTGCTCCTACACGATGATCGGTATCGGCTACGACAGCGGCCAGGTCAAGCCCGACTGGGGCAACGGCAGCTGGGTCCAGGACTTCGGCGGCTGACCCTCTCCCTGGTTCAACGCCTTTGCCTGGTTCAACGTTCGGCAATCGTTAAGACAGTTCACACATCTGTAACAGTGACCTTGCCGATCGGTTAGGGTCACTGTTCGGTAACCAGGGGGGCCTGGCAACGAACGCACGGGAACGACGGACTTCCGGTACGACGAAACTGAAGAGGACTCGCCCACCCATGACGGAATCGCCAACCCCTGGGCGACACCGCGGCAGACGAGCTGCGCCGAAGAAGCGCAGCGGCCTGATCGGCCCGATCGTCAGCGCGCTGTCGGTGTTGCTGGCCATCGGACCGGTGGTCTGGCTTGTCAGCAAGCACGACGGTTCCGCCGTCGCCGACGACACCAAGGTCCTGAACATCTCCCAGGACAACGCCGGCCCGGCCGCGGTCGACGACACCAGCACGGCCGCGAGCAAGCAGCCCGGCAAGAAGGTCACCGTCACCGCGACGCTGCCGAACGGCGTCGTCACCACGATCACCCCGACCGGTACGCCGCAGCTCGGGTCGGCCGAGTCGACCGCGAGCAACACACCGAGCGGCGGACCGTCGACGCCCGGTGAGGTGACGACGGTGACCGTCACGCCGGCCGCGCCGCGCACGGCGACCGGCGGCGGCAAGACGACGTACCCGAAGCCGCCGACCAAGACACCCACGAAGACACCGACGACCACCAAGACCCCGGACGAGCCGCCGCCTCCGCCGCCCGGTGGCGGTGGCACCAGCTCCACCGAGCGCGAGGTGCTCGACCTCACCAACGCGGCCCGGCGCAACCAGGGCTGTGGCCCGCTGTCGCTGGACGACAGCCTGGTCGAGGCGGCCGGCAGTCATGCGTCGGACATGGTCCGCCGGCACTACATGGACCACACGAACCCGGACGGCCAGGACCCGGGTGACCGGATGGCCGCGGCCGGCTGGCGCGGCTCGGGCTGGGGCGAGAACATCGCGGCCGGCTACAGCACCGCCCAGAAGGTGTTCAACGCCTGGATGAACAGCGACGGGCACCGGGCCAACATCCTGAACTGCAGGTTCACCAAGATCGGCATCGGGTACGACCCGGGTCAGGTGAAGCCCGAATGGGGACCGGGTAGCTGGGTGCAGGACTTCGGCCGGAACTGACCTCTTCGCCTCGGGGGAGGCGACCGTGAAGGGAACAGCAGACAATGTCAGAACCCGGTGCAAGCCGTGCCCGGCGCGGTCGCAGGGCCGCCGAATCGCCCTCCCGCGTCAAGCGGACGATGGTCGCGATCGGCACCGTGATGCTGGTGATCACCCCGATCTCCTGGATCCTGCTGCACGAACCGCAGTCGGACCAGGCGGACGCGTCGATCCCGTACGTCACCCGCGACGACGACACCTACCCCGACGCCTCGAACGAACCGGTCGTGGCGACCAGCAGCACGCCGTCGGTCAAGCCCACACCGGGCGCGACGGCGACCAAGCCGACCCGTACGCCGACCGCCACGCCGACGCCGGGCGACGACCCGACGACCACGCCGTCGGACCACCCGACCACCGTGCCGACCGACCGCCCGGGCGACCCGGACACGCCGGGCCAACCGACCCGCACGGCCGCCTCCCACGGGCCGAAGCCGACGTCGGTACCCAGCAAGCCGCCGACGAGCCAACCACCGGCCGACGACGGCAGCATGGACGGCGACGAGCAGCAACTGTTCTCGCTGATCGACGACGCGCGAGTTCAGCACGGCTGCGCGCCGCTCAACCGCAACAGCAACCTGAGCGGCAACGCCGGCAACGAGGCTGACAGCCGCGCCAAGAACAACGACTCCAGCTCCAGTGGATCAGAGGCTGCGGCCGTCGGCGACGACATGTCTGCGCAGGGCGCATTCGACGAGCTGAAGAACGAGAACTCCGGCACGCTGTTCGACTGCAGTCTGCACGAGTTGGGCGTTGGCCGAGACACCAAGGACTACAGGAGCTGCAGCGTCGTCATCTTCTGCAGTGACCGCACCCGGGTTGCTTGGGTGGCTGACTTCCAGTAGCGGGTCGATTACCAATAACAGCGGCTCGGCGAGATCGGGCCGCTGTTGTGGTGTTTGGTGCGACCATGGGGTGAAGTTCCATCCACCTTGCGGGAGGCCGGATGTTTGGCGAGCGGGACGATCTCGATGCGGCCAGACCTGCGCTCTACGGCATCCCGCCGGACGCGCTGGCCGACGAGCGCCCCGATCCCCGGCCGGAAGACGCCCGCCGGGTCGGCCTCAGCCGGCACACCGAGGAGGGCGCGGTGGTCCACTTCGCCTCGTCTCTGGACGGCGCCAAACCCGGCCACAAGATGATGGCCTGGATCCTCCTGATCACCTTCGCGGCCCCGGCCCTCTACACCCTGCTGCTTCTCCTCTAGCCCGCCGCGAGCCCCGGCCGGGCCGCCCACGCTCTGCACCTCCTCTTCCTCCTCTAGCTCGCCGCGAACTCTTGTCGGTGCCGCTGGGGCGTAGTGCCGAGGAGCAGATGGAAGTGGTGCCGCAGTGCGGCGCTGCTGCCGAAGCCGCTCTCGGTCGCGATCCACTCGATCGGGTGATCGGTGGTCTCCAGCAGCAGCCGCGCGCGATCCAGTCGCTGGCGGAGCAACCAGGCCTGCCCGCTGTTCCCGGTCCTGGCCCGGAACTGCCGGGTGAAGGTCCGCCGGGACAGCGCCACCGCGGCCGCCCATTCGTCCAGCGAGATCGGTTGATCCAGCCGGGCCCTGGCCCACACCATCGCGCGCTCGATCACGTCGTCGGTGGGATCTGGCGGCAGCGGGACCGGGATGTACTGCGCCTGCGATCCGCTCCGGTACGGCGCAACCACGATCGTCCGGGCCAACTGCTCCGCGAACTCCACGCCGTGGTGGGTGCGAACCAGATGCAGACAGCAGTCCAGCGACGCCGCCGTACCGGCCGAGGTCAGCAGATCGCCGACGTCGGACCAGAGCACGTCGGCCCGTACGTCGAGGTCCGGGTACCGCGCGGCGAGCCGATCCGCCCAGCGCCAGTGCGTCACCACCTCGCGCCCGGCCGCGATCCCGCTCGCCGCGACCAGGAACGCCCCGAGGCACAGACCGACCACGGTCGCACCTCGCCCATGCGCGGCCCGGATCGCCTCGACCAGGCGGTCGGACGGCTCCACGTCCGGATCCCAGCTCGGCAGGATCACCACATCCGCACGGTCCATCACGGCCAGCCCCTGCTCGACGTACAGGCCGAACCCTGCGTTGGTGCCGAGCCGACCCGGCTGCTCGGCACATACCTGTACGTCGTACTGGGCGTCGCCGAGCCGGTCGCCCAGCACCAGGCAAGGCACCGAGAGGTGGAACGGGCTCATCCCGTCGAACGCGAGAACCGCTACCGAACGCATGGCCCGATCTTAGGGAAGTGTGTCCCTCGGGCCAATGGTGAGCTCGCCGCGGGCCTTGCAGGATGAAGCCATGAAAATCACTCATGTCGGCGGGCCGACCGCCTTGATCACGCTCGGCGGCCTCTCGTTGCTGACCGATCCTGCCTTCGACCAGCCCCGGGACTACCAGTTGCCCGGGCGGGTGATGACCAAGCTGACCGGGCCGGCGCTGGAGCCGGCCGAGCTCGGGCCGATCGATGCCGTGCTGCTCTCGCACGATCAGCACAAGGACAACCTGGACGACCTGGGCCGGGAGCTGCTGGCGACGGTTCCGCTGGTTCTCTCGACCACGGATGCGGCCGAACGGATCCCCGGCGTCCGCGGTCTGGCCAACTGGGAATCTATCGACGTGCCGCGGCCCGGTGGCGGCGTACTCACGGTCACTGGCCTGCCCGCGCGGCATGGTCCGGAGGGCTGCGAACCCAAGACCGGCATCGTCACCGGCTTCCTGCTGACCGGCGACGGACTCCCGACCGTCTACGTCTCCGGCGACAACGCCTCGGTCGACCTCGTGAAGGAACTGGCCGACCGGCTCCAAGCCGGCAGCGTGCCAGGTGGCACGGTCGACGTTGCGCTCCTGTTCGCCGGGGCCGCTCGGACTCCGCTGCTGGACGCCACACTCACGCTGACCTCCGAGGAGGCCGTCGAAGCAGCCCGCGTGCTGGCGCCGGCCACGATCGTGCCGGTGCACACCGAAGGCTGGGCGCACTTCACCGAAGGTCCTGAGCTGCTGGCCAAAGCCTTCACCACCGCCAACCTGGCCGATCGTCTCCGCCTCCCGGTCCCCGGCGTCGCCCTGGATCTCTAGCGCGTGTGAGTCGCCCAGAAGGTTGTCAGGTCGACGGCTGTGGCCGACTGGGCGGCACGCTTGAAGGCTGCTGGAGTGGAGATGCCGTACCAATGGTCGTGCACGTAGGTCCGCAGCATCGCGCTCATCGCGGTGCTGCCCAGCAGGCGTTCGAGATCGTGGAGCATGCACGCGCCGTACGTGTAGACGTAGGTGCCGTAGCTGTTCGGGTGGGTCTTCCAGAAGGCCATCGAGTTGGTGAACGATGTGCCGAGGTCGCCCGGCCAGCAACCGGGCTTGGTGTCACCGGCGAAACGGTCGGTGGAGTAGACGGCGAACGACTCGTCCAGCCACGGATCGGCGTACTCGTTGTTCCCGACGATGCCGTACCACCATTGGTGCGCCACCTCGTGGACGGCGGCGCTCTCTCCGTACGGCGGGGCGACGAGCAGCACGAAGCCGGGATACTCCATGCCGCTGAACGCGCCCCATTTGTCGTTCAGGACGAGATCGAGCTCGCCGTACGGGTAGGTCCCGAACCGCCGGCCGAAGTCGTCGACCGCCGCGACCGCATCCGTCCTCGCGGCGGCGACGGCACCCGCGGTCACGACGGAGGTCCACCACGTTCGGACCTTCACCCCACCGGGTGAGGTCACCTCGGAATGTTCGAACGGCCCAGCGGCCCAAGCGAAGTCGCGGACCTGCTTGGCGGTGATCAGGCCGCCCGACTGCGTTCCGGTCGCCGGCACCTGCAGGCTCGCAGGGTGATTCAGCCGTACGGCGAAGTCGGCGGCCGCTGCGTAGTAGCTCTCGCCGATCCCGACATCCGGTTCGAGATGCCAGCCGGCCGCGTCGCGATGGGCGAGCACCGGCAACGCGTTGCCGAAGTAGTTGTAGGCCCCTGAGCGGCCGAACTTCTCGGCCCGGCTCGGTGCGGTGACGGTGAGTTCGAAGGCGACCGACGACTGTTTGCCCGGGGCAACCGGTTTGGCGAGGGTCACCCGCAAGGCGGTGCACGCGACGGTCGGCGTACCGGGTGTGCCACCGGAGAAGTGGGTCACCTTGACGGGCGACGAGGTGCAGCCGTCCCAGGCGTTTCCCCACAACCGGAGGTAGATCTCGGGCAGCGGCGCCGACGAGGTGTTGGTGAAGGTCACCTGCTCGCGGCCGGTCCAGCTGACGCCGGCCGCATCGGTGGCCAGCTGCACGTCGTACCGCAGGGGTTCTTCATTGCTGGTAGCAACGGTTAAAGGTGCTGAGAGCAAGGAAAGGGTGAGCAGCAGACGCACGCTCGCAGGTTATCGAGTCAGCGGCGCCGGGTCAGGACCGTCCGGCAACCAATCGTGTACCAAGATCTCATCGCCGACCCGGATCGTGCCGGGGCTGAGCACGGACGCCTTCATCCCGAAGCTCACGCCGCCGCCGTAGTCGGGTTGCCGCCGGTACGACGCGAGTGTGCGGGTCGGCTCCGGGCCCGTCTTCTGGCCTGTGGCTTGGTCGACCGTCGGCACGGCGCACCGGATCGAACGGCAGGCGTAGCCTAACTCGAGTTCGCCTGCCGACGCCCGCAGCACCCGGTCCTCGGTGTGCGGCTCGTCCCAACCCGCGATTACGAGGTTCGGGCGGAAGCGGTTCATCGGGATCGCGTCGCCGCCGCGCTCGACGATCCGTGCGTTCAGGCCGTCGAGTGACGCGTGCGAGGTGATCATCAGCGCGTGGGCGTCACCGAAGCCGGTCTGGCCTTTGTGTACGCCCCAGCCGGGTCGGTCGTGTTCGGGCGTCACCCGGACCAGCGCGGTCGGACGCTCGAGGCGCTCGGAGAACCAGGCGTCGGCAGCCGGGTCCTGGATGATGGCGTCGCCGAACCAGTGGTTGAAGAGGCTCACGTCGCGCCGCTTACCGTCGTACTGGATCGGTACTGCGAGGTCTTCGGATCCGTCGGCGGAGAGGTTTAGGTTGTCGCCCTCGATGGAGACTCGGAGCGGGGCCATCGCGGGGACTGTGCGCTGGCTCATGAAGGTGCCGTCGGGGTTGACCAGCATGAAGACGCGGTCGTGCAGGAGGCCGGTCGGCGTCACCACGGCCTGCTCGACCGAAACCCCGGCCAGGCCCTTCACCGGGTAGTAGCGCAGCTCGGAGACCTTGGCTGAGGACACCGAGCAAAACTACCCCGCCGTCGGCCCTCTCTGCCGCCCCGAAAGGCAGAAGCTGACAGCCCCCTGTCAGCTTCTCCCGAAGGTCCCCGCCGGAGCCGCCGGCGAGGCGAACCCCTCAGCATCCGTCAACGGCTCAGCCTTCCCCGCCAACTCCCCCAACCCCACCACCTCATACGGCGGCTGCCCCCGCCGCCCCACCTCACTCAACTCAGGAACCCCGTTCACCCCCGCCACCAACACCACATTCCCAAACCCTTTCCCCCGCAAAACCTTCCGCTCGGCGAGCGCCACTCCCACCGCACCAGCGGACAGGGCCGGCGAAGCCGCCCGGCGTGCGGCGGGCGGCGCGGGGGCGCCCGCCCCCTCCACCACCGCTGAGGCGGAGGCCGCCGCCTCTCCACCGGGGGGGGGTGCGGTGAGGGGGGTGAGGAGAGTTG